>CAXTEP010000125.1:0-9447 GCA_964243125.1 uncultured Lichenihabitans sp. | reverse complement strand
CTCGTCGGCGTCGGCGGGCTTGGCGAGGTAGTCGAAGGCGCCGAGCTTCACGGCCGTGACGGCGGTGACGATGTTGCCGTAGCCGGTCAGGATCACGCCGCGCGCGTCGGGCCGGCGCGCCTTCAGCTCCGAGATCACGTCGAGGCCGCTGCCGTCGGCGAGCCGCATGTCGATCACCGCGAAGGCGGGCGGGTTCGTGGCGATCGCACTCAGGCCGCTTTCCACGGTTTCGGCCGTCGCCACCGCGAAGCCGCGGCTTTCCATGGCGCGGGCGAGCCGGGTCAGGAACGGACGGTCGTCGTCGACGATCAGCAGGGTGCGCTCTTCGGCGGCCAGCGGCGGCGGAGCGGAGGAGGCGGTCTCGTAAGCCAGGCTCATGGTTGATGCCCCAAGCGGTTCGATCGTTTCACGGAAGCCGTGCCATGGCGGTAGATAGGGCGACCTTCTCGATTTTTCGAGGCTCGCGCCCGCGTTCGAACGCCTGCCTGGGCCATTGCACCGTCACGATCGCGCCCGTGGCCTCGCTTTCCGCGTTCTTCATGGTCAGGCTCGCGCCGGAACGCTCCAGCAGCGTCTTGGCGATGAACAGGCCGAGCCCGAGTCCCGCGCCTTCCTCCGACTTGGCCCGCCGGGCGGGGCCGCGCGTGGTGACGTAGGGGTCGCCGAGCCGGGCCAGGATGTCGGGCGAGAAGCCCGGGCCGTCGTCGGCCACCGCCACCGTGACCTTGTCGGCCGTCCAGCTCATGGCGATCCTGACCTCGTCCCGGGCGAAGTCCATGGCGTTCTCCACGAGGTTGCCCAGACCGTAGACGATCCCCGGGTTGCGCAGGCAGACGGGTTCGGGTTGCTTGCCCTGCGCGGTCACGGCGACGTTGACCCCGAAGTTGCGCTGCGGGCCGACCACGTCCTCGACGAGGTGGGGCAGGCTCATCTCCTGCAGGGCGCCCGCGTAGTCGCTGTCGAGCGACGATAGCCGGCCCAGGATGGCGCGGCAGCGCCGCACCTGCTGATCGAGCAGGCGCAGGTCGTCCTGCACCTGCGCCGAATCGACCCGGCAGTCCGGGTCGCGCCCCAGCCGGATCAGCTCGCTCACCACGACCGCGATAGTGGCGAGCGGCGTGCCGAGCTCGTGGGCGGCCGCGGCCGCGATGCCGTCGAGCTGGGTCAGGTGCTGTTCCCGCGCCAGCACGAGCTCGGTGGCGGCCAGGGCGTCGGAAAGCTTGCGGGCCTCCTCGGCCACCCGGGACGCGAAGATCCCCGTGAAGGACGTGCCCGACACGATGGCGGCCCAGACGCCCGCGATATACAGGAACGGCAGGTCGAACGCCTGCCCGGGGAACCACGGGAGAGGCTGGTGCTTGAACACCAGGATCGTGGCCGCGATCCCGGTCAGCACCCCGAGTACCAGGGTCCGGGGCGGCGGCAGCGAGGCGGCCGAGATCATCACGGGCGCCAGGAACAGCATCGAGAAGGGATTCTCGATGCCCCCGGTCAGGTACAGCAGGAGGAACAGCTGCAGGACGTCGTAGACCAGGAGCGCCGTCGCGGGCCCTTCCTTGAACCGGTGGCTGGCGCCGAAATGCAGGCGCAGGAAGACGTTCAGCACGCCCGACGCGCCGATCACGGCGAGGCAGGCGACCGCCGGCACGGGAAACCCGAGCGCGTAGGTGACGAACAGGGCTGCGCCCAGCTGGCCCGCCACGGCCAGCCAGCGGAGCCTGACCAGCGTGTCGACGCGCAGCCGACGGGCGAAGCGCCCGAGGTCCACAGGTCTGGTCTCGTCCATCGACGGCTTCCTCCCTCGGCCCGGTCCGGCTCGCGGCGCCGGGTGTCCGCGTCGTGATCCGGCAGGCCGTCGGGGGACGCTCCCGCGCAATCGCCGCCGAGCCCGCGATCGCCCTCGACCGGGTCACCAAGTCCTATCACGGAACAACCGCCGTGGAGGGTGTCTCGTTCACCCTGGCGCGAGGTGGCGCGACCGCCCTGCTGGGCGGCAACGGCGCCGGCAAGACCACCACGATCGGCATGATCATGGGGCTGATCACGCCGACCGCCGGCACGGTGCGGGTGCTCGGCGCCGACATGACGCGGGAACGCCACCGCGTGCTGGGCCGCATGAATTTCGAGAGCCCCTACGTCGACATGCCGCACCGGCTGACCGTGCGGGAGAACCTCAGCGTTTTCGCGCGGCTTTACGGCATGCCGCGCTGGCGCGACCGCGTCGCGGCCCTGGTGGACAGCCTGTCGCTGGGCGACTTCGTGGACCGCAAGGCGGGCCAGCTGTCGGCGGGCCAGAAGACCCGGGTGGCGCTCGCCAAGGCGCTGGTGAACGATCCCGACGTGCTGCTGCTCGACGAGCCGACCGCCTCGCTCGATCCCGACACGGCGGACTGGATCAGGACCCGGCTGGAAGCCTACCGGCGCGATCGGGGCGCCACCCTCCTGCTTGCGTCCCACAACATGGCCGAGGTCGAGCGGCTGTGCGACCGGGTCATCATCATGCGCAAGGGGGTGGTCGTGGCGCACGAAACGCTGCCCGACATGCTGCAGCGGTTCGGGCGCGACAACCTGGAGGACGTGTTCCTGGACGTGGCGCGCGAGCGCGACCGGACCGTGCCGGCCGGCGCGGAGGTCGGGTCGTGAGGGGACTGGCCGCCGACGTGTTCACCGGCTTCTCGGCGTCCCGCGTGGCCGCCATGGTGGCGCGCTACATGTACCTGCTGCGCTCGTCCTGGCCGCGCGTGCTCGACCTGATCTACTGGCCGACCGTGCAGATGGTGACCTGGGGGTTCATCCAGACCTACGTGGGCCACGCCGCGCAGGGCGGCGCGGCCCCCGCCCGGGCCGCGGTCGCGGCCGGGACGCTGATCGGCGCCATGCTGCTGTGGGACATCCTGTTCCGGGCGCAGCTCGGCTTCTCGGCCTCGTTCCTGGAGGAGATGTGGTCCCACAACGTCGGCAACCTGCTGATGAGCCCGCTGCGGCCGCTCGAACTCGTGGCGGCCCTGACGATCATGAGCCTGGTTCGCCTGGCGCTCGGCGTGATTCCGGTGACCGGGCTGGCCGTCCTGTTTTTCGGCTTCAACCTGTGGGGGCTGGGGCTGGCCCTGGGAGCGTTCCTGGCCAACCTGCTGCTGACCAGCTGGAGCGTCGGCCTGCTGGTCTGCGGCCTGCTGCTGCGCCAGGGGCTCGGGGCCGAGAACCTCGCCTGGACGTTCATGTTCATCCTGCTGCCGCTCGCCTGCGTGTACTATCCCGTGGGCATCCTGCCGGTCTGGCTGCAGCCGCTCGCCTGGGCGCTGCCGCCCACCTACGTGTTCGAGGGCCTGCGGGCGCTGCTGACCGACCACGCGGTGCGGGGCGACCTGATGGCCGAGGCGCTGGCCATCAACGTCGTGCTGTTCGGGCTCGGCCTGCTGTCCTTCCTGCTGTTGCTCCGCAGCGCCCGGATGGCCGGGTCGCTGCTGCAGATGGGCGAATGAGGGGGTGAAAAACCCGGCGCATTGCTTGATCGGGCGGCATCTGGTTAAATGTTGCAGGGCAGCATTTCGCGCCGAAGTTGCGCTCGGGCCCGACCGTCGATCGCCGGCCCGGCTCGCGGCCCACCGAACCTGACGAGTGTCATGACCCTGTCCTACCAGATGTACGAAGCCGCCCACCTCGCCATGGCGCCGGCCCGCGCCGTGTCGGACGCGACGCTGCTGTGGTTCAAGAACCCGTTCAACCCCCTGACCTTCACGGATTTCGGGCGCAACATGGCGGCCTCGGCCGAGATGTTCGAGCGCGTGACCCGGCGCTACGGCAAGCCGCGTTTCGGCCTGGACCGGACGAGCGTGGAGGGCCAGGCGGTCGGCGTCGTCGAGGAGGTCGTCTGGCAGGTGCCGTTCTGCCGGTTGATCCACTTCGCGCGCGACCCCGTGCCGGCGCTGGCGGGCCAGTCGAAGCTGCTGATCGTGGCGCCCATGTCGGGCCATTACGCGACCCTGCTGCGCGGCACCGTCGAGGCGTTCCTGCCCACCCACGACGTTTACGTGACCGATTGGTCGGACGCCCGCATGGTGCCGCTCGCCCTCGGCCGGTTCGACCTCGACGACTACATCGACGCGCTGATCACCATGGGCCGGTTCCTGGGCGGCGGGTCGGCGGGCGTCCGGCTGCACACGCTGGGGGTCTGCCAGCCCGCCGTGCCGCTGGCCGCGGCCGTGGCGCTGATGGGAGCCGCCGACGACCCGCTCGCGCCCGCCTCCATGGTGCTGATGGGCGGCCCGATCGACACGCGCCGGAGCCCCACGGCGGTCAACAGGCTTGCCGAGGACCGCGGCACCGAGTGGTTCCGCCGCCACTGCCTGGAAACCGTGCCGTTCCCCTATCCGGGGGCGGGCCGGCAGGTGTACCCGGGCTTCCTGCAGCTGTCGGGCTTCATGGCCATGAACATGGACCGCCACGTGTCGGCCCACCAGGACATGTTCGGCCACCTCGTGAAGGGCGACGGGGACGCGGCCGAGAAGCACCGCGACTTCTACGACGAATACATGTCGGTGATGGACCTCACGGCCGAGTTCTACATGCAGACCATCGAGACCGTGTTCGTGCGCCACGCCCTGCCCAGGGGCGAGATGGTGTCGCGCGGCCGGCGGGTCGACCTGGGCGCCATCCGCCGCACCGCCCTGATGACGGTGGAGGGCGAGAAGGACGACATCTCGGGGGTCGGCCAGACCCACGCGGCCCACGACCTTTGCACGGCCTTGCCCGACGCCATGAAGCTGCACCTCCTGCAGAAGAACGTCGGCCACTACGGCGTGTTCAACGGGTCGCGCTTCCGCTCCGAGATCGCGCCCCGCATCACGGCTTTCACGCGGGCCGTGGATCAAGGGATGCCGGTTGTGGATTCCTTATCACCTGAACACCGAGGCTGACGCGGGAGCCGCGGGCTTCGTTGTAGGGTGGGGTCAGCCGTCGCGGCGGCGATCGAAGGCAAGTCGCGTTTCCATGCTTCGGTTTTTCCGTTCTCGCAGCGACCCGGCGCCCGACGGCGCCTACCTGGACGTGACCCACGACGGCCGGTGCTACCGGGTGACGGTCAAGCGGGTCGCCCGGGCCCGCCGGTTCACCCTGAAGGTGCGGAGCGCCACGGCCGACGCGGTGCTGACCATGCCGGCGCGCGGCACCCTGCGGGCCGCCCGGGACTTCGCCGAGCGCCATGCCGAATGGATCGGCACCCGGTTCGAGCGGCTGCCGCAGCGGGTGCCGCTGCAGGCCGGATCCACGGTCCCGCTGCGGGGGGTGCCGACCCCCATCGAGCAGCACCGGGGCCTGCGGGCCGTGGCGCGGATCGAGGCCCGTCTGGACGGGGGAGCGGTGATCCGCGTGACGGGGGGCGCCGAGCAGCAGCGCGGCCTCGTGCTCGACCTCCTGCGCCGCGAAGCGCGGCGCGACCTCGAGGCCGCCGTGGCGCGCCATGCCGCGGCCGTGAACCGGACGGTTGCGGCCATCACGCTGCGGGACACGCGCAGCCGCTGGGGGTCCTGCACGTCGCGGGGGCGGCTCAACTTCTCCTGGCGGCTCGTCATGGCGCCGCCCCTCGTGCTCGACTACCTCGCGGCCCACGAGGTCGCCCACTTGGTCCACATGGATCATTCGGCGGCCTTCTGGGCCGTGGCCGAGCGCCTCGCGCCCGACCTCGCGGCCGCCGAGTCCTGGCTCAAGCTGCACGGCGCCGGCCTGCACCGCTACGGGTGAGCGTCGGTCAGTCGCGCCGGAACGCGAGGTAAACGGGACGGCGGCCCGCCCGGAGGGCCTTGGCCTCGTAGCGGGTCGGCACCCAGTCGGGCGGGGGCCTGCGCCAGTCGTCGGCCGCTTCCGCGGCCCAGGTGAAATCGGGGCTCGCCAGCACGCGGGCCAGCGCCCAGCCCGCGTAATCGTCGATGTCGGTCGCGAAGCGGAGCACCGCGCCCGGCGCCATGGCGCGGGCCAAGCCGCGAAGACCCTCGGCCGACACGAAGCGGCGCTTGCGCTGGCGGCGCTTCGGCCAGGGGTCGGGGTAGAGCAGGTCCACCCGCGACAGCGCCCTGTCGGGCAGGCGGTCCACGACCGCGCGGCCGTCGCCCGGAAAGACCCGGAGGTTGGGGCACCACGCCTCGTCGAGGTGCTGCATCAGGCTCGCCACGCCGTTGCGGAACGGCTCACAGGCGATGAAGCCGATCTCCGGGTGGCGCCGCGCCTGGGCGTGGACGTGCTCGCCGCCCCCGAAGCCGATCTCCAGCCGCAGGGACGCGACGGGAGGGGCGAACAGCCGGCCGGGGTCGGCGACCTCGTCGGGCCGCACGGCGCAGCGCGGCAGCAGGCGGGCCATGGCATCGGCCGGCGCGTCGCGGAGCCGGCGCCCCTGCCGCCGCCCGTGCAGCAGACCCGACAGGTGGCGGCCTGGTTGCGGCGCGACCGCGCGCGCCTCTTCGGGCGCGGCGTCGCGGCCGTCAGGCGAAATGCGACGCCAGCGTGTCGGCGAGGTCGGTCGCTTCCCACGAGAAGCCGCCGTCCCGGTCGGGCGTCCGGCCGAAATGGCCGTAGGACGAGGTGCGAGCGTAGATGGGACGGTTGAGCTTGAGATGCTCGCGGATGCCGCGGGGCGACAGCCGCATGACCCCCATGAGCGCGTCCTCGAGCTTGCCGGGATCCACCGTCCCGGTGCCGTGCAGGTCCGCGTAGATCGACAGCGGCTCGGCCACGCCGATCGCGTAGGACAGCTGCAGGGTGCAGCGTTCCGCGAGCCCTGCCTTGACGACGTTCTTGGCGAGGTAGCGGGCCGCATAGGCGGCCGACCGGTCCACCTTGGTGGGGTCTTTCCCTGAAAAGGCGCCGCCGCCGTGCGGGGCCGCGCCGCCGTAGGTGTCGACGATGATCTTGCGGCCCGTCAGGCCGCAATCGCCGTCCGGCCCTCCGATGAAGAACTTGCCGGTCGGGTTGATGTGCCAGACCGTGCCGTCGCCCAGCCAGCCGTCGGGCAGGGCCTTGCGCACGTAGGGCTCGATCAGCTGCCGCATGTCGTCGGAGGTCAGGCTCTCGTCCACGTGCTGGTGGGACACCACGACCTGCGTGACGCCGACCGGCACGCCGTTCTCGTAGCGCACCGTGACCTGGCTCTTGGCGTCGGGTCCCAGCGCCTTCTCGGCGCCAGACCGCCGCGCATCCGACAGGAGCTGCAGGATCTGGTGGGCGTAGTAGATCGGGGCCGGCATGAGTTCGGGCGTTTCGCGGCAGGCGTGGCCGAACATGATGCCCTGGTCGCCCGCGCCCTCGGCCTTGTCGTCCAGCGCGTCCACGCCCTGCGCAATGTCGACCGACTGGGCGTGGAGCAGCACCTCCACCTTGGCGCTGTCCCAGTGAAACCCGTCCTGCTCGTAGCCGATGTCCTTAATGGCGTGCCGGATCGTGCTCTCGATCTGCGCCGGCGGGATCGCGGGGCCGCGGACCTCGCCCGCCACCACGACGCGGTTGGTGGTGGCGAGCGTTTCGCACGCCACCCTGATGCCGTAGGGGTCGATGCCGGTGCGGTCGCCTTCGCGGAAGAACAGATCGACGATCTCGTCGGAGATCCGGTCGCACACCTTGTCGGGATGACCCTCCGACACGGACTCGCTCGTGAACAGATGACTTGCGCGGACCACGTTCGCTCCCCGACCCGGCCCGGGCGGTCGGCTCGATCCGATCCCGCGCGGGCATCCCAACACATGGCCGCGGTCGGAACGGGCAGCACCCTGCGCGATCTTGACGCTTCAGCCTCGACGAAGCGGGTTCTTGGCAGGCGGCGTTCGTTTGGTCAAGCGTTTCAGGGGTAATCGTTCGGTAAACAGAACGGAAGCCGGCGGGTGTGTCAGGTTTGCGGCGGCAAGGCGTCGTCGGCCACCTTGTCGACCTCGGGATCGGCCAGCACGGCCACGAGGTCGATCACCCGCCGACGGACGCGCGGGTCCTTGATGCGCACGAAGGCCCGGGTGAGCAGCAGGCCCTCGGCGCTGCTCAGGAAGCTGACCAGCATGCCCGACTCGTCGGAATTGGCGAAGCCGGTTTCCGTGTAGGTGCCGCTTCCGGGCGTGCCGTCGAAGAAGTAGGACGGGGTGACGCCGAGGATCTGGGCGATGTGCTGCAGGCGGCTCGCCCCGATGCGATTGGTTCCCTTTTCGTATTTCTGGACCTGCTGGAACGTCAGCCCGAGCGCCTCGCCCAGCTTTTCCTGACTCATCTTGATCAGCATGCGACGCATGCGGAGCCGTCCTCCGACATGCCGGTCAATATCGTTGGCGCTCTTCTTCAAGGCGGGCCTGCTCCAATCCGAGCACATTTTTAATACGGTTCCTTGAACCTCTTCTATGATCATATGTCGCCCTTTAAAGGCAGAATGGAAGCAACTTCAATAATTCATGATTAATGCTGGCCAATTCCCTTGGGGAAAGCGCCGCGTCGCCAGGGCGAAACCCAGCACGGCGGCCCACAGGCTGAGCGGAACGAGATTGCCGTGCCGGCCGAAGGGCGTGCCGGGCAGCGCCCCCGGCAGCGGGCCGTCGAGGACGTTCTCGGCCCCGAGCGGCAGGCGCGCCAGGATGCGCCCGTAGGGATCGACGAGCGCCGAGATGCCGGTGCTGGCCGAGCGCGCGAGCGGCAGGCCCTCCTCGATGGCGCGCAGGCGCGCCAGGGCGAAATGCTGGTAAGGTCCCGGGGTGAAGCCGAACCAGCTGTCGTTGGTGACGTTCAGGATCAGGCCCGGACGCCGGCCGCGCCGGCGCGCCTCGGGCGGCACCACCTCGCCCGAGAAGATGGCCTCGTAGCAGATCACGGCCGCCACGGGCGGCAGGCCGGGCACGTTGAGCAGGCGCCGCGACCGGCCCGCCTCGAACCCGCCGGGGATCGACACGAAGCTCGTCAGGCCCATCCGGCGCAGGAGGCCGTCGAGCGGCAGGAACTCGCCGAACGGCACCAGGTGCACCTTGTCGTAGGTGTCCACGATCGTGCCGCCGTCGGCCACGACCTGGATCACGTTGAAATAGCGGGTCGCGGGCGCCCCGCCGGGCGTCGGCGGCCCCTGCTCGACGCGGGCCGCGCCCGTGACCAGGACCGCCCCACCGGGCAGGGTCGCGCCGATCGCGGCCAGCGCGTCCGCGTCGCGCGACAGGATGAACGGCAGCGGCGACTCGGGCCAGATCAGGTGGGTCACGTCCGCCAGCCCGGCCGTGGCGGGCGAGGTCGCCCGGTCCGACAGGGTCAGGTAGTGGGACAGGATCGCGTCCTTGTGGGCGTAGCTGAAATCCGAGTCGATGGTGGCGTCGGGTTGCACGATCCGCAGCCGGACCCCGGGCACGGCCGGCGGGGGCTCCCCGTGCAGGCGCCACGCCCCGAAGCCCGCGAGGCCGGCCAGCACCGCCAGCGCGGCCGCGACCGGCCCCAGCGCCGCGC
>CAXTEP010000124.1:2289-9504 GCA_964243125.1 uncultured Lichenihabitans sp. | reverse complement strand
CCCGCCAAGCCCGCCGCGGCGTCGGCCCGCCCGACCGTCAGCCGCCCGCAGACCGGCGTGGTCCTGCGCACCCTGACCGAGGAGGAGCGCGAAGCCCGCGCCCGGGCCCTGGTCGGGGCCAAGTCGCGCGAGGAGGATGATCGTCGCCGCGCCGAGGCCGATGCGATCGCCCGCGTGCACCGGGAAGCCGCCGAGAAGATCGAGCGCGAGGCCGCCGAGGCCCGCAAGCGCGACGAGGACGCACGCCGCAGTGTCGAGATGGAAGCCAAGCGCCGGGCCGAGGACGAGGCCAAGCGCCGCCT
This sequence comes from uncultured Lichenihabitans sp., assembly GCA_964243125.1. Classification (GTDB taxonomy): domain Bacteria; phylum Pseudomonadota; class Alphaproteobacteria; order Rhizobiales; family Beijerinckiaceae; genus Lichenihabitans. The sequence continues at coordinate 9,202 of CAXTEP010000124.1, read as the reverse complement.
ACCCGCCGATGCCGCGGGTGCCGGCCCGCGCAAGCCGCCCGTGGGTGCCTCGGCGACCGCGCCCCAGGACGATCCGACCCGCCGCATCCTGCGTCCGGTCACGGCGCCCAAGATGCCGCTGCCGGCCCGCCCGACGCGCGGCGCCGAGCAGCGCAACCGCGGCCGCCTGACCGTCACCAGCGCCACCTCAGAGCAGGAGGATCGGACGCGGTCCATCGCGGCCTTCCGGCGCCGGACGCAGCGCCTGAAAGGTTTCGGGTCGGACCCCAAGGAGAAGCTCGCCCGCGAGATCATCCTGCCCGAGACCATCACGATCCAGGAACTCGCCAACCGCATGTCGGAGCGCGGCGTGGACGTGGTCCGGCTGATGATGAAGCAGGGCACGATGGCCAAGATCACGGACGTGATCGATGCCGACACCGCGCAGCTGCTGGCCGAGGAGATGGGCCACACGGTGCGCCGCGTCGCCGAGTCCGACGTCGAGGAAGGCCTGTTCGACACGCCCGGCGACGACGCGCACCTGCTGCCCCGGCCGCCGGTCGTCACCATCATGGGCCATGTCGACCACGGCAAGACCTCGCTGCTCGACGCGATCCGGCACGCCAACGTGGTGTCGGGCGAGGCGGGCGGCATCACCCAGCACATCGGGGCCTACCAGGTCGCGGCGCCGGGCGGCAACCTGATCACCTTCATCGACACGCCCGGCCACGCGGCCTTCACGGCCATGCGGGCGCGCGGCGCCAAGGTCACCGACCTCGTGGTGCTGGTGGTGGCGGCCGATGACGGCGTCATGCCGCAGACCGCCGAGGCCATCGCGCATGCGCGGGCCGCGGGCGTGCCGATCATCGTGGCGATCAACAAGATCGACAAGGCGGACGCCAAGCCCGAGCGGGCCCGCGCCGAACTGCTGCAGTACGACGTGCAGACCGAGACCATGGGCGGCGACGTGCTCGAGGTCGAGGTGTCGGCCACGCGCAAGATCAACCTCGACAAGCTGCTCGAGGCCATCGAGCTGCAGGCCGAGCTGCTCGACATCAAGGCCGACCCGGACCGGGCCGCCGAAGGCACGGTCATTGAGGCCCGGCTCGACCGCGGCCGCGGCCCCGTGGCGACCGTGCTGGTGCAGCGCGGCACCCTCAAGGTCGGCGACCTGATCGTGGCGGGCTCGGTGTCGGGCCGCGTGCGCGCCCTGATCGACGACAAGGGCGGCAACATCACGGAAGCGACGCCCTCGCAGCCCGTGGAGATCCTCGGCTTCGCCGGGGCACCCGACGCGGGCGACCGGGTCGCGGTGGTGGAATCGGAGGCTCGCGCCCGCGAGATCACCGAATACCGCGAACGTCAGAAGCGCGAGAAGCTGGCGGCGCGCGGCGGCACGGTGCGCGGCTCGCTGGCCGACATGATGAACCAGCTCAAGACCGCGGGCCGCAAGGAATTCCCGCTCGTGATCAAGGGCGACGTTCAGGGCTCGGTCGAAGCCATCATGGCGACGCTGGACAAGCTCGGCACCGAAGAGGTGGTGGCGCGCGTGGTCCACGCGGGGGTCGGCGGCATCACCGAATCCGACGTGACCCTGGCCGAAGCCTCGAATGCCGTGATCCTGGGCTTCAACGTCCGCGCCCACAAGGAGGCCCGGAACCTCGCCGAGCAGGGTGGCATCGAGCTGCGCTACTACAACATCATCTACAATCTCGTGGATGACGTGAAGGCCGCCATGTCGGGCCTGCTGGCCCCCAACTTGCGCGAGGAGATGCTGGGCAACGCCACCATCCTGGAGGTGTTCAACATTTCCAAGGTCGGCAAGGTGGCGGGCTGCCGGGTGACCGACGGCACGGTGCAGCGCGGCGCCCACGTCCGCCTGATCCGCGACAACGTCGTGGTCCACGAGGGCAAGCTGTCGACCCTGAAGCGTTTCAAGGACGAGGTCCGCGAGGTCGTGTCGGGCCAGGAATGCGGCATGGCGTTCGAGGGCTACCAGGACATGCGGCAGAACGACGTGATCGAATGCTACCTCGTGCATTCCGAGAAGCGCTCGCTCTGATCGGCGGCCGACGCAGGACGGAGCCTTGTCCCTTCTCCCGTTTCGCGGGAGAAGGGGGCCGACAGGTCGGATGAGGGTTCAGGTTTCCGGTCGGACATCCCTCATCCGGCGCTTCGGCCACACTTTCCCCGGTGGCGAGGAGGGAAAGGGACCTGCAGGGCTCGGACCGGGGCCCTCCGTCGTCACCCGCGCATCCATCCCGCCGCCCCGCCGCGTTTCCAGGCGTTCGGAACAGCACCGATGAGCAAACCCCAGCATTCCGGCTCCGATCCGTCGCAGCGCATGCTCCGCGTGGGCGAGTCGGTGCGCCACGCCATCGCCGACGTGCTGTCGCGCGGGATCGTCAACGATCCCGTGCTTGAGGGGCACGTGATCACGGTGCCCGAGGTGCGGATGTCGCCGGACCTGAAGCTCGCGACCGTGTTCGTCATGCCGCTCGGCGGCAAGGACGTGAAGCCCGTGCTGGCGGCGCTCGACCGCAACCGAAAATTCCTGCGCAGCGAACTGGCCCGCAAGGTCAACCTCCGCTACGCGCCCGACGTCCGGTTCCGCGTGGACGAGAGTTTTGAGAAATCGTCCCGCATCGACGCGCTGCTGCAATCCCCCGAAGTGCGGCGCGACCTGTCGGTGCTCGGCGACGACGAGGCCGACGCGGACTGAGCGGTCCGCTTCCCCCGTTCCAACGCACTTCGGTGCTCGACGCTTCCCACACGTTCGCGATGGCCATGATCCCACCGGCTCCCCCGCTTCCCGACGACATCGCCATCGACCCGCCCCAGCCCCGCCCCAAGCGCGGCGCCGTGGACGGCTGGCTGGTGTTCGACAAGCCGGTCGGCATGACCTCGACCCACGCGGTCAGCCGCATGAAGCGCATCTTCAACGCCAAGAAGGCGGGTCACGCCGGCACGCTCGACCCGCTCGCCTCGGGCCTGCTGCCCATCGCGTTCGGCGAGGCCACCAAGACCGTGCCGTTCGTGCAGGACGGCGAGAAGGCCTACCGGTTCCAGGTGCGGTGGGGCGCGCGGACCGACACGGACGACACGGAGGGGCAGGTGGTGGCAACCTCCGACCTGCGGCCGACCTCCGAGGCGATCCGGGCCGTGCTGCCCGCCTTCACGGGCCTGCTCATGCAGCGCCCGCCGTCCTTTTCGGCCATCAAGGTCAACGGCGAGCGCGCCTATGACCGCGCCCGCGACGGCGAAACCGTCGACCTGCCGCCCCGCCCCGTGACCGTGCATGCCCTCGACCTGCTGTCGGCCGGCCCCGACGAGGCCGTGTTCGAAGCCCGCTGCGGCAAGGGCACCTACGTGCGCGCCATCGCGCGCGACATGGGCGAGGCGCTCGGCTGCCTCGGCCACGTTTCGGCCCTGCGGCGCACCCGCGTCGGGCCCCTGGTCGAGGCCGACGCGGTCGGGCTCGCGGCCCTGGAGGCCGAGGGCGCCGAGCCGTCCCGCCACCTCCTGCCGATCGCGGCGGGCCTGAGCGAGATCGCCCACGTGAACGTCGACCGCAATGCCGCGGCCCGGCTGCGGCGGGGCCAGAGCCTCCTGCTGCTCGGCCGGGATGCGCCCGCGGCCTCGGCCATGGCTTACGCGACCTGCGGCGGCGCCCTGGTGGCGTTCGGGCCCGTCGAGCAGGGGGCGCTCGTGCCCCATCGCGTGTTCAACGTCCGGGCCTGAGCCCGGCCCCGGCGGGCGGGCCATGGACGATCGCGCCGGCGACCCGCCGGTCGCCAACGTGGCCGAGATCCTGGTGCCCGTCGCCCTGAACCAGACCTATTCGTATCGCGTCGGCCCCGAACTGTCGCTCGAGCCGGGCGACGTCGTCGAGGTGCCGCTCGGCACCCGCCAGACCGTCGGGGTGGTGTGGGAGTTGCGGCACGCCGCAGGTGGCGGCAACCTGAAGCCCGTGGCGGCCCGCCGGCCGCTCCCGGCGCTGCGCCAGCCCCTGCGCGACCTGATCGACTGGGTGGCGCGCTGGACCCTGATGCCGCGCGGCATGGTGCTCCGCATGGCGATCCGGGCCGCCGGCGAAGGCGTGGCCGAGGCTCCCCGTCTCGGCTACCGGCCCACCGGCACGACCCTGCCCCGGCTGACGCCCGCGCGGGCGCGCGTGCTCGACGCGCTCGCCGAACGCGCGCCCCGCACCAAACCCGACCTGGCCGCCGCGGCCCGCTGCGGCCCGGGGGTGATCGACGCGCTGGCCGAGGCCGGCGTGATCGAACCCGTGGCCCTGGAGCCCGCGCCCGCCGTGCGGCCCGACCCCGATCGGGCCGGCCACCGGCTGAGCCCCGACCAGACCGAGGCGGCCGCGATCCTGAAGCGGGCCGTCGCGGCGCGGGCTTTCGGGGTCACGCTGCTCGACGGGGTCACGGGCTCGGGCAAGACCGACGTCTACTTCGAGGCCGTGGCGGAAGCGCTGCGGCTCGGCCGGCAGGTGCTGATCATGCTGCCCGAGATCGCTCTGACCCCCCAGTTCCTCGACCGCTTCAAAGCACGGTTCGGGACGCCACCCGCCGAGTGGCATTCGGAGGTCGGCGGCCGCCGCCGCGCCCGATTGTGGAACGCCGTGGCCGAGGGGAGTGCCCCGGTCGTGGTGGGGGCGCGCTCCAGCCTGTTCCTGCCGTTCCGCGACCTCGGCCTGATCGTGGTCGATGAGGAGCACGAGACGGCCTACAAGCAGGAGGACGGTGTCACCTACCACGCCCGCGACATGGCGGTGGTGCGGGCGCGGCTGGAAGGGGCCAGCGTCGTGCTGGCGTCCGCCACGCCCTCGATCGAGACGCGGGTGAACGCCGACGGGGGACGCTACGCGCACCTGCGGCTGCCGCGGCGGATCGGCGGGCAGGCCATGCCAAGCCTCGCGGCCGTGGACCTGCGCGCGACCCCGCCCGCCCGCGGCGACTGGATCGCGCCGCCCCTGGCCGAGGCCGTCGGGGCCACGCTGGAGCGCGGCGAACAGGCGCTGCTCTACCTCAACCGGCGGGGCTACGCGCCCCTGACGCTGTGCCGCCGCTGCGGGTTCCGGTTCCGCTGCCCGCAATGCGCCGCCTGGCTGGTGGAGCACCGGTTCCGCGGCGCCCTGGTCTGCCACCATTGCGGGCATTCGGAAGCGCGGCCCGCGCAGTGCTTCGAATGCCAGGCGGTCGACTCGCTCGTAGCCTGCGGGCCGGGCGTCGAGCGGCTCGCCGAGAACGTCGGCCGGCTGTTCCCGGACGCCCGGACCCTCCTGCTGTCCTCGGACTTCCCGGGCGGCACGGCCCGGCTCCGCGCGGAGCTGCAAGCGGTGGCGGCCGGGGATGTCGACATCGTGATCGGCACGCAGCTGGTCGCCAAGGGCCACCACTTTCCGGGCCTGACCCTGGTGGGCGTGGTGGACGCCGACCTGGGGCTCGCCAACGGTGACCCGCGCGCGGCCGAGCGCACCTTCCAGGTCCTGCAGCAGGTGACGGGCCGGGCCGGGCGGAGCGACCGGCCCGGCCACGGCCTGATCCAGACCTACGACCCCGCCCACCCGGTCATCCGGGCCCTCCTGTCGGGCGACACGGAGCGTTTCTACGCGTCCGAGATCGCGGCCCGGCAGGCCGCGGCCCTTCCCCCGTTCGGGCGGCTCGCGGCCCTGATCGTGTCGGGCACCGACCGGGCCGCCGCGCTGGCCCAGGCCCGGGCGCTGGCCGGCGCGGCGCTTGCCCGGGCCGCCACGGTGGCGGCCGAAACACAGGGCTTCCTGGAGGTGCTCGGCCCCGCCGAGGCGCCGCTCGCCATGGTGCGAGGCCGGTACCGCTACCGGCTGCTGGTCCGGACGGCGCGCCGGATCGACCTGCAAGGCTTCCTGAGCGCCGCCCTGGCCGCGGCCCCGCGGCCCCGCGGCGACGTGGCGGTCAGCATCGACGTCGACCCGCAGAGCTTCCTGTGAGGCGGCCTCACGCCTGTCCGCGCAGGACCCGGCGCAGGACCTTGCCCGACGCCGTCATGGGCAGGGCCGGCACGAAGGCGACCTCGCGCGGGTATTCGTGGGCCGACAGGCGCGCGCGGACATGGGCCCGGATCGCGGCCGCGAGCGCGTCCGAGGGCGCGAAGCCCGGCCGCAGCACCACGAAGGCCTTGACGATCTCGGTCCGCAGGGCATCGGGCTTGCCCACCGCGGCCGCGGCCGCCACGGCCGGGTGAGCCACCAGGCAATCCTCGATCTCGGACGGGCCGATCCGGTAGCCCGACGAGGTGATGACGTCGTCGTCGCGCCCCAGGAACGTGACGTAGTCCTCGGGATCGCGGCGTGCCCGGTCGCCGGTCAGCATCCACCGGCCCGAGAATTTGGCCGCGGTCGCGTCCGGCCTGTTCCAGTAGCGCAGGAACATGGCCGGGTCGGGCGCCGCGACCGCGATCTCGCCCGGCTCGCCGGCCGCGCAGGCGCTGCTGTCCGGCCGCAGCACCTCGACCGCGTGGCCCGGCACCGCGCGGCCGATCGCGCCCGTCCGGGCCAGGCCCTCCGCACCGCAGGACGCCAGGACATAGTTGCACTCGGTCTGGCCGTAGACGTCGTTGATCCCGACCCCGAGCGCGTCGCGGCCCCAGGCCACGGTCGCGGCCCCCAGCGCCTCGCCGGCCGACGTCACCGTGCGCAGCGCCACCCGGCGGGGCGCCGCGGCGGCCAGCATCCGCAGCGCGGTGGGAGGCAGGAAGGCGTTGCGCACCGCGAACCGGCCCATCAGGTCCCAGGCGGCGTCGGGGTCGAACTTCTCGAAGGCGCGGGCCAGCACCGGGACGCCGAGCTGCAGGCTCGGCAGCAGGGCATTCAGCAGGCCCCCCGCCCAGGCCCAGTCGGCCGGCGTCCACATGCGGTCGCCCGGCCGCGGCAGGCCCTCGTGGCTGA
>CAXTEP010000124.1:0-2189 GCA_964243125.1 uncultured Lichenihabitans sp. | reverse complement strand
CCATGGCTGATCGCGCGAACCTGCCCTACCGGCCGAATGTCGGGATCGCCCTGTTCAACCCCGAGGGCCTCGTGTTCGCGGGGCGCAGCCGCGGCGACGGACCCGAAACGGTCCGCGACGGCCTGGAATGGCAGATGCCGCAGGGCGGGATCGAGGCCGGCGAGGACCTTGTGGCCGCGGCCCGCCGGGAACTCGCGGAGGAAACCAGCATCGGGGACGCGGCCTTCCTGGACGCGACCGCCGAATGGTGGTCCTACGATTTCCCGCCCTACAACGGCCCGTGGCACCACCTGTGCGCGTATCGCGGGCAGACGCAGCGCTGGGTCGCGTTCCGGTTCACGGGCTCGGACGCCGACATCGACGTGCTGGACCCCGTCGGCGGTGTGCGGCCCGAATTCTTCGCCTGGGCGTGGATGCCGCTCGCAGCACTTGCCGACTTGGCGATGCCGCACAAGCGGGAAAATTATCGCCGCGCCGCGCAGGCCTTCGAGCGTTTCGCCAAGCGGGCTTGAAGCGGCCTCACGGGTCGAGGGCGCGCGCTTCCTCGGGCAGCATGATCGGGATGCCGTCGCGGATCGGGTAGGCGAGCTTGGCCGAGCGCGACACGAGTTCCTGGCGCGCCGCATCGTAGTCGAGCGGGCCCTTGGTCACCGGGCACACCAGGATCTCGAGCAGGCGCGGGTCCACGCGCGGGGCCCCCACCTTCTGTGCCGCCTCGTCGCCGCCGCTCATCGCCCGCCTCCCACGCTTTCCGTGCTCACTGCCACGACGGCGCGTCGTCGGCGCCGCCCCGGGCCAGTTCGATCTCGGTCATGGCGATCAGCACGTCGGCCCGCACCTTCAGGTCGGGCGCTTCGAGCAGCGCCTGCTTCTCCTTGGGGCCGAACGGGCACATCATCGACAGCGCGTTCACCAGCATGTCGTTGGGGGCGTTGTCGACCCCCTCCCAGTCGATCGGCAGGCTGTGGGCCTCCGCGAAGGACCGCAGCGTCCTGAGCAGCCCGTCCCGGTCCACCTCGGTCCGGCCGGGCTCCGCGCTGAAGTCGTCCGCGAAGGGCAGGAAGTCCACGCGGCACTGCCGGTAAAGCGTGATGACGGTCAGCTCGTCCTCGATCCGGTAGCGCGCCAGCCCCGTCAGGGTGACGAGGTAGCGGTTGTCGTCGGTTTCGGCGAAGGAGGTGATCTTGCCGGCGCAACCCAGGCGGTACAAGGGCGGCTTGCCCTTGGTGCTGCCGCTTTCGGGCTGGACCATGCCGATGACCCGGTGGCTCCGCATCGCGTCGTCCACCATGGCGACGTAGCGCGGCTCGAAGATGATGAGCGGCATCTGGCAGCGGGGCAGCAGCAGCGCCCCGGGCAGGGGAAAGACGGGGATCACCGACGGCATGTCGGCAGGGGCGTTGTAGGAGGTTCGCATGGCCTTCACCCACTCCCGCGGCTGGGGCGCGAGCGCGCCCGAGACGACGGCCCGCGCGTCGCGGGTGCCCGCCTGCCCCGCCCTCAGCGGAACAGCAGGCCCGACAGCTTCCGGCGACCGTAGAGGGTCGCCTTGTCGGTCATGCCCCAGGCCTCGAAGAACTGCAGCAATTGCTTGCGCGCGCCGTCATCGTTCCAACTGCGGTCCCGCCTGACGATTTCAAGGAGACCATCGGCCGCGTCCTCGCGGTTGTTGCGGGCGTTCAGCGCCAGGGCGAGGTCGAAGCGGGCCTGATGGTTGTCCGGGTCGGCCGCGACCTTGCCTTCGAGCTCGGCGAAGTCGCCCAGCGCGGCGCTCTGTTCGGCGAGGTCCACGGCGGCCCGCACGGCCGCCACCGCGGCGTGCTGGGCGGCGCTGCCCTGGGCGCGGTCGAGCACGGCCTTGGCGCCCTCCAAGTCGCCCGCGTCGAGCTGCAGCTTGGCGAGGCCCGCGAGCGCGGGGGCGTTGGCGTCGTCCACGCTCAGGATCTCGGCGTAGATGGCTTCGGCGGTCTCGGCGTCGCCCTGGGCCAGCGCCTCCTCGGCCTCGGCCAGGGCTTCGGCCACCGGATCGCCGGTGGGACCCACCAGTCGCTCGATGAAGCCCTTGACTTGGCTTTCCGGCAGCGCGCCCACGAACCCGTCCACGGGCTGGCCCTTGGAGAAGGCGTAAACGGCCGGGATCGACTGGATGCCGAGCTGGCCCGCGATCTGCGGGTGGTCGTCGATGTTCA
>CAXTEP010000123.1:0-9563 GCA_964243125.1 uncultured Lichenihabitans sp. | reverse complement strand
GCTTGACGGCGCCGGTGCGACGTGAAACTTTTTACACAACGAGAATGATTTTGCAGGGCTGGACGCGTTGACCCGAGTGACGGAACCCAATGTCCTCAGCGAAGACGAATCCAGCCTCGCGGCCCGCGCGGCCTGGCTCCACCACGTCGGCCGGCTGACCCAGAGCGAGGTCGCGACGCGTCTCAACGTGCCCAACGTCAAGGCGCACCGCCTGATCGCCCGCGCCGCCCGCGAGGGCATGGTGCGGGTGTTCATCGACGGCGAGATCGCCCATTGCGTGCAGCTGGAGCAGCAGCTCTGCCGCGCCTACGGCCTGGGTTTCTGCGAGGTGGCGCCCAACGTCGACGACGAGGCCCTGCCGCTGCGCTCGCTTGGGGTGCTGGGCGCCCGCCACCTGCGGCTCGCCTGCGAGAAGGGCGAGGACGCGGTGATCGGCCTCGGCTACGGCCGCACCATCGCGGCCTGCATCGCCCACCTGCCGCGCTTCGATGCCCGCAAGGTCCGCTTCGTGTCGCTGCTCGGCGGCTTCACCCGGCGCTTCGCCGCCAACCCTTTCGACGTGATCAACCGCATCGTCGAGCGCACGGGGGCCGAGGCCTACGTGCTGCCGGTGCCGTTCTGCCTCAACTCGGCCGAGGACCGCGCCGTGCTGATGGCGCAGCGCGGCATCGATGCGGTGTTCGCCATGGCGCGCGGCGCCAGCCTGCGCTTGACCGGCATCGGCATCGTGGATCCACGCGGAGCGTCGCTCGCGACCTCGGGCATGATCGAGCCGGAGGAATACGACGAGGTGGCCCGGCTCGGCGGCTGCGGCGAGATCCTCGGCCACTTCTTCGACATCCGCGGCAAGCGGGTCGAGACCGAGCTGTCGGGGCGGATGGCGTCCCTGTCCTACGAGGACCTGAAGACCGGCAAGCTGGTCGCGGTCGCGGGCGGCACCGCCAAGCCCGACGCGATCCGCGCCGTGCTGTCGAGCGGGCTCGTGCACGGGCTGCTGACCGACGAGCGGACCGCCGGCGCGTTGCTGGGACCCAAGGCCGGCGGCCGCGAGGCGAGCTGAACCAAACCATGATGGCGGCAACGAACGGACGGGGAGGAGGACGCGGCATGATCGACGACGGCGAAAACCTCCTCAAGTCCGTCCGGCGCGGGTGGGTCGGCTGATGGCCCGCGACCTCCTGGTCGGCATCGACGCCGGCACGTCGGTCATCAAGTCGGTCGCGTTCACGCGCGACGGCGCCCAGGTCGGCGTGTCGGCGCGGCCCAACGCGTACCGGACGGTCGAGGGTGCAGGCGCCGAGCAGGACATGACTTCCACCTGGGCTGACGCCGCCGCCACCCTGCGGGGTCTCGCCGCGACGGTGCCGGACCTGACCGAGCGGATCGCCGGCATCGCGGTCACGGCGCAGGGCGACGGCACTTGGCTGATCGACGCCGAGGGCGAGCCCGCCGGACCCGCGCTGATCTGGCTCGACGCCCGCGCCGCCACCCTGACCGCGACCTTGCGCGCCGCGCCGGCCGGCCGCGCGCATTTCGAGAGCACAGGATCGGGCCTCGCGGCCTGCGAGATGGGGCCGCAGCTCGCCTGGCTGAAACAACACCGTCCGGAGGTGATGGCGCGGGCCACGACCGCGTTCCACGCCAAGGACTGGCTCTACTTCAAGCTGACCGGCGACCGTGCTACCGACCCTTCCGAAGGCGTCCACTCGTTCGGCGATTTCCGCACCATGGCCTACGCGCCCGCCGTGCTCGACGGGCTCGGGCTGTCGGACGAGCGCAAACTGCTGCCGCGCATCGTCGACGGCACGCGCGAGCTCGGCGCGCTCAGCCGGACGGCCGCGGCCGCCATCGGCTTCGGCGAGGGCCTACCGGTATGCCTCGGCCCCATCGACATCGTGGCCACCGCCCTGGGCGCGGGGCTCTACGACCCGCAGAACGACAAGGGCTGCACGATCGTGGGCTCGACCGGCATGCACATGCGCATGGCCCGCTCGGCCGGCGCGGTGCGGCTCAACCCGGACGGCACCGGCTACACGCTCGCGTTCCCGGTTCCCGGCACTTTCGCGCAGCTCCAGTCCAACATGGCCTCGACCCTGAACATCGACTGGCTGGTGGACCTCGCCCGCGGCGTCCTGAAACAGCACGGCGTGGAAAAATCCCGCGCCGACATCTTCCTCGACCTCGACGACCACGTGCTGGCCGCCGAGCCCGGCACCCTGCTGTACCATCCCTACATCTCGGAGGCGGGCGAGCGTGGCCCCTTCGTGGACGCCGACGCGCGGGCGCAGTTCCACGGGCTGTCGGGCCGGCACAGCTTCAACGACCTGATGCGGGCCGTCTACGAGGGCCTCGGCTTGGCGGCGCGCGACTGCTACGCCGCCATGGGTCCGATGCCCCCCGAGGTGCGGGTCACGGGAGGCGCTGCGCGCTCCAGGGCCCTGCGGACGATTTTGGGCGCCGCGCTGGGCACCCGCATCCGCACCTCGACCCGCGAGGAAGCGGGCGCGGCCGGCGCCGCCATGGTGGCGGCCGTGGCCACCGGGGCCTGCGCGGACATGGAAAGCTGCATCGACCGCTGGGTTACCCCGACGCTCGCCGAGGCCTTCGACCCAGACCCCGCCCTGGCGCGGCGCTACGACTGCCTGTTCCCGGCCTATGTGGCGTCGCGCCGCGCCTCGGCGCCGGTCTGGCACGCCATGCGGGACGCGGGCGGCCCCGACATCCACGCGGCGGCCGGCTAGGGAGGACAACGCGCAATGACGGATCATGGAACGGTCGACCTGGCGGTGATCGGCGGCGGCGTCAACGGCGCCGGTATCGCGCGCGACGCATCGGGCCGCGGCCTCAAGGTCCTGCTGTGCGAGAAAGGCGACCTCGCCGAGGGCACGAGCTCGCGCTCCGGCAAGCTCGTGCACGGCGGGTTGCGCTACCTCGAATATTACGAGTTCCGCCTCGTCCGCGAGGCCCTGATCGAGCGCGAGGTGCTGCTGCGCTCGGCCCCGCACATCATCTGGCCGATGCGCTTCGTGCTGCCCCATTCGCCCGAGCAGCGGCCCGCCTGGATGGTCCGCACCGGGCTGTTTCTTTACGACCACCTCGGCGGCCGCAAGATGCTGCCGGGCTCGCGCAAGCTCGACCTGCGCCGGGCGCCCGAGGGCCGCGCCATCAAGGCGGACTATACGACCGCCTTCGAATATTCCGACTGCTGGGTCGACGATGCGCGCCTCGTGGTGCTGAACGCGCTCGACGCCAAGCAGCGCGGCGCCATCGTGCTGACCCGCACGGCCGCGACGTCGGCGCGGCGCGGCGACGACGGGCTCTGGACCGTCACCATGCGGGGGGCGGACGGGACCCCCGGCACCGTGAAAGCGCGCGCGCTCGTCAACTCGGCCGGCCCCTGGGTCGAGGACGTGGTCGGCCGGGTGGCGGGCCGCAACTCCTCCTACCGGGTGCGGCTCGTCAAGGGCAGCCACATCGTGGTGCCGAAATTCTGGGAGGGCTCGCAGGCCTACCTGTTCCAGAACGACGACAAGCGGGTGATCTTCGTCAATCCCTACGAGGGCAACCTGTGCCTGATCGGCACCACGGACATCCCCTACACGGGGCGGCCCGAGGAGGCCTCGATCGACCAGGCCGAGATCGACTACCTGCTGGCCGTGGTCAACCGCTACGCCGCGACGCCGCTCAAGCAGAGCGACATCGTTTATTCCTTCTCGGGCGTCCGCCCGCTCTACGACAACAACGCCGACGCCAATGCCTCGGCGGTCACGCGCGACTACGTGTTCGAGGTCGACGACCCACCCGGCCAGCCGCCCTTGCTCAGCGTGTTCGGGGGCAAGATCACCACATTCCGCAAGCTTGCCGAACACGCGCTCGACAAGCTGGCCAGGACCTTTCCGGCCATGGGCCGGGCCTGGACCGCGACCGCGGCCCTGCCGGGCGGCGACCTGCCGGACGCGGACTTCGGCGCCTTTCTGGCGGCGCTGCGGCGCGAATACCCGTGGCTTCCGGCCGAACTCGCGGAACACTATGGCCATCTCTACGGCACGCGGGCGCGGCAGCTGCTGGGCGATGCCGCGACGCTGGAGGCGCTCGGCCGCCACCACGGCAGCCTGCTCTACGAGCGGGAGGTGGACTTCCTGCGCGACACCGAATGGGCCGTGACGCCGGCCGACGTACTGACCCGGCGGACCAAGCACGGGCTGCACATGAGCGCCGACGAGAAGCGCGACTTTGAACGATGGATGGAGGCGGCCTGAGGAGCTGTTTCGCCAAGGTGCGATGCCGGCGCCTGCCAGAAGATGCGGGGCCGAGGGAAGACAAGGAGGATCCGATGAATGTGGACGGAGGAAAGCGTAACGAGCGGGCGGTCGCGCTGACGCCACGGCGGGCCGCGATCACTGTCATGTCGGCGCGGACCCGTACCGGCCTGAAGGTCGGCGCGTCGTGAGCACCACCTTTGTCCCGGCGGTGACCCGGCGCGCCAAGCCCCGCCTCCGCCTCCTCGTCGCCTCGGCCGCGGCCCTCGTCCTGGTGGTCGCCATGGCGGTGGACACCAAGGTCGTGAAGATCGGCGCGCCCGGCAGCGGCCAGAGCGGCGCCTTCTCGCCCGCGGACTACGGCAAGGCAACGTTCCCCAAAATCCAGGCCGCGATCGAGGGCCGCGCGGTCCCGGCCGCGACCCTGGCGGCCGCCATCGCCAAGGACCAGGCCGCCGCCGGCAAGCAGTACGGCATCGACGCGGGGGTCGGCCCCGAGATGGCCGTCACCTTCACGGGCGTCGCGGGCAAGGAGGATTCCGGGGTCTACGACGTCACGGTCGACGGCATGCCCGGCCCCGTGCAGGTCCGCGTGCAGACGGGCCCCGCCATCAACGGGACCGACCTCCGCGACGCCACGGGCACGATCAACTTCGGGCAGTTCACCAACCAGATCGCCTACCAGAACGCCGGGTCGGCGCTGAACAAGGAGATGAAGAAGCAGGTTCTGTCGAAGGTCGACACCGCCAACCTGACCGGCAAGACGATCGCGGTCGTGGGCGTCTTCCAGCTCGTCGATCCCAACACCTGGCTCGTCACGCCCGTGAAGCTGGAAGTCCGATGACCGCCGCGGCCGACACGGCACCCGCCCCCGACGCCGTGCTGGCGGCCCGCAACGTCGCCAAGTCCTACGGCAGCACGCACGCGCTCAAGGGCGTCAACTTCGACATTCACCGCGGCAAGGTCACGACACTGTTCGGCGAGAACGGGGCCGGCAAGTCGACCCTCATGAAGATCCTGTCCGGCGTCGTGACGCCCACGTCCGGCACCATCGAGCTCGACGGCCGACGTGTGAGCTTCGCGTCGGCCGCGGACGCGCGGGACCGCGGCATCTCGATCATCCACCAGGAACTCAGCCTCGCCCCCAACCTGAGCGTCCGCGACAACATCTTCATGGGTCGCGAACTGCGCGGGCCGACCGGCATCGACTTCGGCGAGGAAGCCCGCCAGGCCCGCGCGCTCATGGCCGAGCTCGAGGAGGAGATCGAGCCCATGACCCTGGTCGAGGACCTGCGGCTCGGCCAGCAGCAGATTGTCGAGATCGCCCGGGCGCTCTCGGTCGACTCGCGCATCCTGATCATGGACGAGCCGACCTCGGCGCTCAGCGCCACCGAGGTCGAGGTGCTGTTCAAGGTGATCCGCGACCTGACCCGGCGCGGCGTGTCGATCGTGTACATCTCCCACCACCTCGAAGAAGCCCTGCAGATCACCGACTACGCCGTGGTGCTGCGGGACGGCGCCATCACGGCGACCGCCGAGGCCAAGGACATCGACCTCGAATGGATCGTCCGCCACATGGTGGGCGAGAACTTCGACCTCGGCTCCCCGCCGGCCGGCTACGCGTTCGGCGCCGTCGCCTTGTCGATCGAGGACGTCAGCGTAGCCGACGCGTCGGGGTCGGGCGCCTCGGTGGTGGACCACCTGTCGCTGGAGGTCCGGGCCGGCGAGATCGTCTGCATCTACGGGCTGATGGGAGCCGGGCGCACCGAACTGCTCGAATCGGTCGCCGGGCGCGTGCCGATGACGGGCGGCCGGGTGCTGCTCGAAGGCCGGGACCTGTCGCGGCTCGGCATCGCCGAGCGGATCGCCGGCGGCCTCGTCCTGGTGCCCGAAGATCGGCAGCGCGACGGCCTGGTCCAGACCATGTCGGTCGGCCAGAACATGTCGCTGCCCAGCATCGCCAGCCTCGCCAAGCGCCTGCTGCTGTCCCGCTCGCGGGAGCGCTCGATGGTGGACGGATCGATCCGCGACGTGCGGGTGAAGACCGCGGGCGGGGCCGCACCGATCGGGTCGCTGTCGGGCGGCAACCAGCAGAAAGTCGTGATCGGCAAGATGCTGACCACCAACCCAAAAGTCATCCTGCTGGACGAGCCCAGCCGCGGCATCGACATCGGCGCCAAGGCCGAGGTGTTCCGTCTGCTCGCCGAGCGGGCCGGGCGCGGCCTCGCGGTCGTGTTCTCCACCTCGGAGGTGGCCGAATGCCTGAGCATCGCGCACCGGGTCGTGGTCATGCACCGCGGCCGGATCTCGGCGCAGTTCGGCGCCGGCGTCACCAAGGCGCAGATCATGGCGGCCTCGGGCGAGGCCGTGGTGCACCAGTGAGCGACAGCAACGGAACCCCGACCATGACCAACGCCACCCCTTTCGCGAAGCGTTCCGCGCCGGGCCGGGTC
This sequence comes from uncultured Lichenihabitans sp., assembly GCA_964243125.1. Classification (GTDB taxonomy): domain Bacteria; phylum Pseudomonadota; class Alphaproteobacteria; order Rhizobiales; family Beijerinckiaceae; genus Lichenihabitans. Next base: position 2,851 of record CAXTEP010000123.1, on the reverse strand, counting down.
GGCGAGGGCATCGACGTCGGCCGGCTGCTGCTCGAGGGCCGCGCCTTCTTCGCGCTGATCGCGATCATCGTCGTGTTCTCGATCCTGTCGCCCTACTACCTGTCGCTGAGCAACTTCCTCACCATGGCGTCGCACGTGGCCCTGTTCGGGATCCTGGCGATCGGCATGCTGCTGGTTATCCTCAACGGCGGCATCGACCTGTCGGTGGGATCCACGCTCGGACTGTCGGGCGTGGTGGCGGGGTTCCTGATGCAGGGCGTGACCCTGACGCCCTTCGGCGTCGTGCTCTACCCGCCGGTCTGGGCCGTGGTGGTGCTGGCCTGCGCGATCGGCGCCTTCGTGGGACTGATCAACGGCGTCCTGGTCGCGCGCTTCAGGGTACCGGCCTTCGTGGCCACCCTGGGCGTCATGTACGTGGCGCGCGGCCTCGCGCTGCTGATGACCAACGGTTTGACCTACAACAACCTGGGCGGCCGCCCGGACCTCGGCAACACCGGCTTCGACTGGCTTGGCTTCAACCGCCTGCTCGGCGTGCCGATCGGCGTCCTGGTCATGGCCGTGATCGGCGTGATCGGCGGCATCGTGCTGAGCCGCACAGCCTTCGGCCGCTGGCTCTACGCGTCCGGCGGCAACGAGCGCGCCGCCGAGCTCTCGGGCGTGCCGGTCAAGACCGTGCAGGTCTCGGTCTACGTGCTGTCGGGCATGTGCGCGGCGGTGGCGGGCCTTATCCTGTCGTCGCAGCTCACCTCGGCGGGGCCGACCGCGGGCACCTCCTACGAACTCACCGCCATCGCGGCCGTGGTGATCGGCGGGGCGGCGCTGACGGGCGGCCGCGGCACGATCCGGGGCACGCTGCTCGGCGCCTTCGTGATCGGCTTCCTGTCCGACGGCCTCGTGATCATCGGCATCTCGTCCTACTGGCAGACGGTCTTCACCGGGGCCGTCATCGTGCTCGCGGTGCTGCTCAATGCCATCCAGTATCGCCGCCGCGTCAAGCGACCGACCGACGGCTCATCCGCTTCTCCGCAACCGGGGGGACCGGCCCGAACGGCCGTGCCCGCCCACGAGAAGACCGCCGGCTGACCGGCAACAACAAACCCCAAGGAGGATGAACAATGTCTCGCAAGGCAAGATTTCTGATGCTGTCGGTTGCGGCCCTGGCAGCCCCGGTGCTGGCCGGAGCCGTGGCCCCGGCGTCGGCCGCGGGCCTCGTGTCGATCATCGTCAACGACCCGTCCAACCCCTACTGGCTGACCGAGGGCAACGTTGCGGCCGCCGAGGCCCAGCGGCTCGGCTACACCGCGACCGTCGGCGCCTCCAAGGGCGACACCAACACCGAAAGCAACCTGATCGACACGGCCATTACCAACAAGGCCGTGGCCATCATCCTCGACCCCGCCAACGCGGACGGGTCGGTCGGCGCCGTCAAAAAGGCCATCGCGGCCAACATTCCCGTTTTCCTGGTCAATGCCGAGATCAACCAGGACGGCCTCGCCAAGGCGCAGCTCGTGTCCAACAACGCGCAAGGGGCGGCGCTCGGGGCGCAGCAATGGGTCAAGGATGTCGGCCAGAAGGGCAAGTACGTCGAACTGCTCGGCGCTCCGGCTGACAACAACGCGGCCACGCGGTCCAACGGCTACGACACCGTGCTGAGCCAGTACGACGGTTTGCAGAAGGCCGACCAGCAGGTCGCCAACTGGGACCGGACCCAGGGCCACGACAAGATGCAGAGCCTGCTGCAGGCACATCCCGACATCTTCGGCGTGATCAGCGGCAACGACGAAATGGCGCTCGGGGCCATCGCGGCCCTCAAGGAGGCCGGCAAGCTGGGGAGCATCAAGGCCGGCGGCTTCGACGGGTCGCCCGACGCGGTCGCGGCCATCAAGGCGGGCGAGCTGCAGTACACCGTGCTGCAGCCCGTGGCGACCTTCGCGGCTAAGGCCGTGCAGGAGGCCGACTCCTTCCTGAAAACCGGCAAGACCGGGGCCGCGAGCGAGAAGCAACTGTTCGACTGCGTGCTCATCACCAAGGCCAACCTCGGCCAGTACACGGCGCCGTTCACGCTTTCGAAGTAGGATATCCGGGGCGGGCGTGCCGACTTGGCATCCCCGCCCTGCTCGCCTCCCATCCCGTATGGTGGGGCCGGACCACGCGCCGATGTCCCTCGATTGCGCCGAAGCCCCGCAACCTTCATGAAGCCAAATCCGGCCCGTCTCGGGCCAGACCCGACGCGAAACGGGGATGAGGGGCATCCACGCATGACCACCGACCGGCCCGTGTATCGCTTCAACCGAGCCCTTTGCCGACGTCCCGCCGGAAGCGTCGCGGCGGGGCTTCGCGCGACCGATCGCGGTGATCCGAGCCCCGCGGCGATCGCGGCCGAGCACGACGCCTATGTGGCGGCCCTGCGCGACGCCGGGATGGCGGTCGATCTCCTCGATCCCGATGACGCCTTCCCCGACTCGATGTTCGTGGAAGATCCGGCACTGGTGTTTTCCGAGGGCGCCGTGCTGCTCCGTCCCGGAGCAGCCAGCCGGGCCGGCGAAGTCGATGCTCTCGCGCCCGCCCTCCAGGCACGGTTTCCGACGGTTTTGAGCCTGCCGAACGGCACGGTGGACGGTGGCGACGTGCTGACCACGCCGCAGGTCGTCATGATCGGGCTTTCGGCGCGCACCAGCCGGGCCGGGGCGGATGCGCTAGTCGCATGCCTGTCAACCCTTGGCCGCCGGGCGGTGATCGTCGACACGCCATCGGACGTGCTGCACTTCAAATCGGATTGCTCGCTGCTGGACCAGGAAACCGTCCTCACGACGGCGCGGCTGGCGGCGTCCGGCGTGTTCCACGCCTTGCG
>CAXTEP010000122.1:5908-9599 GCA_964243125.1 uncultured Lichenihabitans sp. | reverse complement strand
CGGTCGACGAGGTCGGGCCCGACGAGATGATCCTCGACATGGGGCCGCAATCGGTCGCCAACGTCGAGGCGATCCTGAAGCGGACCAGGACCCTGGTCTGGAACGGGCCCTTCGGGGCCTTCGAGCTGAAGCCGTTCGATGCCGGGACCATGGCGGTGGCGCGGGCTGCTGCCGAGCGCACGCGGGCCGGAAGCCTCGTCACCATCGCGGGCGGCGGCGACACCGTGTCGGCCTTGAACACCGCCGGGGTCGCGGACGACCTGACCTACATCTCGACTGCGGGGGGTGCCTTCCTCGAATGGCTGGAAGGCAAGACGCTGCCCGGCGTGGCGGCCCTGCGGACCCGATAGCACGCTCCGCTCCATTTTTTGGGGAACAACGATGGCCCGGATCACCTTGCGCCAGCTGCTGGACCACGCCGCCGAGCGGGGCTACGGCGTGCCGGCCTTCAACATGAGCAACCTGGAACAGGCGCTCGCCATCATGGCGGCCGCGGACGCCTGCGACGCGCCCGTCATCCTGCAAGCGTCGCGCGGCGCGCGCGCCTACGCCAACGACATCATGCTGACCCGGATGATGGACGCGGTGGTGGAGATCTACCCGCACATCCCCGTCTGCGTGCACCTCGACCACGGCAACAACGAAGCCACCTGCGCGACCGCGATCCAGAGCAACTTCACCTCCGTGATGATGGACGGATCGCTCAAGGCGGACGGCAAGACCGCCGCCGATTGGGCCTACAACGTGCGTATCACGAAGGCGGTCGCCGAGATGGCCCATTGGGCGGGCGTGTCGGTCGAGGGCGAACTCGGCGTGCTGGGGTCGCTCGAGTCGGGCGGGGGTGAGCAGGAGGACGGCCACGGCGTCGAGGGCACGCTGTCGCACGACCAGCTGCTCACCGACCCCGACGAGGCGGTCGCGTTCGTGGCCGCCACCAAGGTGGACGCGCTGGCGGTCGCCATGGGTACCTCGCACGGGGCCTACAAGTTCAGCCGCAAGCCGGACGGCGCGGTGCTGGCCATGAGCGTGATCGAGGAGATCCACCGGCGGCTGCCCGGCACGCACCTCGTCATGCACGGCTCGTCCTCGGTGCCGGAAGACCTGCAGGAGATCATCAACCGCTACGGCGGCGAGATGCCGCAAACCTGGGGCGTGCCGGTCGAGGAGATCCAGCGCGGCATCCGGCACGGGGTCCGCAAGATCAACATCGACACCGACAACCGGATGGCCATGACGGGCCAGATCCGCAAGGTCTTCGCGGAGAACAGGGCCGAGTTCGATCCGCGCAAGTACCTGAAGCCCGCCATGGACGCCATGACCAAGCTCTGCAGGCGGCGCTTCGAGGAGTTCGGCACGGCTGGTCAAGCGTCGTCCATCAAGGTGATCCCGCTGTCCGCCATGGCCAAGGCCTACGCGGCCGGCACGCTGGATCCGCAGGTCAAGGGCCAGGTGGCGGCCTAGCCGAGGGTTCCGACCCGGTGTCGGCGTGTCCGTGAGGGTCGGCCCGTGATCATCCTCGGCCTGACCGGCTCCATCGGCATGGGGAAGTCAACCACGGCGCGCCTGTTCCGCGAGGCCGACGTACCCGTATTCGACGCCGACGCCGCGGTTCACGCGCTCTACGCGGGCGAGGCCGTTGCGGCCGTCGAGGCGATGTTTCCGGGCGTGCTGCGGGCCGGCGCGGTCGACCGCGCCGTCCTGCGCGACCGTGTGGTCGACGACGGCGCGGCCCTGCGACGCCTGGAGGCCATCGTGCATCCGCTCGTGGCCGCGAGGCGGGAAGCGTTCCTGGACGACGCGCGCCGCGCCGGGCACCCCGTCGTGGTGCTCGACATTCCCCTGCTGTTCGAGACCGGCGGGGACGCGGGCGTCGACCGTATCGTGGTCGTCTCGGCCCCCGAATCGGTGCAAAAGGCCCGGGTGCTGGCCCGGCCCGGCATGACCGAGGCGGCGTTCTCGGCTATGCTGGCCAAGCAGGTACCGGACGCCGAGAAGCGCCGCCGCGCCCATCACCTGATCGACACGGGGGCGGGGATCGAGGTGGCGCGGGCCCAGGTCGAGGCCGTGCTGCGGAGCCTGTCCGCGAAGGAGTGAACGTTTCGATGCGTGAGATCGTCCTCGATACCGAGACCACCGGGCTCGATCCGCTCGCCGGGGACCGGCTCGTCGAGATCGCCGGTATCGAGATCGTGAACTCGATCCCCACGGGGCGGCATTACCACACCTACATCAATCCCGAGCGTGACATGCCCGAGGGTGCGTTCAAGGTGCACGGCCTGTCGGCCGAGTTCCTCGCCGGCCACAAGCTCTTCGTCCACGTGGTCGAGGAGTTTCTGGACTTCGTGCGCGACGCGCGGCTGGTGATCCACAACGCCGAATTCGACATGCGCTTCATCAACCACGAGCTGAAGCGGCTGTCGCGCCCGGCGATCGGGATGGAGTGGGTGGTCGACACGCTGGCGCTGGCGCGCCGCCGCCATCCTGGTTCGCCCAATTCGCTCGACGCGCTCTGCGCCCGTTACCGGATCGACAATTCCAAGCGCATCAAGCACGGCGCGCTGGTGGACGCGGAGATCCTCGCCGAAGTCTACGCCGAACTGCTGGGCGGCCGGCAGACCACGCTGGGGCTGAGCGCCCAGGTCGTGTCGCTGCGGCCCGTGGCCGGCGTCGAAGCTCGCGGCCGACCCCGTCCGCTTCCGGACGTGCTGACCGCGACCGACCGCGACGCCCACGCGGCCTTCGTGGCAACGCTCGGGCCGAACGCGCTCTGGCTTCAGTACGGATCGTCCGGGCCGTCGCCCGAAGCCGAGGTCGAACTCAAGGTCGCGCGTAGCTGATCCGGTACACCGCGCCCGCGAAGTCGTCCGACACCAGCAGCGAACCGTCGGGCAGGGGTGTGACGTCCACGGGGCGGCCCGCGTAATCGCCGTTGGGCTGGAGCCAGCCTTCGGCGAAGGGCCGCGAGGGTCCGGCCGAGCCGTCGGGCCGCACGGGCGTCACCATGACCCGCGCCCCCACCGGCACGGTCCGGTTCCAGGACCCGTGCTGGGCCGAGAAGATGGCGCCCTTGAACTCGGCCGGGAACGAGGGGCCCGGATCGAAGGTCATGCCGAGGTCGGCCGCGTGGGCCACCTCCTCGACGGCCGGGAACACGAGGCCGGACGGCGGCACCGCGGCGCGGTAGGGCACGGTGCGGGTGTGGCCGCCGCCGTACCACGGGAACCCGTAGTTCTGCCCGGCCGCGGTGACGTGGTTGATCTCGCCGGGCGGGATGTCGTCGCCCATGCCGTCGACCTGGTTGTCGGTGAACCAGAGCGTGCCGTCGGCCGGGTTGAAGTCGAGCCCGACCGAGTTCCTGATGCCGCGTGCGAACACCTCGCGGTTGCGGCCGTCGCGGTCCATGCGCACGATGCCGCCCATGCCGAGCCGGTTGTACAAGTCGAGCTTCTCGCGCGGCGGCACGTTGTAGGGCTGGCCGAGCGCCACGTAGAGCTTGTTGTCGGGGCCGACGCGGCACACGCGGGTCGAGTGATTGTCGCTTTCCTCCGCGGCCGGGATCAGGGCACCCTGGGCCACAACCGTGACGGGCTTCGGGTCGGGATCCCGCGCGGCGGCCGGGAAGGCCTGGATGCGGTTCCGCTCGGCCACGTAGAGCGTGCCGTCGGGCGCGAAGCACACGCCGTTGGGGACC
>CAXTEP010000122.1:4637-5808 GCA_964243125.1 uncultured Lichenihabitans sp. | reverse complement strand
AAACGGAACGGGATCGGCATGGCGCACCTGCGGTCGGCTGCGGAGGAAACGGGTCCTGCGGCGTCCCGGTTCGGCCGCGGCGGTGCGGCGTGTCGGCCGTGGCCTCAGGCGGCCAGACGCTTCAGCGCGTGCTTGATCAGGGCCGCGACCGCGGCCGCGGGACCGAGCGTCGCGACCCCGTCGGCCACGGCTCCCATGGCCTGTGGGCCGCCGTAGCCGAGGTTGACCAGGGCCGCCACGGCGTCGGCGGCGGGGCCGGGCAGGGCGGTGGCGACGGGGCCCGGACCGTCGCCGGGATCTGCCGCGCCCAGCGTGCCTGCCTTGTCCTTGAGCTCCGCCACGATGCGGGCCGCGAGCTTGGGGCCAACGCCCGACGCCCGCGCCACCGCGGCCCGGTCGCCCTGGGCGATCGCCACCGCGAGTTCGGACCCCGACAGGATGCCGAGGATCGCCAGCGCGACCTTGGAACCCACCCCCTGCACGCCCTGCAGGAGGCGGAACCAGTCGCGCTCGGCGTCGCTGGCGAAGCCGTAGAGCCGGATCGCGTCCTCCCGCATCTGGGTGTCGATCGACAGGCTGGCCGGCGCCCCGCCGGCCGGCAGGCTCCGCAGGGTGCGGGCCGAGCAGAACACCACGTAGCCGACCCCGTTGACGTCGAGGATCACGTGGTCGGGTCCCTGGGCGTCGACCGTGCCCCTGAGCTTGCCGATCATGCGGGACGCCGGAGCCGGGCCGCGAGCGCCTGGGCGCCCCGATGCTGGGCGTGGGTGATCGCCACCGCCAGCGCGTCGGCGGCGTCCGGGCTTTCGGCGTGGGCGCGGGGTAGCAGCACCTTCAGCATCATGGCGATCTGCTGCTTCTCGGCGTGGCCCGTGCCGGTCACGGTCTTCTTGACCAGGTTGGCGGCATATTCGGCGACCGGCAGGCCCGCCAGCGCCGGCACCACCAGGGCGATGCCGCGCGCCTGCCCGAGCTTCAGCGTGCCCTGGGGATCGCGGTTCACGAACGTCTCCTCCACGGCCGCCTCGTCGGGCCGATGCGCTTCGATCACGGCCGCGAGACCCTCGTGCAGCAGGCGCAGCCGCTCGGCCAGCGACACGTCCTGCCGCGGATGGATGGAGCCCGAGGCCACGAAGCTCAGTCGCGAGCCCTCGGCCGTGATGAGGCCCCA
>CAXTEP010000122.1:1509-4537 GCA_964243125.1 uncultured Lichenihabitans sp. | reverse complement strand
ACCAGGGCGGTGCGGCGGGGCTCGCCGAAGCGGTCTTCCAGCGCCTTGGCCACGTCCCGCATGGTTTCGACGCTGGCCACCACCTCGTGGCCCTCGTCTGACAGGCTGGCGTCGTCGGCGCCCGCCTCGATGGCGGCCTCCATCATGCCGTCCTCGCTCGCCACCACCCGGTCGAACTCGATCACGCCCACCCGGTCGAACATGAACGACACCGCGCCGGTCTCGGCCAGCGCGCCGCCCGACTTGGTGAAATAGGAGCGCACCTCGCCGGCCGTGCGGTTGCGGTTGTCGGTGAGCGCCTCGATGATCACCGCGACCCCGCCGGGCGCGTAGCCCTCGTAGCGCACCTCGTCGTAGTTCTCGCCGTCTCCGCCCGCCGCCTTCTTGACTGCGCGCTCGATGTTGTCCTTGGGCATGTTCTCGGCGCGGGCCGCCAGCATGGCGGCGCGCAGGCGCGGGTTCATGGCGGGGTCGGGCAGGCCGAGCTTGGCCGCCACCGTGATCTCGCGCGCCAGCTTGGAGAAGACCTTGGACCGCACCGCGTCCTGCTTCCCCTTCTTGTGCATGATGTTCTTGAACTGACTGTGCCCGGCCATGGCGGCTCCCTGCAGGTGGAAGGGCGCGTGGGGCGCCTCGTTGGTCAAAGAGTCTTACGGCCGATCGCGCCGCCGCGACAAGCAAGCCCCCGCGCTGCTGCGGGCCTCGCCTCAGTTCTTGCGCGCCACCGTGAAGCGCGCGGCCTCGGCCAGCACGGCGGTCCGTTCGCCGAAGTCGAGGTCGGCGAGCGCCGCCTCGGCCTCGGCCGCGAGGCCGTCGCGCCGGGCCTTGGCGGCTTCGAGCCCCAGGGCCGACACCAGTGTCGCCTTGTTGCGCCCGGCGTCCTTGCCGGCCGCCTTGCCCAGCGTGGCGGCGTCGCTTTCCGTGTCCAGGATGTCGTCGGCGACCTGGAACGCCGCCCCGAGCGCCTGCCCGTAGCGGTTCAGCGCGGCCCGCTGGGCCGGCGTGGCGCCGCCCATGACCGCTCCCGCCTCCACGGCGTAGAGCAGCAGCGCGCCCGTCTTCATGGCCTGCATGCGCATGATCGCGGCGGCGTCGAGCGGCGCCGACGCGCGTTCGGCCTCGAGGTCGAGCGCCTGCCCTCCCACCATGCCGCCGAGGCCCGCGGCGCGCGCCAGCCCGAGCACCAGCGCGGCCCGCACGGTCGCGTCTGCGTGGGTCGCCTCGTCGGCCAGCACGTCGAACGCGTAGGTCAGCAGCCCGTCACCGGCCAGGATGGCGGTCGCTTCGTCGAAGGCGATGTGGGCCGTGGGGCGGCCACGGCGCAGCGCGTCGTCGTCCATGGCGGGCAGGTCGTCGTGGACCAGCGAATAGCAATGCACCATCTCGAGCGCCGCGGCGGCCCGCAGCGGACCATCGTCGTCCGTGCCGAACAGCCGCGCGGTTTCCACCAGCAGGAAGGGACGGAGCCGCTTGCCGCCGCCCAGCGTGCTGTAGCGCATGGCCTCCAGCAGGCGGGTGGGCCGCATGACCTCCCCCGGCAGCGCCGCGGCGAACAGCAGCCGGTCCAGTGTGGCCTCGATCCGGTCCGCCACGGCGCCCAGACGCGCGTTGAACCCAGCCAACTCCGCGGTCATGATGTCAAATCCCTCGCGATGGATCGAGCCGTGGACCGGCAGGCGCCTCGGCGGCGTTATTTTCCACCCGGCGCGACGGGTCAAGGCCGCAGCATGGTCAGGACCGCGTCCGCTTGCTAGAACGTCGCTCAAACCGATCGGGGGAGTGAGCGATGCGCCGCGCCAGCGTCAGGCGTCAGACCAACGAGACCACGGTCGAGGTTGCGGTCGATCTGGACGGGACCGGCCGCGGCGCGATCGCGACCGGGATCGGCTTCTTCGACCACATGCTGGATCAGATCGCCCGCCACGCCCTGCTCGACCTCGACGTCCGGGCGACCGGCGACCTGCAGGTCGACATGCACCACACCGTCGAGGACACGGGCCTCGCGCTCGGCCAGGCGATCCGGGAAGCGCTCGGCGACAAGCGCGGCATCACGCGCTACGCCGACGTCCACCTGCCCATGGACGAGACCCTGACCCGCGTGGCGTTGGACTTCTCCGGCCGTCCCTTCCTGGTGTTCCGCACCGCCTTCTCGCGGCCCAAGATCGGCGAGTTCGACACCGAACTGGTGCGGGAATTCTTTCAGGCCCTGGCCGTGCAGGCCCAGATGACGTTGCACATCGAGACGCTTTACGGCCACAACAACCACCACGTCGCGGAATCCTGCTTCAAGGGCGTGGCCCGCGCCTTGCGTGCCGCCGTGGCGGTGGACGCGCGGCAGGCCGACCGCATCCCGTCCACCAAGGGTTCGCTCGCGGGCTGAGGGCCGATGCCGATCTACACCGTCCATGCCGCGCCGGCGCAAGCCGATCCGATCGAGCGGGCCTGCCGCACCGCTTTCGTGCGCGAAGGCTTCAACCGCTGGGCTTTCCTGTTCGGTCCGCTGTTCCTGCTCCGCCACCGGGCCTGGGCTGCGGCGGCGGTGTGGCTCGTCCTGGTGCTGGCCTGCGGCTGGCTGGCCCGCTGGGCCGGCCTCCCGCCCGCACCCGTGGCGGCGCTGGTGATCCTGCTCCAGCTGTTTCTCGGCCTCGAAGGCAACGACCTGCGGCGGGCCGCCCTCGCACGCCGCGGCTACGCCCTGGCCGACGTGGTGGGCGGAGCCGAGCGGGAGGAGGCCGAACGCGTTTTCTTCCGGTCGGACGCGGCCGCGGTGCCGCCGGCCGAGCTTGCGCTTCCCGGCCCGACCGCGTCCCGGTTCCGCGACGCCGACGCGGGCGCGATCATCGGCCTGTTTCCATCCCCGGAGGGCTGAGCGGGTGAGCGTCGCCATCCTGGATTACGGGTCCGGCAACCTGAACTCGGCCTTCAGGGCATTCGAGCGCGCGGCCCGCGAAGCGGGACTCGACACCGCCGTGGAGGTCACGGCCGAGCCCGACCGCGTGCGCGCGGCCGACCGCGTGGTGCTGCCCGG
>CAXTEP010000122.1:0-1409 GCA_964243125.1 uncultured Lichenihabitans sp. | reverse complement strand
TGGCTGTCGCGCGGCGTGCGCCGCGTGATCATCGGTACGGCGGCGGTGCGCGACCCCGACCTCGTGCGGGAGGCCGCCCGCCTGTTTCCCGGGCAGATCGCGGTCGGCATCGACGCGCGCGACGGCCTCGTGGCCGTGGAGGGCTGGGCCAAGACCGCCCAGATCTCGGCCCCCGACCTCGGGCGGCGCTTCGAGGACGCGGGCGTGGCCGCCGTGGTCTACACCGACATCATGCGCGACGGCGCCCTGCAGGGTCTCAACGTCGAGGGCACCGTGGCGCTGGCCAATGCGGTCGCGATCCCCGTGATTGCGTCGGGCGGCCTGGCGTCGCTCGCCGACGTGGAGCGGCTGCTCCGGCCCGATTGCGTCGGCATTGCCGGCGCCATCACGGGCCGCGCCCTTTACGACGGCCGGCTCGACCCGGCCGAGGCCCTGGCGCTGATCCGGGCCGCGGCCGCGTGAGCCTCGACACCATTCGGCAGGGTGCTCGGATGCTTCGATCATCCACGTCCTTTTCCAACCGGCCCGAGGTAGCCCGCTGATGCTAAAATCCCGCATCATCCCCTGCCTCGACGTGAAGGACGGCCGCGTCGTCAAGGGCGTCAACTTCGTCGACCTGCGCGATGCGGGCGACCCCGTCGAATGCGCCGTGGCCTATGACGCGGCCGGGGCCGACGAGCTGTGCTTCCTCGACATCACGGCCAGCCACGAGGATCGCGGCATCCTGTTCGACGTGGTGCGCCGCACCGCGCAGGCCTGCTTCATGCCGCTCACGGTGGGGGGCGGGGTACGGGGCGTGGAGGACATCCGGCGCCTGCTGCTGGCCGGTGCCGACAAGGCCTCGATCATGACCGCGGCCGTGCACGACCGCGCCTTCGTGCGCGAGGCGGCCCAAAAGTTCGGCTCGCAATGCATCGTGGTGGCGGTGGACGCCAAGCGCGTGTCGGCGGAGGGCGCGCCGCCGCGCTGGGAAGTGTTCACCCACGGCGGCCGGCGGCCCACGGGGCTCGATGCCGTAACTTACGCGCGCGAGGTCGCCGAGCTCGGGGCGGGCGAGATCCTGCTCACCTCCATGGACCGCGACGGCACGAAGAGCGGCTTCGACATCGCGCTCACGCGCGCCGTGGCCGACGCGGTCTCGGTGCCGGTGATCGCCTCGGGCGGGGTCGGCACGCTTGACCATCTGGTGGAGGGTGTGCGCGACGGTCGCGCCGATGCGGTGCTGGCCGCCTCGATTTTCCATTTCGGCACCTATACGATCGGGGACGCCAAGCGACACATGGCCGGGCGCGGCCTCGCGATGCGGATGACCCCATGAACCCCACCGGAACGCACCCGGGCCGCAATGCCTTCACCCTGGACAACCTCGCGGCCCTGATCGCGGCGCGCGCCGAGGGCGAGAGCGACAA
>CAXTEP010000121.1:3969-9633 GCA_964243125.1 uncultured Lichenihabitans sp. | reverse complement strand
TTCGCGGCAGCCGTACAGGTTGTCGAACTTCGACTTGGTGACCGAGTCGTTGACGTTGATGGCCGGGAACAGGAGCTTGCCCTCCTTTTCCATGACGTAGAGGCGATGCACCCCCGTCGTGGTTTCCTCGGTCACGCCCTTGATGGCGCCGCCGACGCGGCCGTACCAGCCGTGGTCGGAAGCGAGCCGCGCCTTGATGGCGGCGAACAGCACCTCCTCCTCCTCGTTGCCGGCGCGATCCAGGAAGGCGGTGTCGCCGCCCTCGGCCCGGATGCCGAGGTGGATCAGCAGCGTGGCGTCGCCGCCGTCGTCCAGGATCATGTTGGGCGTGCCGCCGTCGGCCCACTCGAAGATGCGGTGCGTGTAGTCCCAGTAGTCCTTCAGGCTTTCGCCCTTGATGGCGAACACAGGGGTGCCGGCCGCCGCGATCGCGGCCGCGGCGTGGTCCTGGGTCGAATAGATGTTGCACGAGGCCCAGCGCACGTCGGCGCCGAGCGCCTTGAGGGTCTCGATCAGCACGGCGGTCTGGATGGTCATGTGCAGCGAGCCCGCGATCCGTGCGCCTTCCAGCGGCTGCGACGGCCCGAACTCGGAGCGGACGCTCATCAGGCCGGGCATCTCGGTTTCCGCGATGGCGATCTCCTTGCGACCCCACTCGGCAAGCTTGATGTCGGCGACCGCGAAGTCGCGGGATTTTGACAGGGTGGCGGCGGCGCTCATGGCAAGGTCTCGCGTGGTGGATGTGGGACGCTGGTATCAGGCCCGTGCACGTCGCGCAATAAACATATGTCCAAGTCTTTATATCGATGACCGGCGCATGCTGGACCGGGTCTGGCGCATCGTGAGGAACGGGTCGCGCGGGCGCGGTAAGCGAGGCCATTGCGTTGCGAAAGCCGAAGCCGCAGCATAAGGCCTGCACGCGCCGCGGTCGGCTGCGACAGGGGATGGGTCATGAAGCGTTCGAGTCTGCTGGTTGCCGGTTTGTCGGCCTGTCTCATGGGAACCACGGCCGCCTCGGCCAAGACGCTCGTCTACTGCGCCGAAGGGTCGCCGGAGAACTTCACGCCGGCGCTCAACACGACCGGGACCAGCCTCGACGCGGCACGGCCCGTGTACAACCAACTGGTCGAGTTCGAGCGCGGCACCATCAACCTGAAGCCCGGCCTCGCGGAAAGCTGGGTGATCAGCCCGGACGCCAAGACGGTCACGTTCAAGCTGCGCAAGGGCGTGAAGTTCGGCGCCATCCGCGACTTCAAGCCGACGCGCGACTTCAACGCCGACGACGTGCTGTTCTCGTTCAAGCGGCAGTTCGACGAGAAGAACCCCTACTTCAAGGTGTCGGGTGGCAAGTACGACTACTACAACGACATGGACATGCCGACCATCGTCAAGGACATCGCCAAGACCGACGACTACACGGTCGTCATGACGCTGAACCAGCCCAACGTCGCCATCCTGGCCAACATAGCCATGGACTTCGCCACGATCCATTCGGCCGAATACGCCGACAGCCTGCTCAAGAAGGGCAAGCCCGAGCAGTTCGACCAGGTGCCGGTCGGCACCGGCCCCTTCGTGTTCTCGAGCTACCAGAAGGACGCGGTGATCCGGTTCAAGGCCAACCCGAACTACTGGGGCGGCAAGCCGGCCATCGACGACCTCGTCTACGCCATCACGCCGGACCCGACCGCCCGCGTGTCCAAGCTGAAGACGGGCGAGTGCCAGGTGGTGCCGTTCCCGCGGCCGAACGACATCCCGGAACTGCAGAAGGACCCCAACGTCAACGTGCTGTCGCAGCCGGGCCTCAACATCGGTTACCTGTCGTTCAATGCCACCAAGCCCCCGTTCGACAAGAAGGAGGTGAGGCAGGCGCTCAGCATGGCGATCGATCGCAAGGCGATCCTGACGCAGATCTACGGCCAGGCCGGCCAGCAGGCCAAAAACCTGATCCCCCCCACCATGTGGGCCTACAACGACGCCGTGACCGACTACGGGTTCGACCCCGAGAAGGCCAAGACCATGCTGAAGGACGCGGGCGTGGCCGGGCCGCTGTCGATCGACCTGTGGTACATGCCGGTGCAGCGTCCCTACAACCCGGACGCCAAGCGGATGGCCGAGATGATGCAGGCCGACTTGGCCAAGGTCGGGGTCGAGGCCAAGCTCGTCACCTACGAATGGGGCGAGTACCGCAAGCGCCTGCAGAATGGCGAGGCCACGGCCGCGCTGTTCGGCTGGACGGGCGACAACGGCGACCCCGACAACTTCTTCTTCTTCCTGGGCTGCCCCAACGAGACCCCGGCGGCCAGCAACGTCGGCAAATGGTGCAACAAGGACTTCGAGGCCGGCCTCGAAAAGGCCCGGCAGGAGCCCGACCAGGCCAAGCGCACCAAGATCTACGCCGACATGCAGGTGATCCAGCACGATGACGAGCCCGTGCTCAACATCGCGCATTCGCTGGTCTACGAGCCGGTCAGCAAGAACGTGGTCGACTTCAAAATGAGCCCGCTGAGCCGGCAGCAGTTCGATGGCGTTGATCTGAAGTAAGGATGGGCATGCGACGTGGGCGTCGGACAGCCGACGCCCACCATCGCGTTTGAGACGCGCGAGTAACCCAAGATGGACGTTCTGGAAGAACTTACGGAAGCCGAAGCCACGATCGACAAGGCTTACGTGGAACGTCGCGTGCACGATTGGCAGCGAAGGGTCGAGCTGCTCTATGACGACGTTTTGGCTTGGTTGCCGGCGGGCTGGTCAGGATCTCAGAGCGGAAGCGTGCCATTCTACGAGGAACCGATGCAGCGTTTCGGCCTGGGCCGGGCGATGTTGCCGGTTCTCGTGCTGAGAGGTGGCAACATTCTAGCAAGGCTGGAGCCCCGAGGGTTGTGGATCATCGGAGCAAACGGGCGCGTGGACCTGATCTCCGGTTCTAGCCACTTCCTGCTGGTCGACCGATCAGAAAATTTCCAGCCGTCTGATTGGCAGGTGTCTTCCCTTGGGAACAGGGTGCACCAGCGCCCGCTCGATAGAACGCTGCTGGCCGAGATGCTCGTTTGAAGCGCTTGGCGGAGATCGTAGCGGCCTTCGCCGACCTGGATAGCCGTTTCGAACAATCATGGAACGCCAACGCCGACGAGGTTTTCCGCGAGCGAATCGGCAAACGGCAGGTTTTGAACGACCAGGCATACTTCCTGCTCTGTTGGGGACAGTTGGAAACCGAGATCGATCAACGATGCCGTTCTGCCATCAGGCATCGTCGCGCCAGCACGGACTGGCAGGTGCGCCGCGGTTGGGACATCTACAATCCAGACGATCGTCGCCTGTCGGGTCTTTCCTTTGAAGAGCGGGCCTCTCTCGTCCTTGACCGCGAGGGCGGACATGGAGGCGCTTACGCGACAGCCATGAGGCACTACGCCGTGAGGAACAGGATCGCTCACGGCAAGCTCGAATCAGCAAGGGTCGATGTCGTGCAAGCTGCCCGCGACATCTACGCGGTCCAATCCGCCATGACGCGGCACGCCTGACCATGCTCCGCTTCCTGATCAAGCGGGTCGCGCTGACGATCCCGACCTTCGTGGCGCTGACCTTCCTGACCTTCGTGATGATCCGCCTCGTGCCCGGCGACCCCGTGGAGGCGCGCGTCGGCCAGCACGGGATCACGCCGGAGCGGCTGGCGCTGCTCCGGCACCAGCTCGGCCTCGACCAGCCGGTCTGGAAACAATATGTCGATTACCTCGACGGGCTCGTCCACGGCGACTTCGGCACCTCGCTGTCCACCAGCGGCAACGTGCTGACCGAGTTCGTCACGCTGTTCCCCGCGACCGTCGAACTGTCCTTCGCGGCCATGCTGCTGGCCATCCTGTTCGGCCTGCCCATGGGCGTGGTGGCGGCCGTCAAGCGCGGCAGCTGGTACGACCAGGCCCTGATGGGCCTGTCGGTCACGGGCTATTCCATGCCGATCTTCTGGTGGGGCCTGCTGCTCATCATGCTGTTCGCGGAGCGCTGGCACCTGACGCCCGTGTCGGGCCGCATCGACCTGATCCGCTTCGACTACGACACGCCGACGGGCTTCATGCTGATCGATTCGCTGCTGTCGGACGAGCCGGGCGCCTTCTGGGACGCACTGCACCACCTGATCCTGCCCGCGGTCGTGCTGGGCACCATCCCGCTCGCCGTGATCGCCCGCATGACGCGTTCCTCCATGCTTGAGGTGCTGAGCGAGGATTATGTGCGGACGGCCCGGGCCAAGGGCCTGTCGCCCTTGCGCGTGGTGGGGGTGCACGCGCTCCGCAACGCCCTGATCCCGGTCACCACCGTGATCGGCCTGATGATCGGCTCGCTGCTGGCCGGCGCGGTGCTGACCGAGACGATCTTCTCCTGGCCGGGCATCGGCAACTACCTGATCCAGGCCATCTCGCGGCGCGATTATCCGGCCCTGCAGGGCGGCATCCTGCTGGTGTCGAGCGTGGTCATCGTGGTCAACCTGCTGGTCGACATGACCTACGGGGTCGTCAACCCGAGGATCCGGCATGGCCGCTGACGTGACGACCGTCGTGTCCATCGACGAGGTGCCGGTCACGCTGCGGGCTCCGCCGCGCCCGTTCTCGGCGTTCTGGAGCTCGTTCCGGGAAGGCCGGGGCGCCGTGCTGGGGCTTCTCGTGGTGACCCTCATCGTGCTGCTGGCGGTCTTCGCGCCGCTGGTCGCGCCTTATTCGCCGATCGAGCAGTTCCGCGACGCCATCAAGATGCCGCCGGTCTGGGCGGGCGGCTCGTCGCGCTTCCTGTTCGGGACCGACGGCGTCGGCCGCGACATGCTGTCCCGCCTGATCTACGGGGCCCGCGTGTCGCTGTTCATCGGCGTCGCGGTGATGAGCGTGTCGTTCGTGCTCGGTGTCGCGCTCGGCCTGCTCACCGCCTTCTACGGCTCCGCGGTCGACGTGGTGGTGACGCGGCTCATGGACCTGATCATGTCGGTGCCGGATCTCGTCCTCGCCATCCTGGCCGTGGCGGTGCTCGGCCCGAGCCTCGTCAACACGATCGTGGCGGTCACCATCGTGTATCTGCCCCGTTACGTGCGGCTGGTCCGGGCTTCCGCGCTGGCGGAGCTCGACAGGGACTACGTCACGGCGGCCCGCGTGGCCGGCGTCGGGCCGCTGCGGCTAATGGTGTCGACCGTGCTGCCCAACTGCCTCGCGCCGCTTATCGTGCAAGCGGCGCTCGGCCTGTCCGACGCCATCCTGGAAGCCGCGGCCCTGGGCTTTCTGGGGCTTGGCGCGCAGCCGCCGACGCCCGAATGGGGCTCCATGCTGGCCGACTCGCGCGAGTTCATCCGCTCGGACCCCTGGATCGTCACCCTGCCGGGTCTCGCCATCCTGATCACGGTGGTGGCCATCAACCTGTTCGGCGACGGCCTGCGCGACGCCTTCGATCCCAAGCTCCGGCGGAGCTGATGGGTGGAAACGCCGGCGGGTTCTGGACCAATGCCGCGTTCCTGGCGGCGGCAGTTGCTTTGGTGACCTTCGTCCTGAGCAAGTCCTACGAGGTCCTGCTGCGACGTTACGATTACTGGGACAGGCGAAACGCCTCGGTCGTCCGATTTCGGACCGATATCAGGATCCGCCGCGAGGACCTCCTGTCCAAGGAGAAGGCCTACAACGATCCGACCTATCG
>CAXTEP010000121.1:0-3869 GCA_964243125.1 uncultured Lichenihabitans sp. | reverse complement strand
CTCAGATTGTCAAAGGAAGAATGATCGGTCCCATGATGATCTCCAGAGCGCCCGCTCATGTTCAATGTCTGCAGCCCACGCGTAAACGTCAATGACCCTCCTCGACATCCGCAATCTCAGCGTCACCTTCGCGACCCGGAGCGGCGCCTTCACGGCCGTCGACGGGGTGGACCTGAGCGTCGGGCCCGACGAGGTGCTGGCCATCGTGGGCGAGTCGGGCTCGGGCAAGTCGGTCGCCATGCTGGCCGTCATGGGCCTGCTGCCCTGGACCGCCACCGTCACGGCCGACCGCATGGACTTCGCGGGGCAGGACATCCGGCGCCTCGGCGCCCGGGCGCGGCGGGCGCTGGCGGGCCGGGACATGGCCATGATCTTCCAGGAGCCCATGTCGTCCCTGAATCCCTGCTACACGGTCGGGTTCCAGATCACCGAGGCCATGAAGGCCCACCTCGACCTGTCGCGATCGGCGCGCCGCGCCCGCGCGGTCGACCTCATGGGGCAGGTCGGCATCCCGGAACCCGAGAGGCGGCTGCGCATGTTTCCCCACCAGCTGTCGGGGGGCATGAGCCAGCGCGTGATGATCGCCATGGCGATCGCGTGCCGCCCCAGGCTGCTGATCGCCGACGAGCCCACCACGGCGCTCGATGTGACCATCCAGGCCCAGATCCTGGACCTGCTGCTGGCGCTCCGGCGCGACACCGGCATGGGCCTCGTGCTGATCACACACGACATGGGCGTGGTGGCCGAAACGGCCGACCGCGTGGTGGTGCAGTATGCCGGGCGGCAGGTCGAGGCCAACACCACCGCGGGCCTGTTCGCGGGCCGTCACCATCCCTACACCCACGCTCTGCTGGCCGCCCTGCCGGAACACGCGTCGGGGCGCCGCTTGCCCGCCATTCCGGGCGTGGTGCCGGGCCAGTTCGACAGGCCGGCCGGGTGCACCTTCTCGCCGCGATGCCCGCACGTGTTCGCGGCCTGCCGCACGGTTCCGCCGAAGCCCGCATCGGCCGAACTCGGCCACGCCCTGTGCCACACGCCCCTGATCGACGGGCGGCCCGCGACCGACAACCTCCCGCAGGCCGCGAGGCTGAGCGCGTGAGCGCCGTGGCGCCTTTGGCGCGGCCCTTGCTGGAAGCCGTCGATCTCCACCGCACCTACGAGAGCCGCCGCGGGCTGTTCGGCCAGACCGTGTCCGTGAAGGCGCTCGCGGGGGCGAGCTTCACGCTGGCGCGGGGTGAAACGCTGGCCGTGGTGGGTGAGTCTGGGTCGGGCAAGTCGACGCTGGGTCGCCTGATTACCCTGATCGAGCCGCCCACGGCGGGCGTGCTCAGCATCGAAGGAGCCGACGTGACGCAGGCCGACGCCGCGACCCGCAAGCGCCTGCGCCGCAGCGTCCAGATGGTGTTTCAGAACCCCTACGGGTCCCTGAACCCGCGCCAGACCGTCGGCAGGACGTTGGAAGAGCCGCTGCTCGTCAACACGCCGGCCTCGGCGGGCGAGCGCACGGCCGCGGCCCGCGACATGATGGACAAGGTGGGTCTGCGGGCCGACTACGCCGACCGCTATCCGCACATGTTCTCGGGCGGGCAGCGGCAGCGCATCGCCATCGCCCGGGCCCTCATGCTGCGGCCCGAGATCCTCGTGCTGGACGAACCTGTCTCGGCCCTGGATGTGTCGATCCGGGCCCAGGTGCTCAACCTGCTGGCCGACCTGCAGGACGAGTTTGGGTTGGCCTACCTGTTCATCTCGCACGACCTGTCGGTGGTGCGGCATATCGCCGACCGCATCATGGTCATCTACCTGGGCCACGTCGTGGAACTCGGGTCCAGCGAAGCCATCTTCACGGCCCCCCAGCACCCCTACACGGTGGCGCTGCTGTCGGCCACGCCGGTCGCCGAGCCGGGCGCCCGGCGCGAACGGGTCGTGCTGAAGGGCGAACTGCCGTCCCCCATCAATCCGCCGCCCGGTTGCGTTTTTCACACCCGCTGCCCGCTCGCCTTTGAGCGCTGCCGGGTGGATGTGCCGGTGCTCGAAACGAAGCGCGGCCGGGACGTGGCGTGCTGGGCCGTGGAGGGCTGAGCCGGCGCAGTTTCGGGTGTAACGTGGACCGCGAATCAACGTTGCCGGGGGTTGGAAAGCCGTGCCTAGGGCCGTCGCGGGCAGGATCGTCGAACGGGAGCCGGAGGACGGCCGCCAGTCCGAGGCGGCGCGCACCGTGTGCCGGGGCGTGCGGCGCCTGCTGCGGTCGCTCGACCTCGCCAGCGTCACCGAACTCGTGCTGCCCGACGGACGACGGGCCGACATCGTGGCTCTGGCCCAGGACGGCGCCATCAGCATCGTCGAGGTGAAATCGGGCGTGGCCGATTTCCGCGCCGACGCCAAATGGCCGTTCTACCGCGCCCATTGCGACAGGCTGTATTTCGCGGTTCCCGGCAGCATGCCGCAGGCCGTGCTGCCGCAGGACACGGGGCTGATCGTCGCCGATGCCTACGGGGCCGAGGTCGTGCGGGACGCGCCCGACCACCGCCTCGCCCCCGCCACGCGCCGCGCAATGCTGATTCGGTTCGCGCAGGCCGCGGCCGACAGGCTGCACGGCCTGGGTGATCCCGAATACCGGCTTTGACACCTGCCGCAGGCCGGTGCGTCGAGAGGCGTCCGGAACTGCCGGTTCGCGGTTAACGTTCCTTTAACCGTTAACATTCAATCAAGGAGTTGGGCATGGCTTCGACGCGAATCGACGATCGCGAACGCGCCCTGGATGATCTGCCGACGGACGCGCCCGATGTACCTTCGACCGAGGACGACGGGACGCCGCTTCAGGACTGGATCGAGGCCGAGAATAGCCGCCCGACCCTGCCGGAGGAAACTGCCGACGGGATGGACGACATGGATGAGGAAATCCGTCACCAGGCAGAGGACATTCCTGCCGACGACCCCGGAGATTGATGATGGCCGATGACACCGATTACGAACGGATCGCCGCCAAGGCCCATGAGTTGTGGGAGGCCGAGGGTCACCCGCACGGCCGCGACCGCGAACACTGGGATGCCGCGAAGGAGATCATCGCGCTCCAGGACAGCTTGGCCGACACGCTGCTGCCGCGCGACACCGGCGCCGAGGAGCCCGTGGAGGAGAAGTCGATCGCGCTCGACAACGAGGGCGAGGCACCGAACCTGACCGACACGGGCGAGCACGACCTCACCTCGACCGACCGCGAGCCTGCCGTCACGGCTCCGCACACCGCCGCCATGGCGGCACCCGCGGTCGGCAAGACCGGTGCGCCCACCACGAGCCAGTCCGCCTCGATCCTGCCCGCCTCCCGGATCGCCGCCATGTCGTCCACGGCCGCGGAAGCGCCCGCCGCTTCTGCGCCGGCCGCGCCTGCCAGCAAGGTCATGCCCAAGGCCGCTACGGACTCAGGGAACCGGAAGTCCGAGAAGGTGAAGCCTCGCGGCAAGGCGGCGGGATCGAAGCGCAACGGCAGGAAGTAGGCCCGCACGCGCGCCTCACGCTGTCGAGCCGATGCCGCGATCCCGCGGCATCGCGCATGTAGCGAATGAGACACCGCAGTCGTCCAGTGGCTTCCCCTTGTTGAGAAGCATGGTTTTCGCCCGCGAATGCTGCGGCGCAGGCATGATCTGCCTATATAAGGAGACAAGGTTTTCATCGGTTTGACCCTGCAGGGGTCGGAGAAAGTTCCTGGCATCAATGGCTCAATCGCCTTCCCCGTCGGTTCCGCCCGCCGACGTCCCGCCAAATGCGTATGGCGCGGACTCCATCAAGGTCCTTCGCGGTCTCGACGCGGTTCGCAAGCGGCCGGGCATGTACATCGGCGACACCGACGACGGCTCGGGCCTGCACCACATGGT
>CAXTEP010000120.1:6281-9660 GCA_964243125.1 uncultured Lichenihabitans sp. | reverse complement strand
GGCGATCACGGACGCCACCTCGCCGGGCTGCACGAAACGCCCCATGGGGATGCGCCCGAGCATGGGGCCGGCCTTGGCCGGGTCGCTCCAGGCCTTCTCGGCCATGGGGGTCAGGGTCACGGTGGGATTGACGGCGTTGACCCGGATGCCCTGCCGGCCGAGTTCGTTGGCCATCACCCGCGTGAGCGCGTCCAGCGCGCCCTTGGAGGCGCAATAGGCCGCGTGGTCGGCGAGGCCGACCTCCGACGCGA
This sequence comes from uncultured Lichenihabitans sp., assembly GCA_964243125.1. Lineage (GTDB taxonomy): Bacteria > Pseudomonadota > Alphaproteobacteria > Rhizobiales > Beijerinckiaceae > Lichenihabitans. The sequence goes on along the minus strand of CAXTEP010000120.1, from coordinate 9,409 downwards.
CGCTGGACACGTTGACGATCGCGCCCGTCCGGCCGCGAGCGATCAGGTCGCGGGCGAATTCCTGGGCCACGATCATCGGGGCGCGGCAATTCACCGCCATGATGGCGTCGAAGGTTTCGACGGGCAGGTCCAGAAAGGCGTCGAGTTCGGTCGTGCCGGCGCAATTGACCAGGAGGTCGGCCGGCAGGGCTTCGCGCGCCGCCGCGCGGGTCGCCTCCGCGTCGGCCAGGTCCACCGCGATCGAGCGGCCGCCGATCGCGGCGCGCAGGCCGTCGAGGTCGGCCCGGGACCGGCTCAGCGCCACGATCTCGGCTCCTCGGGCCGCCAAAGCCTCGGCCGTGGCGCGGCCGATCCCCTTGCCGGCGCCGGTGACCAGCACACGCTTGCCATCGAACCTCATGGGCGTCCCCGATCGTTTCTTCCGTCAGGGCCAGCCTACACCAGCCCGCGCCGGACGACACCTGGATATCCGGGCCGACCGTGCAGGCACGTGTCGCTGCCGGCGGATCGGGGCGCTGCAATCGGGTCGGAACGCGACGGCGGTGGCGAGGGTTGGAGCCGTGCCGGCTGGGCACCACGAGCGCCGCCGGATCGTTTCGGAGATCGCCATGACGGAACGGACGGGAGACCGCGCCGACGCGTTCGAACAGGGCGTCGACGCGCGCGCCAACGGGCGTCCTCGCTCCGCCAATCCCTACGATCCCGGCACGCCGGAAGGCAGCGAATGGGCCGCGGGCTGGAACGCCACCTTCGACCTGGACGAGGACGACGACCCGGGATCGTGCCGGGGCGACAAGGACGAGTGAAGCCGGTCCGGCCGGCCGCTCGTTATCGGCGGGGCCGGCCGCAGGAATGGTCCAGCAGGTCCTCGCTGGTGGACTGGTCGTCGCCGCGGTCCGGGTCGGACCGGCCCGCGAGGAGCACGAAGCCGGTCTGGGCGCCGCCCGGGTCCGCGGTGCCGATCACGGCCAGGATCGTGGTCGAGGGGTCGCGCTGCAGGGCCGGGATCTCGCCCGCGAGGGCGAACGGGTTGACGCCGTCGAGGCTCGTCCCCAGCACCCGGCGCACCCAGTAGGACTGGCCGTGGAACACGTAGCCGCCCGCCTGCCAGGCGTCGGTCGGAAACAGCGGCAGGTCGGCCTCCAGCACCCGCTTGACGCTGGCGCGGACGCAATCCACGTGGATGTGTAGCTGGTCCTGGCTCCGGGTCAGCCGCGAGTTGACCGCGAGGCCGAGGTCGCCGGCCGCCACGGGCCGCTTGAGTTCGGCCTGCACGAAGCGCCGCGCCCCCCAAGCGTCGGCAAAATAGTTCGGCCCGTCGGCGGCCCGCAGCCGCGGGTCCTCCACGCCCGAGATCCTGACGGTGGGCATGGTGACCACGTGGGTCTGGCGGAAGGGCGCCCGCAGCACCGCGAAGCCGCGCGCGACACCGCCGGTCAGGTCGACTTCGAGGCACGGAAACGGCGAGCCCGTGGTGCGCTCGTTGAACACGCAGGTCTGCTCGACGCGCCACAGCGTCGTGCGCGGCAGGCCGGCCGCCTGGATCGACGTCGTGGCGGCCGACAGGAGGAGCACCGCGGCGAGCCGGCGCTTGCGGCCGGCCGCGGCTCGAATCAGCCGCACGAACAAGACGCACCCGCGCCCGGATCACCCGCCATTGCAGTCCGGCGTATTGCTGTCACCCGGCTGCACCCGGTCCGGATCGCCGGCCGCGGACGGCCCGGGCACGCGCTCCACGAACGCGTCGAGCCGCTCGCTGGGCCGCGTCAGGAGCCCCTCCGAGCCCAGCAGGGTCACGACCTCGTGCGGGCTTTCCGCCAGCAGGGCCGCGCAGTGCCGCCGCACCCAATCGACTGCCAGCCGCACGGCATCCGCGTCCGTGCCGGCCGACAGCCGCACTGGGTCCTGCGTGCCGACCGCCAGTGTGTAATCCGCCATGAAGCGAGGTTCTCCGGGTTCCTCCCGCTTGTGCGAGGCCAGGACGCTGCGGTCAAGGGCGGTTCGTTTCGATGCTGAACACCGCGGTCTGCAGGCTCGGCGAAGCCGGTCGGAATCCTCCGCAGCAGGGTGCCACCCGTGGAAGGCGGCCGAACAGCACCGTGACGTTTCACGCGTTTCTCGGTTTGCCTGATCGATCTGCCTCGGTCCCCGGCATCCTCGGCCGCATCCGCAGCCCGACGCTGAAGGCCACGAACCCGCGCGCCGTGAAGAAACCGCGCGCCGACGCGTTCGCGGCCCATGTGTCCAGCGCGACGACGTCAATGCCTGCGGCCTGGGCCTCGCCATCAACGCGGTCGAGCAGCGCGGAAGCGACGCCCTTGCGGCGCTCGGCGGGCTGGACGGAAAGGTGGTGGACATAGATGCGGCGCAGGGGAAGCGTGAACGGCTTTTCGGGCCGCTCCTCGACTTCGAACCACACGTAGCCGCAGGGGCCGCGTTCGGTCATGGCCAGCCGGATGTGATGCGCCGGGTCGGCCAGCTTGCGGGCGAAGAACGAGCCGACCTCGTCGTCGTTCAACTCGGTCTTGAAGAAGGTCGGTTCGAGCTCGGCATGGTGCCGCTGCACCCCGCGATTGAGCCCGACAAGTGTGTCGATGTCCTCGGACCTGGCAGCGCGAACCGAAACCGTCACGGTATCTCCAACGACCGTTCGAACACACCGATCCCCCATGGGACCGGATCGAGCCGTTGTCGAGTGGCTGAACCCGCACCACGTCCTCCGGCATGCCGTCGTGCGGCGAGGAGACGCTCATGGACATCAAGCGAAGCGGTTCGCAACCTTCCGGCCAGGGGCCGGCCGCGTGGTTCACGGGAACCGTGCGCATCGACCCGCTGTTCAGCCCGCCCGAGCCGGCCCGCGTGGCCGGTGCCCTGGTCACCTTCGAGCCGGGCGCCCGCACGGCCTGGCACACCCACCCGCTCGGCCAGACCCTGATCGTCACGGCGGGTTGCGGCCGCGCCCAGCGCGAAGGCGGCCCGGTCGAGGATATCCGGCCGGGCGACATCGTGTGGTTCCCGCCCGGCGAGAAGCACTGGCACGGGGCCGCGCCCACGACGGCCATGAGCCACATCGCGATCCAGGAGAAGCGCGACGGCTCGCCCGTCGACTGGCTCGAACAGGTGAGCGA
>CAXTEP010000120.1:0-6181 GCA_964243125.1 uncultured Lichenihabitans sp. | reverse complement strand
GCGGGTTCGAGCGCGAGGCGCCGCAGCAGGGAGAACACCGTCGCGGTCGCGGCCGAAAGGACCGGCAGCCCGTAACGGTCCTCGGCGGGTTGCACCGAGGCCAGGGACGGCATCTGCACGCAGGCCGAGATGACCAGGGCATCGGCGTTCCGCAGGTTGAGCCTGGCCGCCAGCGCGAGCGGGGCGGCGGGGTCGAGCCGCCCGACCTGGCCGTTGTCGGCGACCTCCAGGCTCAGCGCGTCGACCACCTCGATCCCGCACTCCTCTAGGTAGCCGACCACCAATGCCGTGAGCGGCTTCACGTAGGGCGTGATGAGCGCGACGCGCCTGGCGTTCAAGGCCGCGATGCCGTCGACCAGCGCGCCGGCACTCGTCACGACCGGGGTCGGAGCGCCCTGCTCCGCCACGACATTGGCCAGCCGGCGTTCGGCCACCGCGTGGTAGCCGGATCCCGCCGCCATGATGGCGACGAGGCACGCGTAGGCCAGCACATCGCAGGACGCGTCCGAGAGTTCGCGCGCGCAGCGGTCGCTTTCGCGATCCATCTGCGCCAACTCCTCCTTCGACACGCGCCGCATCGCCATGCGGCTGGAGTGGAACGTGAAGGCCCGCTCGTCGCCGCCCTGCCGTCGCAGGAGGGCGGGAAGCTCCGTTTCCATGGTGACGTTCGAACTCGGCACGATCAGGCCGACGCGCGTGCTGGTCATGGACGCTCTCCGTCGAGCGGCCGCGACGCGTAGTCGCGCTGGGCGAGGCGCTGGGCAGCCTTCGGGCCGGCCACGAGGTCGAAGCCGTGATTGGCGACCACGTCCCTCAGGTCGTCGAGGAACAGCGATCCGTGCCGTTCGACGACGAGGATCGGCCGGCCGGCCCCGCTGTTCGCCGCCACCTTGTGGAACGCCAGGATGGTCGTCGACATGGGAGCGTAGCCGGGATAGCTGGCGCGCGCCGCCACCTCGTCGCGGTGGCGGATCAGGTGGAAGTCGGGCTCGTGCCCGAACTCCGCGTGCAGTCCGTCGGCGGCGTAATGCGCGGGCTCGTCCTCGGCCCCGGTCTGGTGGCGGGACCGGTTGGCCGACGTGACGTAGAAGTAATGCTCCGGCATCTGCGCCATGGCGTCTTCGAGCAGGCCGTTGCAGGCGCAGCGGTAGCCCGGAGCGATGAGCTGCGTGGTCGTGACGCCCGCGTCGGGAAAGGTGAGGTGCGGCGGCATGTGCGCGGCCGCGGGCCCGCGGAACCCGATGGGCCCCAGGCCGAAGCACTCGTCCATCAGGTTCAACACGCGATCCGCCGTGAGGCCGCCGGGAAGCCGCGTCCAGTCGAACAGGCGCCGCATATGGGCCCTGGTCGTGAGCACGCTGCCGACCTGGTCCGGCGGGCGCCCCTTCAGCAGGTTGACGCGACGGACGATGTCCGCGTCCGGTCGGGTCGAGATGACGTAGAAGTTGCCGAACGCGTGTCCCAAAACCTTGCCGGCCGCAAGGGCATTCGCGGCGAGCCGCACGTGGTTCGGGTCGTCGATGAACAGATGATGCGGTGAAGGCATGCAAACCCTCCAGCAATGCAAGGGGTCTCTCGCGGCCGTTCTTGAGAACCGCCCGGAATGAAAATGAATGAAGTATAAATGCCGCACCGCCACGCTACGCCGAACCGGCGTGGAGGTGCAAGCCCGGAGCGAGGCGGCCCACAATCTATTCTACGACGGGGTCTCGGTCGGTGACGTGCTCGATGACCCGATCGGCTCGCACGTTCACCGACGGCGTGCCGACATCCACGAGTTCGCCGGGCCGCTCGGAACTCAAACGCTTGGTGAGCCGGCGGGCCAAGAGCCTGTGACAGGCTCGCGCCGGGCCGGAACGGACGTGCGTCGGCGGGCCGGTCATCCTTGCCCGGACCGGTGCTGACGAGCGTGCTCGAAGGAGAGGCTCCGCGCCCGTCCCGCAACGGGCTACGTTTCCGACACGGCACGGCGTCTCGGCCGCTCGGCAAGGACCAGTCCCGTTGAACCGAGGCTGGACCTCGCCATCGTTCGCGGCGGAGCGGCGTTCGAGGCACCCAACGAAAGCATCGTTGGCGAGCCGGCGGAAGCGCACCGACGCTTGACCGGACCACCGCGGTCGACGGCAGCGGGGCGTGCCGGCTGCCCCGAACTCACAGAAAGCTCGACACCAGCGCGGGGCTCTGGCTCAGGGCGTGGGCCATGAATTCCAGCGCCCGCTGGACGCCGTCGCGGCCGATCGGGCCGCCGAGGCACACGCGCACGGCTTCGGGGGGCGGGCCCGCCGCCGTGAAGGCGTCGCTCGCCACCACCCCGACCCCCGTCGAACGCATGTGGCCAATGAAGGCCGAGCGGGTCCAGGGCGGCGGCAGCTCGATCCAGAGATTGAAGCTCATCGGGTCGGCCCGGAAGCTGTTCGCAGGCAGGATCGCGCCCGCGAGCGCCTGGCGGGCCGCGGTTTCGGTGCGGATGAAGCGCAGGATCGCGTCGGCAGTGCCGTCCTCGATCCAGCGGGTCGCGATCGCGGCCGTGAGCGGGGACGCCATGACGTTGGCGGCCCGAAGCGCCGCCGCGAAGGGCCAGCCCGAGCGCGTGTCGGGCACCAGCACGTAGGCGGCGCGCAGGCCCGCCCCGATGCATTTGGCCAGGCCCGCGACGTGCCAGGTCAGGTCCGGCGCGAGCGCCGCGAAGGGGGGCGGGCTCTTGGCCGGGATAAACCCGTAGGCGTCGTCCTCGACGATCGGCACCCCGAAGCGGCGCGCCGTGGCCGCGACCGCGTCGCGGCGCTGCTTCGGCATCGTCACGGTCGTGGGATTGTGGAGCGTCGGATTGAGATAGAGCGCCTTCGGGCCGCGGGTCCGGCAGGCGTCCGCGAAGGCGTCCGGATCGAGGCCGTCGCGGTCCATCGGCAGGCCGACCAGGTTGATGCCGCGCTGCGCCGCGATGGCGCGCGCTCCCGGATAGGTGATGGCCTCGCTGAGAATCGTTTCGCCGGGCCGGGCCAGCAGGCCGAAGATGCCGAGCAGCGCCGGGTGGGCGCCGGGCGTCACGAAGATGCGCTCGGAGGCCGGCACGAGCGCCCGCCGCCCGAGCCAGCTCGACGCCGCGGCCTTGTCGGAGGCCGTGCCTCCGAAGCCCTGGTAGCGCAGCAGGCCGACCACGTCGTCGGTCACGGCCGCGATGCCGTCGCGCATGCGCTTGAGCAGGCCGGGGTCGTCGGGTTCGGGCGGAAGATTCATGGACAGGTCGGCGGGGGACGAGCGTACCGGTCCCGCCACCGATCCCGCGGCGGCCGCCACGGAGGTGCCCTGCCCCACCTTGGACACCACGAGACCGCGCCGCTGGGCCTCGACGTAGCCCCGCGCCACGGTGGTGAAGTCGAGCCCGAGCTGGACGGCGAGCTTGCGCTGCGGCGGCAGGCGATCGGCGGCCGCGAGCCGTCCCGCCTCGATGTCGGCCGCGATCGCATCCGCGATGGCCAGGTAGTGCGGCCTGTCGCTGCGGTCGAGGTTGGGCACCCACGCGGTCATCCGCGTTCCATGCGGCAGTTTCGTCCGCGCCACAAGCCCCTGCGCGGTTATTGACTGGATTGGATGGAATTAAGGCCGAGGATTGTTCCCATCAATTCTGCCGCAGAATCAGCCTCTCTGCCAAGCGTGGCAGCATCGCTTGGTTCAGCATGACGCAAATGACGACGGAACACTCAAACTGATGAAGCATTTTGCAGAAATTGACTATAATAATGACGGTTATTTGTGCTTGCTTTTGACTGCACATAAGCTTGATGTTCACGCGTGGATGCCGCGACGGCCGCGGTCCTCGTGCCATGAAAGGGTCAAGCTATGCCAGCTCCCACCAAACCAGCGACCGAGAAGGGCGACTACCTCGTCGACTACGAGGAGAAGGTCTTCGAGGACGTCAAGGCTAAGCCGGGCGAAAAGGCGCTCGTGACGTTCCACACCGTGGCGTTCGAGGGCTCCATCGGCTTCGTTAACCTGCTGCAGGCCACGCGGATCCTGCGCAAGGGTTTCGAAACGTCGATCCTGCTCTACGGCCCGGGCGTCACGCTCGGCGTGCAGCGCGGCTTCCCCAAGATCGGCGACGAAGCCTTCCCGGGCCACCAGAACATCAACAACCAGATCACCAAGTTCATGGCCGAGGGCGGCAAGGTGTACTGCTGCCGCTTCGCGCTTCAGGCGCTCTACGGGCACGGCGAGCATTCGCTGATCCCCGGCATCCGGCCGATCGCGCCCACCGACGTGCTCGACCTCATCCTCCTGCACCGTCGCGACGACGCCTTCATGGTCCACACCTGGACGGTTTGAGGCCGCGGGCCCGAAGGATCGCCGAGCATGGCTGAGGCAAGGACGGTACGGGTCGCGGCCGTGCAGATCGCGCCGGATCTCGACTCCGGCGCGGGGACGCTCGATCGCGTCCTCACCGCGGTCGACGAGGCGGCCCGCAAGGGCGCCAAGCTCGTGGTCTTTCCCGAGACCTTCGTGCCCTGGTATCCGTACTTCTCCTTCGTGCACCCGCCCGTCATGACGGGCGGGGAGCATATTCGGCTCTACGAGCATGCCGTCACGGTGCCGGGACCCGTCACGGCGGCCGTGGCGGCGGCGGCGCGACGGCACGCCATGGTGATCGTGCTCGGCGTCAACGAGCGGGACCACGGCTCCCTCTACAACGCGCAGCTCGTCTTCGACGCCGACGGCACGCTGAAGCTGAAGCGCCGCAAGCTGACCCCGACCTTCCACGAGCGGATGATCTGGGGCCAGGGCGACGGCGCGGGCCTGACCGTGGTCGACACGGCGGCCGGCCGCGTGGGGGCGCTCGCCTGCTGGGAGCATTACAACCCGCTCGCCCGCTACGCCCTGATGGCCCAGCACGAGGAGATCCACGCCTCGCAGTTCCCCGGCTCGCTGGTGGGGCCGATCTTCGCCGAGCAGATCGAGGTGACGATCCGCCATCACGCGCTTGAGAGCGGCTGCTTCGTGGTCAATGCCACGGGCTGGTTGACCGAGGACCAGATCGCCCGCATCTCGCCCGACGAGAAGCTGCGCCGCGGCCTGCGCGGCGGCTGCATGACCGCGATCGTGTCGCCCGAGGGCGCCCACCTCGTGCCGCCGCTCACGGAAGGCGAGGGCATCCTAGTGGCCGATCTCGACATGGGGCTGATCGTCAAGCGCAAGCGGATGATGGACTCGGTCGGCCATTACGCCCGCCCCGAACTGATGAGCCTCCTGCTCGACCAGCGGCCCGCCGTGCCGATGCACGTCGGCCCGGCCTCCCTTACCGTCCCCCTGCCCGGGTCCCTGTCCGATGAACGCCATGACGCCGACCCTGCCGACGGAACGCCTGATCAACGAGTTGCAGTCCTCCGGAGTGCGGCTGGTTGACCCCAGGGCCGGGGCGGACAGCCGCCGCGGCGGCGCCGGCCCCTCCGACCACAAGGCCATCACGATCGACGGGGTGACCGTCATGGTGCCGGTCCACACGGCGCCGGCCTTCGAGAGCCCGTTCGTGGCCGAGAAGCCGGACGCCGCGGGCCGGAGCCGCATCACGCGCGACGGCGTAGACGTGGCCGCGATCGCGTTTCCGGCACGGCCCCGCTTCTACGACCTGCAGACCGCCGATGGCGTTCCTTACTCGAAGATCGCGGTGCTGCACGGGCGCGACGTGCTGGCCACCACGGTGCTGCAAACCTGCGTCCGCTACGGGAGCCGCACCAAGACGTGCCAGTTCTGCGCCATCGGCCAGTCGCTCGCGGCCGGCCGCACGGTGGAGCGCAAGACGCCCGCCCAGCTCGCCGAGGTCGCCAAGGCGGCGGTCGAGCTCGACGGCGTCACCCACATGGTGATGACGACCGGCACGCCGCCCGGCCCCGACCGCGGCGCCGCGGTCCTGGCCGAGAGCGCCGCCGCCGTGAAGGCCGCGGTGGCGCTGCCCATCCAGGTGCAGTGCGAGCCGCCCGACGACGACGCCTGGTTCGAACGGCTGAAGACGGCCGGGGCCGACGCGCTCGGCATGCACCTGGAGGCGGTCACGCCCGCGGTGCGGGCCCGCATCATGCCCGGCAAGGCGCAGGTGCCGGTCGAGCGCTACCTGTCGGCTTTCGCGGCCGCCGTGCCGGTGTTCGGGCGCGGCCAGGTGTCGACCTACATCCTGGCCGGGCTCGGCGAC
>CAXTEP010000119.1:5050-9691 GCA_964243125.1 uncultured Lichenihabitans sp. | reverse complement strand
ATCTACGAGGGCGGCATCGCCAACATGAACTATTCGATCTCCAACACCGCCGAATACGGCGAGTACGTCACCGGCCCGCGCATCGTGACGCCCGAAACCAAGGCCGAGATGAAGCGCGTGCTCGGCGATATCCAGTCGGGCAAGTTCACCCGCGACTGGATGCTGGAGAACCGCGTCAACCAGACCTCGTTCAAGGCCACCCGCGCCCGCAACAACGCCCACCAGATCGAGCAGGTGGGCGAGAAGCTCCGCGCCATGATGCCCTGGATCGCCAAGAACAAGATGGTCGACAAGGCCCGGAACTGAGGCGCCCGCGGGATCGCCCTCCCGCTCGCCCGATCACGCCTCCGTTAGCGGCCCGTTGACCCTTTCCGCCTGCCGTTGCGGAAAGTGGGCCGTTGCGGGCCGCGCCGGACCGGCGATTACGCCTCCTTCATCCAATGGCGGCAGGGTCGGTGGATCAGTTCGCCACCCGCAAAGGACGCCATGACCTCCTCTTCCTACCGGCTCGTCACGCGCAGCGACTTCGACGGCCTCGTGTGCGGCATGCTGCTGCGCGAAGCCGGGATGATCGACGAGATCAAGTTCGTGCATCCCAAGGACATGCAGGACGGCGCCGTGCCGATCACCGATCGGGACATCACCACCAACCTGCCCTACGTGCCGGGCTGTCACCTCGCCTTCGACCATCATTCCTCCGAGATGAGCCGGGGCGACGGCGGCTGGCGCGAGAACCACATCATCGACCCCGAGGCCCTGTCGGCCGCCCGCGTGGTGTTCCGCCATTTCGGCGGCGAGCGGGCCTTCCCGGGCGTCAGCGCCGGGCTGATGGCGGCGGTCGACAAGGCCGACGCGGCGCAGTTCACCCGCGACGAGATCCTGGCGCCCACGGGCTGGGTCCTGCTCAACTACCTGATGGACAGCCGCACGGGGCTCGGCCGCTTCCGTGACTTCCGCATCTCGAACTACGAACTGATGATGCAGCTCATCGACCGGTGCCGCGACCTGCCGGTCGAGGAGGTGCTGCGGCTTCCCGACGTGCAGGAGCGCGTGGACCTGTACATGGCCCACCGCGAGCCCTTCGCCGACCAGTTGCGCCGCTGCTCGTCCGTGCACGGCAAGCTGGTGATCCTGGACCTCAGGCACGAGGAGACCATCTACGCGGGCAACCGCTTCATGATCTACGCCCTGCATCCCGGATGCGACATCTCGGTTCACGTCCTGTGGGGGCTTAGGCGGCAGAACACGGTATTCGCCATCGGCAAGTCGATCCTCGACCGCGGCTCGCCCGTGGATGTCGGTGCCGTGTGCCTGAGCTACGGCGGCGGCGGCCACGAGGCGGCGGGCACCTGCCAGGTCGCCAACGACCGCGCCGACGCGGTGCAGGACGAGCTGATCGGCGTGCTGAACCCCGTCGCGCGGCAGTAGCGGCGCTCAGTCCACGAACGCGTCCGTGGTGACGCGCCGGCCGACCATGAAAGCGTCGGCCACGAGCTGGAACGGCGCCGCGTCGACTGCGCTCTTGCCGTCGCGCACCAGGGTGGCGAAGCGCTGGTAGATGTCGGCGTACTCGGCCGGCGGCGCTTCCGCGACGCTCCGGCCGTCGACCGCGAGCTTGGCGCCGCCCTCGGACAGGACCAGCGACTGCCCGTCCTCGGTGTCCACCGAAATGGTCCAGCTTTGCGGCCCGGTCTGCCGCCAGTCGAACTCGGCCGTGAGCGCCGCGTCCTCCGTGCCCGCGGGGCTCGCGAAGCGCAGCACGGCCGCAATTGGCATGGCGCGGTTGGTGGGTGTCACGAGATCGGCGGCCGCGACGAAGATCGGCCCGGGCATGATCTTGGTCAGGATCGACAGGGCGTTGATGCCCGGATCGAACACCCCGAACCCGCCCACCTCCCAGATCCAGTCCTGCCCCGGGTGCCAGTGGCGCACGTCCTCCTTCCACGCGATGTGGAGCCGGCGGATGCGCTGGCCCTGCAGCCTGCTCTTCGCCTCGTCCACGGCGGCGTTGTATTGCGAGTGCCAGGTCGTGAACAGGACGCGGCCGAGCCCGGCCGCCCGGGCCGCGAGGTCCTGCAGTTCGGTAACGGTCAGGGCCGGCGGCTTCTCGAGCATGACGTGCTTGCCGGCCTGCAGCGCCTCGCGCGCGATTCCGTGGCGCACGTGCGGGGGCGTGCAGATCGCTACCGCGTCGAGGTCGTGCACGGCCGCCAGCATGTCGGCCTGGGTCCGGAACGTGGGAGCGCCCGGGACCTCGACGCCCCGGCCGCTCACCACGGCCGCGAGCTCGAAATCACCGTTGCGGGCGATCACGGGCAGATGCTGGTCCTGAGCGATCTTGCCGAGGCCGATCACCGCGACGCGGATGGGTTGCATGGGGGCTCCGGCCCGTTGCTGCGACGAACCACCATGCCACGCCGGCCGGCGTTCACGAAAGCCCCCGCGTCAGGCTGCGGTCGCTGAGATTCGCTATCCCGGAGTGTCGCGCGACTCGACCGTGTGTTCCCGTGCCTGTAGCGTCGCACGACGGACGCCGGACGACGGCGCTCACCACCAGCCGAAGCCGATCTCCCGCCATGGCGTCGACGAAAGCCGAAATTCGCAAGAAGGCCCTGCTGGCCCGCGACGCCATCGGCCACGAGGCCCGCGCTATCTACGCGTCGCGCCTGGCGGAGGTCGGCACCCGCCTGGTGCTCGACCGTTCCGCGGCCGGAAAGCGGCCCGTGACGTCGCTCTACGTGCCGATCGGCAGCGAGCCCGACACGATGCCGCTCGCGGCCGCGCTTCGGGTCGCCGACGTGCCGCTCGCGCTGCCGGTCGACTGGTCGCACGGGTCGCCGCTGGTTTACCGGCTCTGGGTGCCCGGCGACCGCCTGCTGGCCGGCCCCTTGGGCATTTCCGAGCCGCTGGAGCACGCGCCCGAGCTGGAACCCGACGTGCTCTTCGTGCCTCTGGTGGCGTTCGACCGGCGCGGCCACCGCATCGGCTACGGCGCCGGCAACGTCGACCGCACCATCACCTTGCTGCGGGGGCGAAAGTCGGTGCGCGTGATCGGCGTGGCCCACGCGGTGCAGGAGGAGCCCCTCATCCCGGTCGCGCCGCATGACGAGGCCATGGACCTCATCGTGACCGACCGCGACATCATCGCGTGTCGCGCCGACGCCTCCTGACACACCGGACCGCGATGAACATCCTGTCGATCCAGTCCCACGTCGCCTACGGCCATGTCGGCAACGCCGCCGCGGTCTTTCCCATGCAGCGGCTCGGCCATGAGGTTTGGCCCATCCACACGGTGCAGTTCTCCAATCACACGGGCTACGGCGGCTGGCGGGGCGAGGTGCTGCCGGCGCGGCTGATCGGGGACTGCGTCCAGGGTATCGCCGAGCGCGGCGCGCTGGCGCGGTGCGACGGCGTGCTGTCGGGCTACATGGGGTCGGCCGAGACCGGCGACGCCATCCTGGACGCGGTCGAGCGCGTGAAGGCCGCCAACCCCGCCGCGGCCTATTGCTGCGATCCCGTGATCGGCGACGTGGGCCGGGGCGTCTTCGTCCGGCCCGGAATCGCGGAGTTCATGCGCGACCGGGCCGTCCCGGCGGCCGATATCGTGACCCCTAACCAGTTCGAGCTCGGCCTCCTGTCCGGAGAAGCGTCGGGAACCGTGGCGGAAGCGCGCCGGGCCATCGCGGCCGTGCACGCCAGGGGGCCGCGCACGGTGCTGGTCACCTCCTACCTCGGCCAGGACACGCCGGGCGACGGCCTCGACCTGCTCGCGTCCGACGCGAAAACCGGCCTTTGGCGCGTCCGCACGCCGCGGTTGGACGTGGCCGTGAACGGAGCCGGCGACGCCGTGGCGGCCCTGTTCTTCGTCCACATGCTGCAGACCCGCTCGGTGCCCGAAGCGCTCGCCCGCGCCGCCGCTTCCATCTTTGGGCTCCTGAGCCGGACCCTGGAGGCGAGTTCCCGGGAAATCCTGCTGATCGCCGCCCAGGACGAGTTCGTGACCCCGACGGCGCGGTTCAGGCCCGAGGCCCTGTAGCGCATGCGGAACGCCGTGAGTGCCCGCGTGTTGTCGTGGTATCCGACATCAAACGCAGGAGATCCGCATGGCCGGAACGCGCGACGACAGCAGAACCGACGCGGTGCTCAAGATACCCACGGATCTCGGTGACAACGGCACCGCCGAGGTCGCAGCCGAGATCAACAAGCTCGTGGCCGACGCATTCGCGCTCTACGTGAAGACGAAGAACTTCCATTGGCACATGAGCGGCCCGCATTTCCGCGACTACCACTTGCTGCTCGACGAGCACTCCGAGCAGATCTTCGCCATGACGGACCCGCTCGCCGAGCGCGTGCGCAAGATCAGCCGGCGGACGCTGCACTCGATCGGCGAGATCAACGGCATGACTCGGGTCAAGAACAACGACGCCGATTTCGTGCCGCCCGCCGAGATGATCCGCGAACTCTGCGCCGACAACCGGGCCATGGTGGCCAACATGCGTGCCGCCCACGAGGTGTGCGACAACAACAAGGACGTGGCGACCGCGAGCCTGCTGGAAAACTACATCGACGAGACCGAGCGGAGGACGTGGTTCCTGTTCGAGGCAACCCGCGACGCCGACCCGACCGGCCACTGAGGGGAGG
>CAXTEP010000119.1:0-4950 GCA_964243125.1 uncultured Lichenihabitans sp. | reverse complement strand
TTGCGCTTCAGGTCATCGTCGATCGACACCTCGCCGATCTTGACCGTGTCGCCCTCGATCTTTCCGTCCGGATGCTTGCTCATCGAATTCCTTTCTGGGGCTCAGGCCGCGTCGTCGTCCATGGCGTCCTTGGCGATCTGGCCCGGCGGGCGCTGGTCGTCCAGGTCGGCAGGCAGGTCGGCCGGGCCGGCGTGGTGCCCCTTCTCCTGGCTTGCCATGCCCTTCGAGGCCGTGTTGCTCTTGTCCGGTCGAGCGACCTTGTCTTCCTGGCTCGTGCCCTTCGGTTTGCCGGCGCTGGCCATGCCGTGTCTCCCGTCTGATCGGATGCCGTGATCCGCTTGATTGCACCGTCCGGCGGCCGCGAACGGTCGCCGTCGGGAAGCAAACGGCAGGCGTGGTGACGGGTTCCGTCCGCCGATGTCGCGGCCGGGTCAGCGCTCGACCGTCATGGCGATGCCCATGCCGCCGCCGATGCACAGCGTCGCCAGCCCCTTGCGGGCGTCGCGGCGACCCATCTCGTAGAGGAGCGTCGTCAGCACCCGCGCGCCCGAGGCGCCGATGGGGTGGCCGATCGCGATCGCGCCGCCGTTGACGTTCACGATCTCGGGGTCCCAGCCCATGTCCTTGTTGACCGCAAGCGCCTGCGCCGCGAAGGCCTCGTTGGCCTCGATCAGGTCGAGGTCCTTGACCTTCCAGCCCGCCCTGTCCAGGGCCTTGCGCGAGGCCGGGATCGGTCCCGACCCCATCACGGCCGGATCGACGCCCGCGGTGGCCCAGGATACGATGCGGGCGAGCGGCGTCAGGCCGCGCTTCTCGGCCTCCCGGGCCGTCATCAGCACCAGGGCCGCGGCCCCGTCGTTGATGCCCGAGGCCGAGCCCGCCGTGACGCTGCCGTCCTTGGAAAAGGCCGGCTTCAGCTTGGTCAAGCCTTCCAGCGTGGTGCCGGGCCGGATGTGCTCGTCCTGGTCCACCACCGTGTCGCCCTTGCGGCCCTTGACGGTCACGGGCGCGATCTCGTCCCGGAACCGGCCGGCCTTCTGGGCTTCCTCGGCCTTATTCTGGGACGCGACCGCGAAGCGGTCCTGGTCGTCCCGGCTGAGCTGCCATCTGGTCGCGATGTTCTCGGCCGTGACGCCCATGTGGTAGCCGTTGAAGGCGTCCATAAGCCCGTCTTTCAGCATGGTGTCTGTGAACTTGAGCTCGCCCATTTTCTGGCCGGACCGCAGGTAGGCGGAGTGCTGCGCCTGGGTCATGGATTCCTGGCCGCCCGCCACGATGATGCCCGCGTCGCCGCCGGCGATCTGCTGCAGCCCGAGCGCCACGGCCCGGAGGCCGCTGCCGCACAGCTGGTTGACGCCCCATGCGGTCTTCTCCTGCGGCACGCCCGCCGCCATGGCGGCCTGCCGGGCGGGATTCTGCCCCTGACCCGCCGTCAGAACCTGACCCAGGATCACCTCGTCCACCTCTTCGGGCGCCACCTTGGCCCGGCCAAGCGCGGCCCGGATGGCCTCGGCCCCGAGCTCATGGGCCGGAACGGCGCCGAACACGCCGCTGAATCCGCCCACGGGCGTGCGCGCGGCACTGACGATCACGATATCGGTCGACATGGACGCTCCTCCTTGCTGTTCGTGTTCCGGCTGCGACCCGCCGGTCCGCGCCTTCGATATTTCCCCCGGGAGCATCGCTCCCGAAGGCTGTCATATGGCATCGCGACGGTGCCGCGGAAAGGCGGCGCGGGCGCGAATAAAGGTTTCGCGGAGGCGCCGAAATGCCTATCCTTATGACAGATCAGCGCTTGAACGCGCACGGCGGCGGCAGACCAGCATGATGACCACGACCGACAAGCAACCGATCACGATCAAGAAATACGCGAACCGGCGCCTCTACAACACGGGAACAAGCGCCTACGTGACGCTTGAAGACCTCGCCTTAATGGTGAAGGGCGGCGATGACTTCGTGGTCTACGACGCCAAGTCGGGCGAAGACATCACCCGCACCGTATTGACCCAAATCATCTTCGAGCAGGAAAGCAAGAACGGCCAGAGCCTGCTGCCGACCGCCTTCCTGCGGCAGCTGATCCGCTTCTACGGCGACAGCATGCAGATGCTGGTGCCGAGCTATCTTGAATTCACCATCGACCGGCTCACCTCCGACCAGCACAAGATGCGCGAGCAGGTCGAGTCCGCGCTGGGCACGCGCCTTCTGCCGGGCCAAGCTCTCCGCAGCCAGATGTTCGACCAGCTCGAGGAACAGACACGCACCAACATGCTGATGTTCTCGCAGGCCTTGTCGATGTTCAACCCGTTCGCGCTTCCCCCGTCGCCGGGTGTGGGCGGGCTCGCCGAACCGCCGCCGCCGCCCGCGCGGCCCGCCGCCAGCGGCGGCGATCTCGACAGCCTGCGCAACGAGCTGAGCGAGATGCGTCGGCAGATCGACCGGCTCGCGGCCGCCAAGCAGGAAAGCTGAGGTCCGGATCCCTGTCGACTCGGGCCGACAAGCTCTTGTTCGGAGGAACTCGAGCTAGCTCGACCGCGGCATCGGGCGCCAGTCGGGTGGCGCGAGCTCAAAACCCTCGAACGTGAAGCCGGGCGCGACCGTGCAGCCCACCAGCGTCCAGGCGCCCAGGCTGGTCGCGGTCTGCCAGCAGCCCGGCGGCACGGCGAGTTGGGGCGACTGGCCGGCTTCCAGGGCCGAACCGAGGTGGTGGGCGCTCGCGTCGTGGCCGTCGGGGGACAGGGTCAGCACCAGGGGCGCGCCGGCGTAAAAATGCCATATCTCGGTGGCGTCGACCCGGTGCCACTCGGACACCTCGCCCACCCCGAGCAGGAACAGGATGGCGGTCGACAGCGAACGCCCGTTCGCGTCGACGCGCGGGTCGCGGAACGTTTCCCGGTAGTGGCCGCCTTCGGGATGCGGCTTCAGCCCGAGGCGGGCGACGATGTCGCGCGGCCCGAGCCCCGTGCCGGACGCGATCACGGTTTCAGGCCCGGTTCTTCCGCTCGCGCAACTCCGCGAAGACGGCCGCCGGGTCCTGGCCCGCCAGACCCATCGCGGCCTGCACGGCCGGCACCTCGGCCCGCAGGAAGGGGTTGGTGGCCCGCTCCAGCTCGATCGTGGTGGGCAGGGTGGGCTGCCCGTCGGCCCGCAGCGCCTCGATCCGGGCCGCACGTTCCTTCAGGAGGGCGTTGTCGGGGTCGGCGGTCAGCGCGAAGCGGGCATTGGACAGGGTGTATTCGTGCCCCGCGTAGACGGCGGTCTCGCCGGGTAGCCGCGCGAGCTTCTGCAGCGAGGTCCACATCACCGGGAGCGGGGTCTCGAACACGCGGCCGCAGCCGAGCGCGAACAGCGTGTCGCCCGCGAACAGCAGGTTCTCGCCCTCGAACCAGTAGACGATGTGGCCCGCCGTGTGGCCCGGCGTCTCGATGATCTTGGCCGCGAGCGCCCCCACCCTGACGGTGTCGCCCTCGGCGACGCCGAGATCGAGGTGGCCGATCTTGGCCGCCTCCTTGGCGGGCCCGACGATGCGAGCCTGGGGAAAGCGTGCCTTGACGGCGCCGACGCCCTGCACGTGGTCGGCGTGGTGATGGGTCAGCAGGATGTCGGACAGCCGCCATCCCAGCTCGTCCAGGGCGGCCAGCACGGGTTCGGCCTCGGGAACGTCGATCGCGGCGGTGGCGCCCGTGTCCGGATCGTGCACCAGCACGCCGTAATTGTCCTTGAGACAGGGGAACTGGTGAAGGTGGGCCGTCATCAGGGTGCTCGCTGCTGGGCCGTCGGGCCGGATGGACGAGAAACGCGTCAGTCCGCGCTGGCGCGGGCCGCCGCGGGGGCGACGCGTAATTGGGCGAGAAGGTTGCGCGTCTTGCGCAGCACCTCGAACCGGAACCCGTGGAAATGGAAGATCTGCCCCGTGTCGGGGATGGACTGCGCTTCGTGGATCACCAAGCCCGCGATCGTGGTGGCCTCGTCGTCGGGCAGCGTCCAGTTCATGACGCGGTTGAGGTCGCGGATCGGCACGGAGCCCTCAACGATCACCCCGCCCTCGGGCTGGACGCGGATGCCCTGCGCCACGACGTCGTGCTCGTCGCTGATCTCGCCGACGATCTCCTCGATGATGTCCTCCAGCGTCACGAGGCCCATCACCTCGCCGTACTCGTCCACCACGAGCGCGAAATGGATCTTGCGCTTGCGGAAGGCCTGCAACTGCTCCAGCAGGGTCGTGGAGGCGGGAACGAACCACGGCTCGAAAGCGAGGTCGACGACCTGCAGCCGCTCGGGATAACCGCCCGCCTCGTCGAGCGCGCGGAGCAGTTCCTTGGCGTGCAGCACACCCACGATGTTGTCGGGCTTGTCCTTCCACAGCGGCAGGCGCGTGTGGGACGAGGCGAGCGCCTGCCGCACGATGTCCTCGGGCGCGAGCTCGACGTTCAGGGCCTCCATCTTGGTACGGTGGATCATGACGTCGGCCACCGTCAGGTCCCGCAGGTCGAGCAGGCCGCCCACCATGTCGCGGTCGACGCGCTCCACGCCACCTTCGGCGTGCAGCAGGTCCACCGTGCTCTTGAGCTCCTCGGTTCCCGACAGCATCGACCGCCGCTCGTTCAGCGACACCCCGAACAGCGTCAGAATGCCCTGCACGAGGATCTCGACCCCTTTCAGCAGCGGGCCGAAGATCGCCACCACGATCGCGACCGGCCGGCCGAAGAACAGCGACACCCGTTCGGGGTGGTTGATCGCGATGGTCTTGGGCATGACCTCGGCGAACACCACCAGCAGCGCCGTCATGACCACGGTGGCGTAGAGCACGCCCCGGTCGCCGAACACGGACACGAGCAGGCTGGTCATGAGTGCCGACGAGCCGATGTTGGCGACGTTGTTGCCCAGCAGCATGGCGCCGATCAGGCGGGCGCGGCTGTTGAGCAGCTTGACCACAGCGGCCACGGGCTTCGG
>CAXTEP010000118.1:4840-9809 GCA_964243125.1 uncultured Lichenihabitans sp. | reverse complement strand
TCCATGATCTCCAGGCGCTCACCCTCGTGCCATTCCGCGAGCGGGAAGCCGATGTTTGCCGTCATGCCGACGCGGTCCAGCGCGTCAAGGTAGGTCTTGGGGATGAAGTGAGTGTGGACGTCGATCGTACCCGGCATCGGACTTCACTCGCTCATGTGGCTTCGGTGACTTCGCGAATGCGACCTTTCGGCTTTGGTTCCGAACGGTCTCGTGTCACCGGCCCGCCGCTGAACCGTCCGGCGATGCCCGGACGACCTGGCCGGGCAGGTCGGGGCGTTGATCTCATGCCGGGAAGCGCGCTCGGCGGCCGTCGCGGGTTCGGAATGGAGGGGGTTCGAGGTGCAACGGGTTTCGGAGTCCATGATCAGGGACATCTACCGCGGCCTCCTCGAGCGGGAGCCGGAAAGCGACGCGGTCGTCTCCGCCTTCGCGAGCCGGGGTCTGTCGCTCGACCAGTTGCTGCGGGAGTTCACGGCCTCGCCGGAGTTCAGGGCGCGCGCGGCGCGCTGGCGCCGGAAGCACGGCCTCATCCACGCGGGCGTCACCCGCGACGACGAAGCCGCCATGCGGCGCTACCTCGTCCGGAACGAGCCCGAGGAGCGGTATGTCAAGACGTTCATCGGCGTCCGCCAAAGGGCCGACCTGGTCGGGACGACGCGCGAACTCGGCGGCGCCGTGTTCAACGACGTCCCGACCTTCATCGGCGACCCCAACGCGGAGCCGATCGAATACGTGGGCGTGATCCGGGCCGTCGAGGCGGGCCGGGGACCTTTCGTTTGCCTTGAACTCGGGGCGGGGATCGGGACATGGTCGGTCAATGCGGGCCACCTGGCGCGGCGGAACGGCCGCGCGCCGATCAGGCTGCACGCCGCCGAAGCGTCGGACGGCAAGGTTGCGAACCTGCGGCAGCACTTCGCCGACAACGGGTTCCCCCCCGAGCACCACCGCGTCCACCGGGCCGCGGTGGGGCCGGCCGACGGCACGGCCTCGTTCCCCCGGACCGACCCTGTCGACGATTGGGGCGGCGAGGCCCGGTTCGGGACCGACGCGCCGCGCCGCGGCGGCGACGAGCAGGTCCCGTGCCTGACGGTCGATACGCTCCTGACCGGGGAAACCGCGGTGGACCTCGTCCACATGGACATCCAGGGTGCGGAGGGCGACGTCGTGGCGGCCTCGATCGAGGTGCTCACGCGCAAGGTCCGCTACCTGGTGATCGGCACCCACTCGCGGGAGGTGGAAACGCGGCTCATTTCGGCCCTCCAGGGCGCGGGCTGGATCCTCGAACGGGAACAAACCGCGCGCATCGACCGAAGCGGGGCGGCGGCCGTGCTGCGGATTGACGGCACGCAGGTTTGGCGCAACCCGTCGGTCGCCTGACGCCCTCCCCGGGTCGGCACGGCCGTCCGGGCAAGGCGGGGCTGGTGGTCGGCGCAGCGGATGCGCGAACGCGGAAAGGTCAAGGGCAAGACCGTCCTCAAGGCCTGACGCAGCCGCTCCGTCTAGCCGAGCATGTGCCGGGCCAGGCCGGCGCTGCCGATGGCGAGCAGGACGGTCGGCAGCAACGCGAGCCGGCTGGCCGCCGCCAGGGTGAGGCCGAGCGCGATGAGGTCGGCGGCGCGGCCCGACACGAAGACCGGCGCGATCACCGAGATGAGCACGCATCCCGGCGCGGTCTCGAGCACGCGCAGGGTGCGCGGCGACAGATCGCGGCCGCCCAGGACGAGGTAGCCGCCGATGCGCGTCAGGTAGGTGGCGAGCGCCATGAGGACCACCGTCGCGAGGGTTCGGCCGTCCATCACCGTCGCGTCCCGATCCAGGAGGCGAGCAGGCCCGCACTCGCGCCGGCCGGCACGTACCACACGCCGGGAACGAGCAGATGACAGCCTCCCGCGACGACGAGGCTGACCAGCCACGGCCCGGCCGCCCCGACGCCCTTCCACATGCCGCGCAGCAGCACCAGGAACACCGCCGGGAACGCCATGTCGAAGCCCCAGGCCCGGACATCGCCCAGGACGGGCCCGACCAGGGCACCCGCCGTCGTGGAGAACACCCAGCCGGCGTAGAGCGCGGCCGACAGGCCCAGGAAGTAGCGCAGGCTGAAGCCGTCGGTCCGGCCGGCCGCCTCGCGCTTCCTCGCGTCGGCGAGCGCCATCGCCCAGCTCTCGTCGACCATGAGGAACAGGGCCGGCAAGACGCGGCGGCGCGGCAGGCGCCGCAGCCACGGCGCCAGCGTCGCCCCCATCACCAGATGACGGCTGTTCACCAGCAGCGTCACGCCGACGATCAGCAGGAGGTGCGGCGGCGAGGTCCACAGGCCGACGGCGGCGAACTCCGATCCGCCCGCGAAGTTGAGGCCCGTCATCAGCGACACCGCCGGCGTCGCCATGCCCTTGGCCGTCGCCTGCGCGCCCAGCACCAGCGCGGCCGGCACGAGGCCGAGCAGCACGGGTAACGAGGCGCGGACCCCTCGCGCGAAGTCGCCGTCCGACCGCGCGACCGTGTCGTTCACTGTTGCCATGATCGCGGTTTTAGCACTTGCGGCACCGCAGGTGGTTGCGATTTCCACCCGTTCCTGCCTCTCTGGCGGCAGATCCTGCCAACATCCAGGTGAAATCCGAGGCGCTCCATGAAGCTCGACGCGATCGACCGCCGGATCCTGTCGGAGCTGCAAAGCGACGGCCGGCTCACCAACAACGACCTCGCCGAGCGCGTCGGGCTGTCACCGTCGCCGTGCCTTCGCCGCGTCCGCGCGCTCGAAGCGGCAGGGATCATCGTCGGCTACAACGCCGCGCTCGATCCTGCGCTGCTGGAACTGGGCACGAGCGTCTTCGTCCGCGTCTGGCTGAAGGCGCAGGACGACGAGACGGTCCAGCGTTTCGTCGACAGCGTCGTGGCGCTGCCGCACGTGGTCGAGTGCCACATGATGGCTGGCGATTGCGACTTCCTGCTGCGCGTCGTCGCGCGCGACCTCGACGGCTATCGCCGGTTCCAGGCCGAGAAGCTGGCGCGAATCGAGGGCGTTACCAGCCTCAAGACCGACATCCCGCTGCAGCGCGTCAAGGTCACCGCGGCGTTGCCCCTCTGAAACGGCCTGCCGTCGCTGTCGGCCGGAGGGCGTCGATCAGGAGGCCGACCATGCGTCGCGCATGATCGAACCGGGTGTCGTGGGCCCCATGCGCAGGCTCGACACCGCGTTCACGAACTTATCGGCATCGACGTCCGCGCGGACCTCGCCGGTTGCCGTCAACACTCGGCGGGTCGCAGCAGCTCTTCGAACCCGATCCGGTGAAGAAACTGCTCGCGGACACGGTCGATCACCCGGAACGAGACGGCCGCGCCGTCGTCCGCCGGATCGATGTAGGTTCGGAAGGGCCGACGTCCCGGTGACGTCGCGACGAGATCGACGATTGCGCGACCGACCGCGCTTGGATCGGCATCGGTCGGGACGGTCGCGGCGAGAGCGTCGCGCATCCGGTCAGCGAAACGGTCGGGCCAGTCCGTACCGTACTGCCCAGCGCGCGTCGCGTCGGCGGGAGTGCCGGCATTGGCGAAGTGGTTGGTCCCGGTCGTGAACGCGCCGGGCACGACGATCGCACTGTCGATCCCCAACGGCGCGATCTCGCGGGCGTAGCAGACCGCCAGGGCGTCCATGCCGGCCTTCGCGGCGAAGTAGGGGCCCAAAAGCGGAGGTACCCCACCGGCGACACTGGTGCTCGACACCCAGACCAGCAAGCCCGCCCGAGCCGCACGCATGTGCGGCAGCACCGCTCGGTTCACGCGCTGGGTTCCGATCACGTTGATGTCGTAGAGTTGCGCGAGCTGATCGGGCGTGAAAGCCTCGGCAGGGCCGTAGACCATGTGGCCGGCATTGTGCACGAGCACGTCGAGCCGCCCATGTTCGTCGACGATCGTGCGGACCGCCGCGTCGACGCTCGCCTCGTCCTGGACGTCCATCTCGACCGTCCTGAGATCGACGCCGTCGCGGGCCGCCGCCTCGGCGATCGTCCGGACGGTGTTCGCGTTCCTGCCGCCGGTGTCCCGCATCGACGCGTAGGCGACGTGCCCCGCGCCGGCGAGGTCGCGGGCGATCATCCGCCCGAAGCCGCTCGATGCCCCCGTGACGAGGGCAACCTGGGGTTTGCCGGGCATCACAGGATCCCCCCGTTGATGCGCAGCACCTGGCCGTTGATCCAGCCGCCCTCGGGGCTTGCCAGGAACAGGACGACCCCCGCGATGTCCTCGGGCTCGCCGAGCCGACCGAGCGGGGTGCGGCCGACGACCGGTGCGATGTCCTGATCCGACTTGCCCTTGAGGAAGAGCTCGGTCGCGACCGGGCCGGGCGCCACGGCATTGACGGCGATGCGCCGCGGCCCGAGCTCCTTCGACAGGACGTGGGTCATTGCCTCGACGCCGGCTTTGGTGGCGGCGTAGACCGCGTAGCCGGGTTGGTAGAGGCCCACAACGCTGGACGAGAAGCTGATGATCCGTCCCCCGTCGCGCAGCCGCCGCGCTGCCTCCCGCAAGCCGTTGAACACGCCCTTGAGGTTGATCGCGACCGTCTGATCGAACAACGCGTCATCGGCATCTGCGACGGGCGCGAGCTTCATGACGCCGGCGTTGTTGACGAGCACGTCCAAACCCCCGAACGCCTGCTCGCCGCGCTCGAACAGGCTCGCCATCGCGGCCGGATCGCTCACGTCCGCCTGCACGGCGATCGCCCGGCCGCCGTTCGCCTCGATTCCACGCACGACCGTCGCGGCGTCGGCGGCGCCGTTGGTGTAGTTGACGACCACGTCATAGCCGCCAAGCCCGAGACGCTTGGCGATCTCGGCGCCGATGCCGCGCGACGCGCCCGTCACCAGCGCTGCCTTTCCCAATCTCTCGCTCATGATCTCACCTTTCCTCATGCTGTCGTCAGTGGGTCAGCGGTCCGCCTTGCGATAGGCCCCGGGGACCACGAACACGTCGT
>CAXTEP010000118.1:0-4740 GCA_964243125.1 uncultured Lichenihabitans sp. | reverse complement strand
TCCGGAAGCTTGAAGTTTGCAAACGGCATGATCGAGCTCCTGTCGTGATCGCGTCGGCAACACGCGAGGCGCGTTCAATCGAAGTTAAGGGGCACGGAGGAGCAGATAATCGGGCTGATCTTGCCAACACCGTTCGGCTCGGGCGAACAAAGGGCATGGACCGTTTCGACAGCATGCGTCTGCTCGTCCGCGTGATCGAGCGCCGGAGCTTCACGGCGGCCGCGACCGACCTCGGCCTGCCGCGATCCTCCGCCACGGAGGCCGTGAAGCAGCTGGAGGCACGCCTTGGCGTGCGCCTGATCGAGCGGACAACCAGGACGGTGCTGCCGACGCTCGACGGCGAGGCTTATTACCGTCGATGCTTGTCCATCCTGGCCGACCTGGAGGACGCCGAGGGTGCGCTCCGAGCCGCGCAGCCGCGGGGCTTGCTCCGTGTCGACGTTCACCCGCTCCTCGCTCAAACATTCCTGCTGCCGAAGCTCCCGGGATTTCTAGAGCGCTACCCCCTCCTCGATCTCCACATCGGCGAGGGAGACAGGCTGGTTGATCTGATCAGTGAGGGCGTGGATTGCGTGATCCGCGCGGGCGAGCCGCACGACACCGGCATGATCGTTCGTCGGCTCGGGCTGCTCCGGGAGGTGACCTGCGCCAGCCCGGGCTACCTGGAACGGCACGGCGTGCCGCGATCCGCGGACGACCTCGCCGGGCACCGCATGGTCGGCTTCGTGTCGTCGCGGAGCCGCGAGATCATGCCGCTGGAGTTCATGGTCGACGGGGAGCCGCGCAGGCACATCCTGCCCAGCCGCGTGACCGTGAGCGGGTCGGACGCGATGGCCGCCGTGGCGCGACTGGGGCTCGGCCTCGTGCAGCAGCCCTTCTATCGCCTGCGACGGGATCTGGAGACCGGCGCCCTCGTCGAGGTGCTGCCGCAGCATCCCCCGCCGGGAACGCCGCTGTCGGTCCTTTACCCGCAGAACCGACAGCTTTCGCCGCGGGTCCGGGCGTTCATCGACTGGGCCGTCGAGATCTTCACCGCAGCGGACCTTTGACCGGCCGTCGATGGGGCACGTCTCCGCACGCTGGTCGGACCCGGCCGGCAAGTCACATCGAACATCGTCGGCGCCGCAGCGTCCCGCGCCGGACGTCAGCCCTTGTCCGTTCAGAAAGGGCCGGTCGTGAGCGCAAGGACCGGCGCCCGCCCTATCGGACCGGGAAGGGGGCGCGTCGCTGTTGGCCGGCACGTTCCCGGACGTTGCGCGCCTTTGTACGCCTGAATACAGGGGGAAAGAGTTCGGGGGCGTTCAACGGATGAATGGCATCGACTGGACATTGCTGCGCTCCTTCCTCGCCGTGGTCGAGACAGGGTCGCTGTCCGCCGCAGCAAAGCGAACCGGGACCACGCAGCCGACGCTGAGCCGGCATGTCCGCGAACTCGAGGCGGCGCTCGGGGTGGGCCTGTTCGCCCGCACGGTGCGCGGGCTCGACCCGACCGAGGCGGCGCTGGGCCTGGTCGACGACGCGCGTGCCATGGGCGAGGCCGCCGAGGCGCTGGCGCTCAAGGCGCAGGGGCGGTCGCAGCAGCTGACCGGGACCGTGCGCGTCGCGGCCTCGGTGATCGTCGCCAACCTCCTGCTGCCGCCGATCCTGGCGGCGCTGCGCGAAGCCGAGCCGACCATCCAGGTCGAGCTCGTCGCCTCGGACCTCGCGCAGAACCTGCTACGCCGCGACGCCGACATCGCGCTCCGGATGTTCGAGCCCACGCAGAACGCGCTGGTGGCGCGCAAGCTCGGCGGCACGCCGCTGGGCCTGTTCGGCGCCCGCGCGTTCCTTGCGCGCTGCGGCCCGATCCGCACGGTCCCGGACATGCTGGCGGCGGGCGTGATCGGCTTCGATCGCGGCAACACGATCCTGGAAGCGTTCGCGGCGCAGGGTCACCCGGTCACGCGCGAGGACTTCCCCGTCCGCTGCGACGATCAGATGGTCTACTGGAACCTGCTGGTCGCGGGCGCCGGCCTCGGCTTCGCGCAGGTGCTGCTGGCGGGCCGCCACCCCGGGCTCGAGCGCGTCGGGATTGATCTCAGGCTGCCGGTGCTGCCCGTCTGGCTCGTCATGCACGAGGAGGTCCGCATCAACGCGCGCATCCGGCGCGTCGCCGACTTTCTCGGGGCGGCGCTCGGGGCGGCGCTGAAGGGCGCCTGACGTCCCGGGGCTTGGCGGCGCGGGGCTATGCGATCCTGCATGGTGTGCATTCGGAATTTGCCGATACCGGAGAAACCGAACTGCGCGCACCTTCGCGTCCTCGGCACGGGAGACGACGATGGCGGAACGGGAGCGAAGGGCGCTGGTGATCGGGGCCACGGGCGGCATCGGCGGCGAGGTCGCGCGGGCGCTGGAGGCACGCGGCTGGCGGGTGCGGGCGCTGCACCGTGATCCCGAGCGGGCGCGGGCCTCCGATCCCTCGTTCGAATGGGTGAAGGGCGACGCCATGGACGCTTCCTCGGTGGTCCGCTCGGCCGAGGGCGCCGAGGTCATCGTGCACGGCGCCAACCCGCCCGGCTATCGGAACTGGACGGAACTGGCGCTGCCCATGCTGGAAAGCACGATCGCGGCGGCCGCCGCCCACGGCGGGCGTGTGCTGTTTCCCGGCACGGTCTACAATTTCGGGGCCGACGCGGGGTCCGCGGTGGACGAGACTGCGCCGCAGAACCCGCCGACGCGCAAGGGGGCGAT
This sequence comes from uncultured Lichenihabitans sp., assembly GCA_964243125.1. Lineage (GTDB taxonomy): Bacteria > Pseudomonadota > Alphaproteobacteria > Rhizobiales > Beijerinckiaceae > Lichenihabitans. The sequence continues at coordinate 2,010 of CAXTEP010000118.1, read as the reverse complement.
CCGGGTGGCGATGGAACGCCGCCTGGCCCGGGCGGCCGAGGAGGGCGTGCGGACACTGGTAGTGCGCGCCGGAGACTTCTTCGGCCCGCGCGCCGGCAACAACTGGCTGGCGCAGGGCATGCTGCTCCAGTCGGGGCCGGTGAAGCGGGTGTTCAACCCGGGGCGGCCCGGCGTCGGTCACGCCTGGGCCTACCTGCCAGACCTCGCGGAAACGATGGTGCGGCTGCTGGAGCTGGACGACGGACGCGCGAGCTTCGAAGCGTTCCACTTCGGCGGCAGCTGGTTCGAGGACAATCGTGACTTCGCCGACGCGATCCGGCGGGCCGCCGGGCGACCGAAGGCATCTATCCACCGCTTTCCCTGGCCGATCGTGCATGCGCTCGCCCCGTTCAACGAGACGTTTCGCGAGATGCGGGAGATGATCTACCTGTGGCGGCGCCCGCTGCGGCTGCTCGACGGCAAGCTGCGCGGCGTCCTTGCCGACGTGCCCGAGACGCCGCTCGACGACGCTCTCCGCGCCACGCTGCGGGGGCTCGGCCGGCTGGACGCGCCCGCCTCGACCTCCGCCAAGGACGCGGCCGTGCTGGCCCGGTGACGTCCCGGCCCGGCACAGCCCCGACGGCGGCCGGTGCGCCGACCCGCACGGAAGATGCAGAAAGCTCGGGCCGTGCGAGTTTGTTTGCGTGGCCCGGACCGTCTCGCTCCTGCTGTCGGCTCAGGGGCGGGCTGGGCGTCACGGGATCGAGAACCGGCGGCCCGTGGAGCACGTTTCGGCGAACGCGGATCGTGCCGCTTTCGTGTCACCGTCTGCCCGTGCCGGAGATCGCCAAGCGGGTCGGGGTCATCCGGCCGAGGGCGTCGGGTCGGCAGCAGCGTGATGCCCAGGCGGGCCTGGACGGCCTGCCGCGCCACCGGATCGCCCACCCGGCACGACGCCCGCGCCGCCGGCCAAGGTTCATGCCGTCGTCAACCGCACGCTGCTCGAACCGCCCGGCGCGGTGACGCGTCGGACCGGCCGCGCCGTGGCCGGAAGCCTCGGCCGGGACCTCGAACAGCTCGTTCGAAGTCGCGCCATCGGGGCGCGCCCGTGCGGCCTCGGTCGGACCTCGAGCGGCACGGTCGCACACACGGCACCTGTCGATGGGGGCCGGCTCACGGCCGTTGTCCGGTCGCTCGGGATCAACTCGACCTGTGATCCGGGACCGGTGCATCGGCCGTCCGGCGGCGTTACCCGGACGAACGGGCCGGAAGCGCGAACTTGGCCCCTCACCGCCTTCCGCGTCGGCGGGGCACCAAGGCGGAAAGCGCCAAAGCGCCGACGAGCCCGGCCGCACCAAGCGCCAATGCATCCCGCCCACGCGAGGTGATGAACTCCTGACGGGTCGGCTGCACCCGGTCCAGGAAGGGGCCGTCGACGCCGGGGTCCTCGCCATCCGCGTCGAACAGGTTGCCGTTCGGCCGCAGCGGCGGTCCCGGCCGGAACTGCGCGTCCCACATCTTGGCGGCCTGATTGTCCGCGAAGGCCGGGGCCACCGCCTGGGCAACGGCCATCTGCACCGTCGACCGGCCGACCCAGACGTCGCGGGTCGGGCGGTGCGCGACGGCCAGGATTGCGTCGGCGCAGAGCCGGGGATCGAAGACCGGATCGGGTGCCGTCTGGGCATGGCCGGTGTGGTTGCGGGTGTGGTCGAACTGCGGTGTGTTGACGGCCGGGAGGTAGACGATCGTGAGGTCCACCTTGACCCGATCGTGGATCAGTTCCGAGCGGAGGCTGTCCGTGAACCCGGTGACGGCGTGCTTGGCCCCGCAATAGGCTGATTGCAACGGTGCGGAGCGCAGCGCCAGGCCCGAGGACACCTGGATGATCTGGCCGCGGTTGCGGCCGCGCATGTGCCGGAGCGCCGCCAGCGTGCCGAAGACCTGGCCGTGGTAGGTGACGTCCGTCACCCGCCGGAACTCCTCCGGGCTGATCTGGTCGGCCGGGGCCACGACCGTCGCCATGGCGTTGTT
>CAXTEP010000117.1:1984-9832 GCA_964243125.1 uncultured Lichenihabitans sp. | reverse complement strand
GAGCCGCCCCGCCCGGTGCTGACGAGCCGCCGCGCCACCGCCTGCGCGACGAAGAACGCCGAGCGGACATTGAGGCCGAACACGCGATCGTAGTCGTCCGGCAAAACGTCGATGAACGGTGCCGGTCGGTTGGTGCCTGCGTTGTTGACCAGAATGTCGAACGGCTCGACGGCGTCGATCCAGCCGGCACAACGGGGGCCGTCGTTCACGTCGAGCGTCAGCGTTTCGGCCGCTCCACCTCGGCATCGGATCTCCACCGCCACGGCGTCGATCTCGGGCGTCGTCCGGCTCACCAGCGTGACGGCGGCACCCGCGCCCGCGAGCGCCAGGGCGGCCGCAGCGCCGAGGCCGCGCCCGGCGCCGGTGACGAGCGCGCGTCGGCCGTGTAGGGCGAACGAGGGCGTGACGGGGAATGGGGGGATATCCGGCGCCGCGGTCACGTCAGCCACCGGGCTGCGTGCGGCGGTGCGCGACGAGCGCCATCAATCGACGGTCGCGCCACGCGGCACGTTCGCGCAACCGGTCGGCCGGGAGGTCCTCGCGTCGCTCCCGCTCGATGCGCTCGATCGACGGCGACGACCAGGGTTGGGGCACGGTGCGGGACGCCGCGATGCCATGGTAAAGCGGCCCGAGCCGCTCGGCATAGTCGACGATGCCGCCCGGGGCGTTGAGGTCGATCGTCTCGAAAGGTCCCATGAAGGACCAGCGGAAGCCGAGCCCGTCCGACACCGTCCTGTCGATATCGGCCGCGCTGGCGATCCCGGCATCATAGAGCGCCCAGGCTTCATTGAGGAGCGCGCCCTGAAGGCGGTTCAACACGAAGCCGTCGATCTCGCGATTGACCACGATCGGGACTTGGCCCAACCGCTCCATGGTGCCGCGCAGCCGAGGGACGATGGCTGGATCGGTCCAGGGCGCGGGCACCAGTTCCACCAGCGGCACGAGATGAGGCGGATTGACGGGATGTACGATGAGGAAACGTGCCCGGTTCGGAACGTCGTCGGTGAAGGCGGAGGCCGGGATGCCTGAACTCGAGCTGCCGACGACCGCCTCGGGCCGCATGGCCGCACCGATCTCGTGGCTGACCGCCCGCTTGATGTCGACGCGCTCGAACACGGACTCCTGGACGTAGTCCGCATCCTCGACTGCATCGCCCAGATGATCGACCACCTCGACGCGGCCCGCGATCCCGTCGACATCCTCAATCAAGCCATGCTGCGCCATGTCGACAAGACTGGCCCGGAGGCGGCCCGCCGCCGATTGACGGACGCCGGCCTCCGCATCGAACACGCGCACTGCCAAGCCCGCCCGCGCGAAGACGATCGCCCAGCCAAGACCGACGAGGCCAGCGCCGACCACTGCGACCTTGGTCAGTGATATGTCCATCATGCGACCTCGGCGCTGCCAGCAAGGGCGGCGTTGCGGCCACCGAAGCGGCGCACGCGAATGTCGGCCTGTTCGGCATGCCCCGCGAAGCCTTCCAGGCGGCAAAGCCGGCCGCAGACCTGCCCCACGAGCGCGCTGGCCGCGTCCGAAGTCACCCTCTGGTAAGTGCAGGTCTTGAGGAACTTGCCAACCCAGAGCCCACCCGTATAGCGCGCCGCCTTCCTGGTCGGCAGGGTATGGTTAGTGCCGATCACCTTGTCACCGAAGGCGACGTTCGTGCGGGGCCCGAGGAACAGGGCTCCGTAGTTGGTCATGTTGGCCAGGAAGTAGTCGGGGTCCCGGGTCATGACCTGCACGTGTTCCGAGGCGATGCGGTCGGCCTCCCGCACCATCTCCTCGTCGCTGTCGCAGACGATCACCTCTCCGTGATCGGCCCAGGACCGGCCGGCTAAATCGGCGGTCGGCAGCACCGTCAGTTGACGCTCCACCTCCGCCATAGCGTCGCGCGCGAGCTTCTCGGATGTGGTCAGGAGGACGGCCGGCGAGTTGACGCCGTGCTCGGCCTGCCCGAGCAGGTCGGTGGCGCAGATCTCGCCGTCGATGCTATCGTCGGCGATCACCAGCGTTTCGGTGGGGCCGGCAAAGAGGTCGATGCCGACGCGACCGTAGAGCTGGCGCTTGGCTTCGGCCACGAAGGCGTTGCCGGGGCCGACCAGCATGTCGACCGGCGCGATCGTCTCGGTTCCGAGCGCCATGGCCGCGATGGCCTGGACGCCGCCCAGGCAGTAGATCTCGTCGGCGCCGCCCAGGTGCATGGCGGCCACGATGGCCGGGTGCGGGCCGCCCCGGAACGGCGGCGCGCAGGCGACGATGCGTTTCACGCCCGCGACCTTCGCGGTCACCACGCTCATGTGGGACGAGGCCACCATGGGGTATTTGCCGCCCGGCACGTAGCACCCCACGGCGCTGATCGGGATGTTCTTGTGGCCGAGCACGACGCCCGGCAGCGTTTCCACCTCGATGTCGCGGATCGCCGCCCGTTGCGCCTGGGCGAAGTTGCGGACCTGCGCCTGGGCGAAGCGGATGTCGTCCAGGTCGGAGGTGGACACCGCGGACAGCGCCGCTTCGACATCGGCGTCGGACAGGCGGAACCGGGCGGGCGACCACTGGTCGAACCGTTCGGACAGCGCGCGGACGGCCTCGTCGCCGCAGGCCTCGACGTCGCCCAGGATAGTCTCCACAGTGGCGCGGGTTCTGGCGTCGGTCGCGGCCGCCGCGTCGGCCGCCTGGCCGCGTTTCAGATACCGGACCATTTGCTCGTCCTCCTCATCAGGGGGTGCGGTCGTCCTCGACGGCTCCGCCGGATTGCGAACCGCCGGGGCGCGCCCAGCGACGCTCGAAATCCCACACTTCCTCGAAGCCGATCAGGCGGTTGAAGGCCGCGAAGCTGAACAAGGGGACATCCGGCGACTGGCTGGTCCCCTTGGCCTTGAACATCGTGAGCGCGGCCTCGGCGGCGGCCGCGGCCGCGAGGCCCGTCATCGACGGGTAGATCGCGACGCGGTAGCCGATCGCCTCGAGTTCGGCGGCCGAGCGGATCGGGGTCCGGCCGCCGTCGGCCATGTTGGCCATGACGGGTTTGTTCAGGCGCCGGCACGCGTCCCGCATCTCCGCCTCGCTTTCGAGCGCTTCGGGGAACACGAGGTCGGCGCCGGCGTCCGCATAGGCCTGGGCGCGTTCCATCGCGCCCTCGAAGCCGTCGGTCTGCCGCGCGTCCGTGCGCGCGATGATCAGCGTGTCGGCGCTGCGTCGCGCTTCGCACGCGACCTTGATCTTCTCCACCATGTCGAGGACGGGGATCACGCGCTTGAAGGGCGTGTGCCCGCATTTCTTGGGGAACTCCTGGTCCTCGATCTGGATCGCCGCCACGCCGGCGTCCTCGTAGCCGCGCACCGTGTGGTGCACGTTGAGCAGCCCGCCGTAGCCCGTGTCGGCGTCCGCGATGACGCTGGCGTCGACGGTGCGGGTCAGCGTGGCGACGCGATCGAGCATCTGGGTGAAGGTGGCGATGCCGGCGTCCGGCAGGCCGTAGGCCGACGCCGTCATCCAGTACCCGGTGGCGTAAACGAAGTCGAAGCCGACCTGGTTGCTGACCACGGCGGTCAGCATGTCGTGCAGACCGGGAGCGGCGATGAACTCGCCCGCCGCCAGGGCGGCCTTGAGGCTGCGCTTGGCCATCACGCGCCTCTCAGGGATGCGAGGTGGGACGTGGCTTCGGCTTCCCCGACCACGTCGGCGTATTTGGCATCCATGTCGAACAGGTTGGCTTCGTGGGGCGCCGGGTGGCGGTCGCCGCAGGCGTCGCGCACGACGATCGGGATGAAGCCGTGGGAGCAGGTGTCGACGCAGGTGGCGCGCACGCAGCCGCTCGTGCTCAGGCCGGTGAGGATCAGGCTGTCGGTCCCCCAGGTGGTCAGCGTGGAGGCGAGCGAGGTGCCGAAGAAGGCGCTCGGGTACTGCTTGGAGATGACGAGCTCGTCGGCCCCCACCTCGAGCCCCTTGGGCCAGGCCCCCATGGGACTGCCGGCGAGGAAGTTCCTGAGCGGCCTGGCCTTCTGGTAGAAGCGGCCGCCGTCGAGCGCGCGGGGGTGGTAGACCACGTTGGTGTAGATGACGGGGACGCCCGCGGCGCGCGCGGCCTCCCGGATCCGGAGCGCCGAAGCCAGGGCCGCCTCGACCCCCGCGTAGAGTTCGCAGGTCTCGTCGAAGTAGGCCTGCACGAAATCGATCAGGATCAGGGCCGGACGCTTGCCGAAGCCGATCCGATGGCCGTAGGCGCGCCGGTAGTTGGCGTCGAGATCGTCGTCGGTCACGAAGCGGTCCTCGGTTCGACATCGCGCAGGACGGCGCGGACATCGTCGTCCAGGTGCAGCCACGGCGATCGGGCGCGGTGCCGGGCCTCGAACCGGGCGATGTCCTCCGCGTCGTCGGCCAGGATGGCGCCGATCTCGTCGAGGCCGAGCAGCAGCGACCGTTTGCGGTGCGGATCCACGTCGAAGGCGATCCTCTCCGAACCGACTCGGATCGTCTGCGCTTCGAGATCGACCGTCACGGCCTGCCCACCTTGCGCGGCTTCCAGGACCTTCGCGTGGCGTTCGGGCGGCAGCACGATCGGCAGGACGCCGTTCTTGAAGCAGTTCGCGAAGAAGATCTCGCCGAAGCTCGGCGCCACCACGCACCGGATCCCGAAATCCGCGAGGGCCCAGACGGCCTGCTCGCGGCTCGACCCCGAACCGAAGTTGCGGCCCGCGACCAGGATGCGGGCCCCGTCGAAGGGAGGGCGGTTGAGCACGAACTCGGGCCGGGGCTGGCCGCCGACGAACCGCCGCTCGTGAAACAGGAGCTTGCCCAGGCCGGCCTTGTCGAGCAGCAGCAGGAAGCGCGCCGGGAAGATCACGTCGGTGTCGATGTCTGACTCCGGGAACGGAGCCGCCACGGCCGTCAGGGTCTCGAAGGCGATCATCGCGGAGCCTCAGGGCGTCATGGCGCGGATGTCGACCAGGTGGCCCGCGATGGCGGCCGCGGCCGCCATGGCAGGACTCATCAGGTGGGTCCGACCGCCGGCCCCCTGCCGACCCTCGAAATTGCGATTCGAGGTCGAGGCGCAGCGCTGGCCGGCTTCGAGCCGGTCGTCGTTCATGGCCACGCACATCGAGCAGCCCGCGTCCCGCCATTCGAACCCCGCGTCGAGGAAGATGCGGTCGAGCCCCTCGGCCTCGGCCTGCGCCCGGACCGCGGCAGAGCCCGGCACCACGATGCCCGTGACGGTGCTCGCGACCCGGCGACCGCCGATGAGCGTCGCGGCGCTCCGCAGGTCCTCGATGCGGCCGTTGGTGCACGACCCGATGAAGACGCGATCAATCGCGACGTCCTCCAACCGGGTGTTGGGCTGCAGCCCCATGTAGGCGAGGCTGCGGGCCATGCGGGCGCGCCGCGCCGGATCGGGCTCGACGGCCGGATCGGGGATGCGGCCGTCGATCGGCGCGGCTTCCTCGGGCGTCGTTCCCCACGACACGTGAGGCGCCAGCCCCGACACATCGAGCCTCACCTCGCGGTCGAACCTTGCGTCGCGGTCGCTCGGCAGCCCCCGCCAATGATCGAGGGCCCGTTCCCAGGCGGCACCGCGGGGCGCGAGGGGCCGGCCTTCCAGGTACGCGAAGGTCACGTCGTCCGGCGCCACCATGCCGACGCGGCTGCCCGCCTCGATCGACATGTTGCACAGCGTCATACGGCCCTCCATCGACAAGGCCGCGACCGTGGAGCCCGCGTATTCGATGGCGTGTCCCTTGCCGCCGCCCGTGCCGATGGCTGCGATCAGCGCCAGAACCACGTCCTTGATCGCCAGTCCCTCGGGCAGACGCCCGTCGAGGCTGACGCGCATCCTCTTCTGCCGGGTTTGGCGCAGGGTCTGGGTCGCGAAGACGCATTCGCACTCGCTGGCCCCGATGCCGAACGCAATCGTCCCGAACGCCCCGTGCGTGCAGGTGTGGCTGTCGCCGCACACGAGGGTCGACCCCGGCAGCGTGAAGCCGAGTTCCGGGCCGATGATGTGGACGATGCCGTGCCGGGCATCGCGGAGCGGAATGTAGTCGATGCCGAACGCCTCCGCGTTTTCCTGCAGGCGTGACACCTGCCGGGCCGCCAGTCCATCCGGCAGCGGGCGGTCGCGGAACCTGGTCGGGACGGCATGGTCGGCGACCGCGACGTGGGCCTCGGGACGGCGCACGCGTCGCCCGGACTGCTGCAGCCCCGCGAAGGCCTGCGGGCTCGAGACTTCCTGGACGAGGTGGCGATCGATGTAGAGCAGCGAAGCGCCATCCGCGAAGGTCTTGACGACGTGCTCGTCCCAGACCTTGTCGTAGAGCGTCGTGCCCGTCCCGGCGGCCGCGGTTGGAGCCTGCTGCGTCCCGTTCACGTTCAAACTCCCTCGGGCCCACCCGGATCTTGGCGCTTCATCGGGAGAAAACCGGCTCGCGTTTGGCTCTTGTGGCCCTGACCCGGATAACGCTACACTCTTTTGAATACGCATTCAAGGCGGCGTCCGCAAGCCGTGCCCCGCCAGCGCGTTCCGAAGGAGCAAGACGATGAGGCTCGGAGTCGACGTCGGCGGGACCTTCACCGACCTCCTGCTGCACGACGACGTCGGCCGGCGCACCTTCGAGGCTAAGACGCCCTCGACCCCGGAAGACCAGTCGATCGGCGTCGCCAACGGCGTCCGGCTGATCTGCGCCAAGGCCGGCATCAAGCCGTCCGACATCTCGCTCGTGCTGCACGGCACGACGGTGGCCACCAACGCGGTCCTGGAAGGGAAGGGGGCTCGCGTCGGGCTCCTGGTCACGCAGGGCTTCGAATACACGCTGCATCTGGCGAAGTCCTGGACGCCCGGGCCGCTGTTCGGCTGGATCGTCATGGACAAGCCCGCCCCGCTCGCCTCCCTGGACGACACGCGGGGCATCCCGGAGCGCGTGAACGCCGCCGGCGAGGTCGTGCGCGCGCTGGACGTCGAGGCCGCGACCGCCGCGATCGACACCGTCTGCGGGTCCGGCATTGAGGCGCTGACGATCTCGCTCCTGCATTCCTATGCAAACCCCGCGCACGAAGTGCAACTGCGCGACATTGTGGCCGAGCGCTACCCCGACCTGCCGGTGTCGCTATCCTCCGACATCCTGCCCGAGTTCCGCGAACACGACCGGACCGTCACCACGGTGATGAACGACTACGTGCGCCCGATCATGCGACGCTACCTGTCGGGCATCGAGGAACGGCTGATGGAGGCGGGCGTGACGGCGCGCCTGCATATCGTGCGCTCCGACGGCGGCCTGATGAGCGCCGAGGCGGCGTCGCGCCGGCCGGTCCACACGGTCCTGTCGGGCCCGGCCGGGGGCGTCACCAGCACCGCCATGATCGCGCGCCGCACCAGCCTGAAGCGCGTGCTGGCCTTCGACATGGGCGGTACGTCAACGGACGTTTCGGTGATCCTGGACGGCGAGCCGACGATTTCGCGCTCCACCGAGGTCGGTTCGTTCCCGGCCAAGGTCCCGACCCTCGACGTCCGCAGCGTCGGGGCGGGCGGCGGCTCGATCGCGGAAGTGTCCGACCTCACGCGGTCCTTGCGCGTGGGGCCGCGCAGCGCCGGCGCCCGGCCGGGTCCGGCCTCCTACGGCCGGGGCGGCACTGAGCCCACCGTGAGCGATGCCAACGTCGTGCTGGGCTATCTGCCGCCCGTGCTGCTGGGCGGCGAGATGACGCTCGACGTCGAGGCCGCCCGCACGGCCGTCGCCGGGGTCGGGGAGCGGCTCGGGCTGTCTCTTGAGGATGCCGCCAAGGGCATCCTGGACATCGCCAATGAGGTCATGCTGGGGGCGTTGCGGGTCATCACGGTGCAGCGCGGGCTCGACCCCC
>CAXTEP010000117.1:0-1884 GCA_964243125.1 uncultured Lichenihabitans sp. | reverse complement strand
GAGGTCATGCTGGGGGCGTTGCGGGTCATCACGGTGCAGCGCGGGCTCGACCCCCGCGAGTTCGGCCTGGTGGCGTTCGGCGGCGCCGGCCCCCTGCACGCCAATGCCATGGCCGAGCTGCTCGGCTGCTACCCCGTCATCGTGCCGCCCAACCCCGGCGTGCTGTCCGCGCTGGGCTTCCTCGAAGCCGAGTTCAAGAACGAGTTCGTGCAAACCTTCATCCGCTCGACCGTGGGGTTGCCGGCCGACGAGGTCTGGTCGCGGTTCCGCACCTTGGGCGAACGGGCCGCCGACTGGCTCGCGGAGGAGGGTGTCGCGGAAACGGACCGCACCCTCGGCTACACGATGGACCTCCGCTACGAGCAGCAGGGTTTCGAGGTGACGGTTCCGGTCGCGGCCGGGGCCCTGGGGAGCGGCGACCTGAGCGCCGTCACGGAGCAGTTCCATATCCTGCACGAACGGCTCTACGGCGTCCGCTTCACGGTTCCGGTCGAGCTGGTGGCGCTGCGGGTGACCGCAACCGGCGCGACGACGCCCGTCGACGAGGCGGCGCCCGCAACGCGGGGCGGCGAAAATGCCGTGATGGAGCGCCGGCCCGGCTATTTCGGGGGGCGCTGGATCGACACGCCGCATTACGACCGCAAGGGGATCGCCCCCGGCCTGCGCGTGGAAGGGCCCGCCGTCATCCGGCAATACGACACCACCACCGTGCTTCTGCCGGACCATTACGCGGAAGCCGACCGGCACGGAAACCTGCTGATCTGGCCGATCTCGAAGGAGAAGCGATCATGAGCGCGCACGTCGATCCGATCACGCTCGACATCATCGAGAACGCGCTCAAGAACGCGCGCTTCGAGATGGACAGCGTGGTCTGCCGCATCTCGCTGTCGCCGGTGATCCGCGAACAGCATGACGAGTTCCCGATGATCTGCAACGCCCGCGGCCAGATGGTCGTGGGCCAGTTCGGCTCCTACATCCCCGGCGTCGTCGAGAAGTTCGAGGGCGACATCAACGACGGGGACGTCTTCGTCTGGAACGATCCCTACGCCTGCAAGGGCTCGATCTCGCACAACAACGACTGGTGCGTGATGATGCCGATCTTCCACGCCGGCGCCCTGGTGGGCTTCAGCTCCATCTTCGGCCACATGGTCGACGTGGGCGGCAAGGTGCCGGGCTCGATGCCGGCCGACGCGCGCTCGATCTGGGAGGAAGGGCTGCGCATCCCGCCGGTGCGGATCTACGACAAGGGCGTGCTGAACCGGGGCGTGCTCGACATCATGCTCAACAACAGCCGGACGCCCGACATGAACCGCAGCGACCTGATGGCGCTGATCGCGGGCTGCCGGACCGCCGCCCAGCGCGTCGGCGAACTCTGCGACCGCTTCGGCCAGGACACCTACGTGGCGGCCTGCGACAGGCTGCTGCAGCGCACCCGCGACGCCATGGCGGTGCTCATCGCGACCTACATCCCCGAGGAGCCGGTCTCCTTCACGGACTACGTCGACGACGACGGCCGCGGGCACGGGCCCTTCAAGATGACGCTGTCGATCTACCGCCGCGGCGGGACCGCGGTGTTCGACTGGACCGGGACGGACGCCCAGGCCGAGGGCCCGATCAATTTTCACATCCACGAGGGGCTCTGCAAGCTGTTCTTCGGCGTCTACATGATCATGGCGTTCGATCCCTCCATCCTGTTCAACGAGGGGTTCTACGACCTGTTCGAGGTGGTGCTGCCGGAGGGCAGCCTGCTCAACCCGCGCTTTCCCGCGGCCCTGTCCAACCGGCTCAACACGCACACGCGCTTCTTCGACTGCCAGGCCGGCGCGCTCGGCCAGCGCGCCCCGCACCTGTCCATGGCGGCCGGCTACGGCACCAGCCCGCACT
>CAXTEP010000116.1:2207-9916 GCA_964243125.1 uncultured Lichenihabitans sp. | reverse complement strand
TCTTCCGGGCCAGCATACGCGCTACGCTCGTGCCGAGAGCGCCAGCGCCAATGATTCCAACGATCATAGTGTCCTCCGTCGATGTATGTCGCCGACATGGCAACATTTCAGGTCAAATGAGCTACCAGGACAGCGGTATTGTGAACCTGCCGACGCGAGCGATCTCGGCCGCGACGTCGGCGATACTCGCCTTGGAGAGTTCCTCCTCCATGGCGACGCGTGCACGGTCGAGCGCTGGCCGCATGGCTTCGAGAACGTTGCCGCCCACAAGACAGTTTTTACAGGGAGGTGTCCGATGGAGTGCAAAGAGTTCGGTGTCCTCGACCGCACGATAGACGTCGACGAGGCGTATCCGTTCAGCTGGCCTCGCGAGCATCGCACCACCTCCCGCACCGAGCTGTGACTTCGTCAGACCCGCCTCATTCAGCTTCGACAGGAGCCCTCGGATCACGCTCGCGTTCGTGCTTGCGCTATACGCGAGGTCCTCCGATCGCATGGGCTGCCCATCGGTGACTGCCATGGCGGAGAGGACGTGAATGGCAACGGCGAAACGAGTGCTGGTAGGCATAGCTGCAAAATGTTAGCGTGAAACCAACACAAATACATTTTCAGGCGCTTGTCAAGTTCGGGCGAAGGGCGCGTGTCCGAGTCCTGGAGGGCACAATCGACCGCAAGATGCTGGACATCTTCCGTAAGCGTCCGCGCAGGGCCGCGGTCCTGCATGATCGCGGCAGCGTCAGGCGGCTTGGCTGATCTCGGTGGCTTTGGAGGCCGGCTGGCGCCAGCGCCAGGGAATCGGGCGCGATGATCTCGCAACGGGTCGCTGCGGCGATGACGAGCGAGTGACGAGCCCTTGACCGGATTCAGCCTGGTTCAGCGCGATGCCATCGAGTCGCCCGGCACGGCCGGATAACCCCCGGGCCGGGCGACGGTCCGCCGACAGGGTCGGGTATGACCGTCTTGAAGGCTGTGAACAGGCTCGCATTTCAGAGCCGGCGTATTTCAGTGATGAAATGACACGCGCGAGGAGCCGCGTTTCGGCAAAATCTGATCCGGCACCCGAGCATCCCGCGCGACATGGTCAGCCCGGGAGGCGGGACGCGGTCCTGGCTTCCGCCAAGCCGCAAACGCGCGCGACGATGTCGGCGCTGCTCCAGGGTTTCGGCACGAAGCCGACCGAGGGAGGCAGCGCCTTCGGGTTGACCAGGGCACCGCCCGAGGTCAGCAGCACCGCGATCTCGGGCCAGCTCCGGCTGACGATCTCGACGAGGTCGAGCCCGCTCAGCCGCCCGGGCATCTGCACGTCGGTGAAGAGCACCGACGTCTCGTGGCTGTGATGCTCGAGGTGGGACAGGGCCTCGTCGGCGTTGCGGAACTCGACCACGTTGAAGCCGGATTCCTCCAGTTCGGTCACCGCGAGTTCACGCACCAGCCATTCATCCTCGACCACGAGAACCGTGTTGGTGCGTGGCACGATCGCGTCCTTGCTCATGATGAACAAACGGCAAATGCCGGCCCTGGTTCCTGTAAAAAGAGAATCTAATCAGCTATACTTACCGCGGCGTTACTTGGGCCGGCGGCTCTCCTGCCCTAATCGAGACAGCTTGGTTCCGGCCCTGCCCTTCGCTAGGGTCTTTCACCGCGCGTCCGGCTGCACGGGGGAGGACAAGGCCGACATGTTCGTGCTGAGCGACGCCGTTGCGGCACTGGGCGACACGTTCTCCGCCTCGTTCCGGTCCGCTGCGTTGAAGATCGTCGCGATCACGCTGGCGCTGCTGGTCGTCGCCGGGGTGGCGCTGCACCGCTGGCTGTCCGGCCTGACGGCCTTACCATATCCGTGGCTGTCCGCGCTGCTGGCGGTGGTGGAGGCGCTCGGCCTCGCGGCGGGCAGCATCTTCCTCGTCACGCCGGCCTCGGCCCTGGTGGCTGGCTTCTTCGTGGACGAACTCGCGGCCGACGTGGAGCGGCGCATCGACCCGCTCGGGCAAGCGGGCCGCGCGCTGCCGGTCGGGCAGGCGGTCTGGCTCTCGGTGCGGTTCGCGATCCTGTCGCTGGCCGTGACGGTGCTGGCCCTGGCGCTCCTGCTCGTGCCGGGCATCAACGCGGTCGCGTTTCTGGGCGCCAACGCCTACCTGTCGGGCCGCCAATACTTCGAGTTCGCGGCGCTGCGCTACCAACCGACCGCCGACGCGGAAGCGCTGCGGCGGACCCATGCCGGGCGGGTTACGGCCGGCGGCCTTTGCGTGGCGCTGTTCCTGTCCGTGCCGATCCTCAACCTGCTCACGCCGCTCTTCGCGACCTCGCTGATGGTACGCATGCACCGACGGCTCGCTCCCGCCGGAGCGCCTTGACGACGGGTCCCGGCCGCGGCGGACCTCCCGGGTCCCGTCAGTCGATTCTACCGCTGCCGCGCTTTGCGGGCCGCGTAGCGGGCGTCGCGCTTGGCCTTCTGGTCGGCCTGGTCGGCCAGGATGCGGGCCGCGCGTTCCAGGCGGATCGCGTCCTCGGCGGCCTTGGCGGCCGCAGCATCCTCCTCACGGGCGATGCGATCGGCCTCGGCGGCGGCCTCGGCGGCCGCCCGGACCTCGGCCTCCTCGCGCTCGCGCCGCGCGCGTTCCTCGCTTTCGACGCGCAGGCGCTCCTGGCGCTCGGCTTCCCGGGCCGCTTCGCGGGCCTCGCGGGCCTCGACGATGGCGCGGCGCGCCTCGCGCTTCTCGACCAGCGCGGGGTCGTTCTCGTCGGGCTTGGTGCGGAACTTCTCGAGCAAGGCCTTCTTGGCCTCCGCGGCGGCGGCGGCGCGGTCGGAAAATTTGTCGTTGAACTTTGGCACTGTCGTCCTGGATCTCGCGTGTGTGGGGCCGCCGCAACGGCGCGCCCCGGATCTGCGCGGGCGGCGCCGGACAGCCCCGGCGACAAACAACCGGAGCCCTCGAACCGAGGGTCGGCGGCGCGGTCCGCCGCAGCCTGCTACTTCAATATGGGTCGATTTGGAAGAGGTTGAAGACCCGCGCGGCGGCGGAACGCGCACCTACGGCCGAGTCACCAGGGACCGACCCGTCATGGCGGGAGGCTGCGGGATGCCCATCAGGTCGAGCAGCGTCGGCGCTACGTCGGCCAGGCGACCGGCCCGGAGGGTCGCGCCGGGCACGCCGGCGAGCAGAACCGGGACCGGGTTGGTGGTGTGGGCCGTGTGGGGCACCCCCGACACGGCGTCGCGCATGACCTCGCAATTGCCGTGGTCGGCGATCACCAGCAGCGCGCCGCCGTGGCGCTCGACGGCCGCGCGGATGCTTCCCAGGCCCGCGTCGACGGTCTCGACCGCCGTGACGGCGGCGGCGAGGTCGCCCGTGTGTCCCACCATGTCGGGGTTGGCGAAATTGAGCACGATCAGGTCGTAGGCCCCGCCCTCGATCGCGGCCACGACCTTGCGGGTGAGTTCGGGCGCCGACATCTCGGGCTGGAGGTCGTAGGTCGCGACCTTGGGGGAGGGAACGAGCAGCCGGTCCTCGCCCCTGTAGGGCTCCTCGCGCCCGCCGTTCAGGAAATAGGTGACGTGGGGGTATTTCTCGCTTTCGGCCGTGCGGAGCTGGGTGCGGCCGGCCGCCGCCACCACCTCGCCCAGCACCGCGTCGAGGTTCTGGGGCGGGAACAGGGTTTGCAGCAGGGCATCGAGTTCCATGCCGTAGGACGTCAGCCCGACCGCCGCCGCGAAAGCGGGCCGGCGCCCTCGCGCAAAACCCTCGAAGGCCGGCTGCATCAGCGCGTCCAGCAGTTCGCGGACGCGGTCGGCCCGGAAGTTGAAGCAGATCAGCGCGTCGCCGTCCGCCATGCCGCGGTAGTCGCCGATCACCGCCGGGTCCACGAACTCGTCGCTCGTGTCGGCCGCGTAGGAGGCGGCCATCGCGGCCTGCGGGTCGGCCGCGTGCGTGCCCGTGCCGTCGACCAGCATGGCGTAGGCCCGGGCGACCCGCTCCCAGCGGTTGTCGCGGTCCATGGCGTAGAACCGGCCGCAGACCGTGGCGATCCGGGCTCCCGCGGGCAGGGCGGACGACAGCGCCGCCAGATAGGCGGCGCCGCTGCGGGGCGGGGTGTCGCGGCCGTCGGTGAAGGCGTGGAGCTCGACCGGAATGCCGGACCCGGTCAGCGTCCGGGCCAGGGCCACGGCGTGGTCCTGGTGCGAATGGACCCCGCCCGGCGACCCGAGTCCGAGCAGGTGGCAGCGCCCGCCGGTGCGCTTCACGGTGTCGATGAGGGCCAGCAGGGGCGGCAGGGTGGCGAGCGAGCCATCGGCCGCGGCCAGCGAGATGCGGGGCAGTTCCTGCATCACCACCCGGCCCGCCCCGATGTTGAGGTGGCCGACCTCGGAATTCCCCATCTGCCCGGGCGGTAGGCCGACATCGAGGCCCGACGTGCTGAGCGTCGCGGCCGGACCCTCGGCCCGCAACCGGTCCAGCGTGGGAGTCCGGGCCTGGGCCACGGCATTGTCGGCGGGATCGTCGCGCAAGCCCAGCCCGTCAAGGATCACCAGCATCACGGGGCGGGGCGGCTGGCTCATGACGGGAAGCCTCGGGCGAACAACGGACCGGGCGGGATGGATGGCATGCCGTCCCGGTTCCGGCAAGGCGCGGAGCCGCGATCGCTCCGCTTCCGACCCCGTCCGTCCGGGCAAGAGCGGCAACAACCGAATTAATCAGGCCGGCGTCTTGATTCGCAAGGGCCGATCGCCTAACTCAGGATCATCGATAACTGGCCGGACTAATTGGCCTCGTCTGATGCTCCGGTGTCAGTCAAGCTGACGACTTCTTTCCTAGCATCGAACGACCGTGCTTGTCCGTGCCGCCTCGGTGCGTCCAAGCACATTTACTTATCGAAGAGCTCGTCATGAATACCGGCACAGTCAAGTGGTTCAATGCGCAGAAGGGTTTCGGCTTTATTCAGCCGGACGACGGGTCCAAGGACGTTTTCGTCCATATCAGCGCCGTCGAGCGGGCTGGCCTCGGCCAGTTGAATGAAGGTCAGAAGATCCGTTACGAGCTGACGGCTGATCGCCGATCGGGCAAGATGTCCGCCGATCGCCTGCAGGCTGCGTAACGGGACGCGCGATTCCACCGGGGCGACCACGGATGTACCGGCGCTCGCGGAAAGAAACGCGCATCAGGAAGGGGTCAGGATGTTGTCCTGGCCCTTTTTGCTGTTTGCGGTCCCGTTCGGGCCGTGGTGACGTCAGCGCCCCCTGAGCCGACCGGGGCGATCGTTTTTGTACCGGCCCTGTCGGCGCGTGCCGACCCGGCCTGGAAGTGAGGTCCATTGCAGGTTCTGGTTCGCGACAACAACGTCGATCAAGCGCTCAAGGTGCTGAAGAAGAAGATGCAGCGCGAAGGCATGTTTCGCGAGATGAAGCAGCGTCGATCCTACGAGAAGCCGTCCGAGCGCCGCGTCCGCGAACATGCCGACGCGATCCGCCGCGCCCGCAAACGGGCCCGCAAGGAGGCGGTTCGCGAGGGTCTCCTGCCGCCGCCGAAGCCCCGTCTGCGGGCGGATGGCAAGCGCCCTGATTTTAACCGGTCGGCTGCCCCGACCACGACGACGGTGCAAGCGTGATGTCCAGCCAACACCCCCCCGCGATCGCCCAGGCCCGGGCCGAGGAACGCTTCAAGCTCAAGGAACAGCGCGCCGCCGACGCGCGTCAGGTGATCGACGAGGTCACGGCGGCCGGCGTGGCCGAGCGCATCAAGACCGCCCGGCTGCGCGAATTGCGGCTGGCCCGGGAACAGGCCGAGCAGGCGGCCGCGGCCGCGGCCCCGCCGAGCCGCACCAAGGCGCGCGCGCCCGCCAAGGCTCGCAAGGCGCGGTCCTAGCAGCCGTCTACGGCGCGCGTAGGAACGAGCCCGGCTTGGCGCTGAGGGCGCGCCACGTGCCGAGCAGGCCGAGCGTCACGGTGAGCAGCAGGGCGCCGAGTGCGGCCGCGAGCGCCGGTTTCCAGGCGAACGCGAACCCGAAGTCCATGACGCGCGTGACGATCAGGTCGGACGCGAGCCCCCCCGCCGCGATGCCGAACAGGGCCGTGAACAGGCCCAGGATGCCGTATTCGATGAGCAGGGCTCCGAGCAGCCGGCCCCGCGTCGCGCCCAGCACCTTCAGCACGACGGCGTCGTAGATCCGGGACCGGCGTCCGGCCGCGAGAGCGCCCGCCAGCACCAGGATCGAGGCCGCCACCGCTACCCCCGAGGCCCCGCGCATCGCCAGGGCCAATTGCCCGACCAGGTGATTGACGGTGTCGAGCGCGTCCTTGACCCGGATGGTGGTCACGGTCGGGTAGGCTTCGGCCACCGCCTTCAACAGCCCGATCTCGTTGGCTTCGCCGCCGCTTCCCGCCGGGAAGGTCGCGGTCGCGAGATCCGAGTGCGGCGCGCCCGCGAAGGTGTTGGGCGAGAACACCATGAAGAAGTTGATGCCGAGCTTCTCCCACTCGATCGTGCGCAGGTTGGCGATCGTTGCCGTGATGTTGCGGCCCAGCACGTTGACGGTCACGCGGTCGCCGAGCTTGAACCCGAGCCCCTGCGCCAGCCCCTTGTCGAACGACACCAGCGGCACTCCCCGGTAGTCGGCCGCCCACCACTGCCCCGCCGTCACGCGCGAGCCGTCCGGCACGGTCGCGGCCGTGGTGATGCCGCGGTCGCCTTCGAGCGCGAAGGCCGAGTCGGCCTTGGGCTTGAGCCGGTCGGCCGGCACCTCGTTCACCGCCACGATGCGCCCGCGCATCATGGGTACGGCCGCGACCGACACGCCGGGCGCCTGCCCCTGCACGAATCGCGCGAAGGCCTCGGACTGCGCGCTGGGGATGTCGGCGAAGAAGAAGCTCGGCACCGCGCCGGCCCCCGACGCGCTGATCTGCCTACGGATGTTGGTGTCGATCAGGGTCAGGGTGACGAGCAGCGCGAGGCCGAGGCCCAGCGACAGGACCACGGAGGGCGTGAGCGCGCCGGGCCGGTGGATGTTGGCCAGCGCCAGCCGGACCTCGACGCGCCCGGGGTGGGGCAGGGCGCGGGCGAGCCGCATCAGCCCGAACGCGACGCCCCGCAGCAGCGCGAAGGCCGCCACCGTGGCGCCCATGTAGATAGCCGACAGGCGCCAATCCGGCGTGAACAGGAAGACCGCGCCGGCCAGCGCCAGCACCGACACGGCCACGGCCGCGCGGTAGCGGGTGCGCAAGGGGGTCGGGTCCGGCTCGACCTGGTCGCGGAACAGGGCCGAAACGGGGATGTCGTGGGCGCGGCCGAGCGCGCCCAGCGAGAAGGCGAGCGCCGTCAGCATCCCGTAGATCGCCCCCTGGGCCAGTTGGGCCGGGTAGATCGAGGGCTGCAGCGGGAACGGGATCACGCCGCCGAACAGGGCCAGCACCAGGAACGGCAGGGCGGCCCCGGCCAGCAGGCCCGCCGCGACGCCGATCGCGGCCACGAGCAGCACCTGGGCGAGGCTGATCGCGAACACCGAGCCGCCTGGCGCCCCGAGCGCCTTCAGGATGGCGAGGCTCGGGCGCTTGCGTTCCACCGTGGCTCGCACCGCATTGGCGACCCCCACGCCGCCCACGATCAGGGCCGTCAGGCCCACCAGGGTCAGGAACTGGGTGAACCGGCGCAGGTTGCGGTCGAACTCCGGCGACACGTTGTCCCGCGTCCGCACCTCCCACCCGGCCTGGGGGAAAGCCG
>CAXTEP010000116.1:0-2107 GCA_964243125.1 uncultured Lichenihabitans sp. | reverse complement strand
AGCGTGGCGCGCAGCACGAAGGCGGCGTTGCCGAGCCGCAGGGTGTCGCCCACGTGGACGTCGAGCCGGGCCGCGAGCGTCGGGTCGGCCACGAGGCCGAAAGTGCCGTCGGGGGCGGGCGCCAGCGCGGTCGCCAGCGTCTGGGGCGGCTCGAGCAGGACGGTGCCGGTGAGCGGGTAGGCGCCGTCCACGGCCTTGAGGCTGACCAGCGCGGCGTTGCGGTCCGGGCCGCGCGCCATGGCCTGCACGGTGCCGATCACCGACACCCGGCCCCGGGCCGCCAGCGCCGCGAGCTCGCCGGGTGCGAGCGGGGAAGAAACCCGGGAAAAGGAAGCGTCGCCCCCCAGGATGGTGCGGCCCTGCGCCGCGAGCCCCGCCGCGAGGCCGTCCGCCACCGAGCCCACGCCCGTGATGGCGGTCACGCCGAGCGCGATGCAGCTGAGAAAGATCCAGAACCCGCTCAGGCCCCCGCGCAGGTCGCGGAACGCGAGACGCAGGACGGTGCGGGCCGGCGTGCCGCGAACCGCGGCCGTCACTGGGCCGCGATCCCGTGCGCGTCCTCGCGGAGGATGTCGGACTCGATCCTCCCCGAGCGCAGCCGCACGGCCCGGTCGCACAGGGCCGCGAGGTCGTTGTCGTGGGTGACCAGGACCAGCGTGGCGCCGCGGTCGCGCCGGACGCGGAACATCAGGTCGATGATGGACCGTCCGGTCGCGTCGTCGAGGTTGCCGGTCGGCTCGTCGGCCACCAGGATCGAGGGCTGCGGCGCGAGCGCGCGGGCGAGCGCCACCCGCTGCTGCTCGCCGCCCGACAGCTGCGCCGGATAGTGAGCGAGCCGTTCTCCCAGGCCCACGCCGTCCAGTTCCGCCCTGGCCCGGGCGAAGGCTTGGCGGTCGCCCGCGAGTTCGAGCGGCACCGCCACGTTCTCCAGCGCCGTCATGGTCGGGATGAGGTGGAAGGACTGGAACACGATGCCGATCCGCCGGCCGCGGAAGCGGGCGAGCGCGTCCTCGTCGAGACTGCCGAGATCGGTGCCATCGATGCGGACCGAACCGCCTTGCGCGCGCTCGAGCCCGGCCAGCACCATGAGCAGGGTCGACTTGCCCGAACCCGAGGGACCCGTCAGCCCGATCGCCTGGCCGCGCTCCACGCGCAAGCTCACGCCTTTGAGGATGTGGACCCTGGCGGCGCCCCGGCCCAGGCTTACATGGACGTCATCGAGTTCCACCACCGGTTCCGCCATTCCATGCCATCCCGTCCGGCCGCTCCACCGACCCGTCCTGCATATGGGAGGTTTGCGGCGCGATCCCAGGTTTCCCGCCGGCTCGTGCTCGGTCTCGCGGCCGCGGGCCTGCTCGTGACGGGGGCCCGCGCGGGGGCGGCGGGCCGGCCCGTGCAGGTCGTGGCGCTGGGCGACAGCCTGTCGGCCGGGTTCCAGCTGCCCGCCGACGACGCGTTCCCGGCCGTGCTGGAGCGGGCGCTCAGGGCCAGGGGCCTGGACGTCGCGGTGGCCAACGCGGGCGTATCGGGCGACACGGCCCAGGACGGTTTGCAGAGGCTCGACTGGTCGGTGCCCGATGGCACGGACGCGGTGATCCTGGAACTCGGGGCCAATGACATGCTGCGCGGCCAGGATCCCGCCCACACGAGCGCGATGCTGGACACGATCCTGACCCGGCTGCAGGAGCGCGGCATCAAGGTGCTGCTCGCCGGCATGCTGGCGCTGCCGAGCCTGGGGGCCGATTACGTGGCGCGGTTCCACGCCATCTATCCGGCGCTCGCGGCCAGCCACCGCGTGCCGCTCTACCCTTTCTTCCTCCAGGGGGTGGCGGGCGTGGCTGGCCTCCGGCTCAATGACGGCATGCACCCCAACCGGGCGGGCGTTGACGCGATCGTGGCCGGCATCCTGCCGAGCGCCGAGGCGCTGGTCCGCTCCGTCGCGTCCCGGAGCTGATCGGGGCGGCGGCGTCGCGGCCCCCCGGTCAGTCAATCTTCGCGCCAGCATCTCCGGCGGAACGGTCGTCAGGTCGCCCGGTCGGTCAGGCGCGTCGCGGGGGTGATCTGGTCGGGATCGACGGTGAGCTCGATCAGGGCGGACCGGCCCGCG
>CAXTEP010000115.1:0-9947 GCA_964243125.1 uncultured Lichenihabitans sp. | reverse complement strand
CCACCGTGATGCGGGCTTCGGCGGCGAGCCCCGACAGGCGCTCGAAGTGCTGCCGGGCCAGGAGTTCGGTCGGCACCATCAAGGCCGCCTGCCGGCCGTCCTCCACCGCGGTCGCCATGGCGAGCAGCGCCACCACCGTCTTGCCCGAGCCGACGTCGCCCTGCAGGAGGCGGAGCATGCGCTTGGGCGAGGCCATGTCGGCGCGGATCTCGGCGAGCGCGGTCTGCTGCCCGGCGGTGAGGCTGAACGGCAAGGCCGCCTCGATCCGGGCCGAGCGGTCCCCCGTGCCGCGGGTCGCCCGCCCGCCCGTGTCGCGCATGCGGCCGCGCACCATGGCGAGCGCCAGCTGGCTCGCCAGCAGCTCGTCGAAGGCCAGGCGCTGCACGGCGGGCGCCTGCGGCTCGATGGCGTTGGGGGTTGCGGGGCGGTGCAGGATGCGCAGCGCGTCCGCAAACGAGGGCCAGCCGCGCAGGATCGTGCGGTTGGGCTCCAGCCACTCGGGCAGGGCGGGCAGGCGCTCGGCCGCGCCCTCGACCGCCTTGGCGAGCGCGCGGGGGTACAGCCCCTCGGTCAGGCCGTAGACGGGCTCGACCGGGGGCAGGTTCGCGGCTTCCTCGGCCGTCATGACGCGGTCGGGATGGACGATCTGCAGGCGCCCGTCCCACACCTCCAGCCGCCCCGACACGAACCGGGTCGCGCCCACCGGCAGCGCCTTCTCGACCCAGCCGAAGTTGTTCAGGAAGAACACCAGGGTGCAGTCGCCGGTGTCGTCCTCGATCAGCACCCGGTAGGGCGGCTTGCCGCGCGACGACGTGGGCGGCTGGTGGGCCGTCACCCGGCCCTCGATCACCACCACCTGGTCGCGCGGGGCGTCGCGGATTTTCGGCCGCGCGCGGCGGTCCACGGCGGCCACGGGCAGGTGCATCAGCACGTCGATGACCCGCGCCGGGCGTCCGTCGCGTCCCAGGAGGCGGTCCAGCAGCGGCACCGTCTTGGGTCCGACGCCGCGCAGGGTGGCGGCCGCGGCGAACAGCGGGTTGAGGTCGGATGGTCGCATGAGCTTCCACGACATGATGGGGGCCGGGCGGGGCGGTGGCAACCCGGGAAGCGGGCCGCTATATGGGGCGGGCGCCGGCCGCGCGTGATGCGTGCCGGGGAAAGGGTTCTTGCATGTCGGGTTTTGAACCGGCGGAGGCTGCCGACAGCGTCCGGCGGCGGCGTCTCGTGTTTCGGGCGTGGCATCGCGGCATGCGGGAGATGGATCTGGTGATGGGCCGCTTCGCCGACCGGCACGCCGGCACGCTGGCCCCTGAACTCCTCGACCAGTTCGAGGCCCTGATGGACGCGCCCGACCCCGAGATCTTCCGCTGGATCACGGGCTCGCTGCCGACGCCCGCCAACTACGACACGCCCCTGCTGCGCCTGATCCGCGACTTCCACGGCACGCCGGCCCCCGCGAATGGCTGACGCACGCCTCGCGGCCCGGGCCGCCAAGCAGGCCGCAGCCTCGGCGCCGCTGCTCGACGTTGGCCGCGTGCTGAAAGCCGTCGAGCGGCGCGCCGCCCTCACCCTGGCGCACGTGCCCGACGGGTTCGACGCCTTCGTGGCGGCCGACCTCGTGCGGGCGCTCGCCCGCGGCGGCCGTGAGCACGCCGCCGTGCTGGTCCACGTGGCGCGCGAGGGCCAGCGCGCGCAGGCGTTCCGCGACGCGCTCGCCTTTGCGGCTCCGGAGATCGAGATCCTCGATTTCCCGGCCTGGGACTGCCAGCCCTACGACCGGGTGTCGCCGCAGGCCGCCATCGAGGCGCGCCGCATGACGGTGCTGTCCCGGCTCGCCCGCTCGCGGTCCTCGGCCGAGCGCCCCCGCGTGCTCTCCACGACCGTCAGCGCCCTCACCCAGCGGGTGCCGCCGCGCGCCGCCGTGGCGCGCGACAGCTTTTCGGCCGCGCCCGGCAACGCGGTGGCGACCGACGACCTCGTGGCCTGGCTCGAAAGCAACGGTTTTCTGCGCTCCGGCACCGTGCACGACACGGGCGAATACGCGATGCGGGGCGGCATCGTGGACCTGTTCGCGCCCGGCCAGCCGCAGCCGGTGCGGCTCGACTTCTTCGGCCACACGCTGGAATCGATCCGCACCTTCGATCCCGAAACCCAGCGCTCCACCGGCCAGATGCGGGCGCTCGACCTCGTGCCCATGAGCGAGGTGCAGCTCACGGGCGACTCGATGCGGCGCTTCCGGCAGGCCTATGTGGCGGCCTTCGGGGCGCAGACGCGCGGCGACGGGCTTTACGAGGCCGTCAGCGAGGGCCGGCGCTTCCCCAGCATGGAGCACTGGCTGCCGCTGTTCACGGGCGGCATGGACACACTGTTCGACTACCTCGAAGGCTGCCCGGTGCTGCTCGACCCGCTGGCCGACGAGTCGGCGGCCGAGCGGTTCAAGGTCATCGCCGACCATTTTGAGGCGCGCGACGCCGCCCAGCACAAGCCCATGGCGGCCGTCTACAAGCCGCTGCCCCCCGACGCGCTCTACCTGACGGCCCCCGAATGGGCCGAGCGGCTCGGCGCGCTGCCCGTGCTGCGCGTCGCGCCCATTGATGCGCCCGGCGGGGACGTCGTCGACTGCGGCGGCCGTCCGGGGCGGAGCTTCGCGCCCGAGCGCGCCGACCCGTCCGCCAACGTGTTCGACGCGGCGGTCGCGCACGTCCGCGACGTGCAGGCCGCGGGCCGGACCGTGATCCTGGCCGGCTGGAGCGACGGCTCGCGCGAGCGGCTGCGCACCGTGCTGGCCGAGCACGGCCTCAAGAAGACCGAGCCCGTGTCGTCGCTGGGCCAGGCGACGGGCCTGGCGCCCGGCATGGCGGCGCTCGCGGTGATCGGCCTCGAACAGGGGTTCGAGGCCGGCGACCTGGTCGTGATCGGCGAGCAGGACATCCTTGGCGACCGCCTGATCCGCAACCGCAAGAAGACCCGCCGCGCCCAGGACTTTTTGCAGGACGTGGCGGCCCTCGCGGCGGGCGACCTCGTGGTGCACGTCGACCACGGCATCGGCCGCTTCGTGGGGCTGAAGTCGATCGCGGTGGGCGAGGCCCCGCACGACTGCCTCGAAATTCACTACGCGGGCAGCGACAAGCTGTTCCTGCCGGTCGACAACCTCGAACTCCTGTCGCGCTACGGCAGCGAGGACAACGAGGCGGCGCTCGACCGGCTCGGCGGGGCCGGGTGGCAGACCCGCAAGGCGCGGATGAAGAACCGCATCCGCGAGATCGCCCACGGGCTGATCCGGATCGCGGCCGAGCGCGCCGTCAAGACCGCCCCGAAACTCGCGGCCCCCGAGGGGCTCTACGACGAGTTCGCGGCCCGCTTCCCCTACGACGAGACCGAGGACCAGCAGGCCAGCATCGACGCCGTGCTGGACGACCTCGGCTCCGGCCACCCAATGGACCGGCTGGTGTGCGGCGACGTCGGCTTCGGCAAGACCGAGGTGGCGCTGCGCGGCGCTTTCGCGGCCGCCATCAACGGCACCCAGGTGGCCGTGGTGGTGCCCACCACGCTGCTGGCCCGCCAGCACTTCAAGACCTTCTCGCAGCGCTTCGCGGGCCTGCCGATCCGGGTCGCCCAGATGTCCCGCATGGTGTCGGGGCCCGAGCTGAAGCAGACCCGCGCGGGCGTGGCCGACGGCACGGTCGACATCGTGGTGGGCACCCACGCCCTGCTCGGCAAGGGCGTGAGCTTCAAGGGGCTCGGCCTCGTCATCATCGACGAGGAGCAGCACTTCGGGGTCACCCACAAGGAGCGGCTCAAGGACATGCGGGCCGAGGTGCACGTGCTGACGCTGTCGGCCACGCCCATCCCCCGCACCCTGCAGCTCGCCATGACGGGCGTACGCGACCTGTCCATCATCGCGACCGCGCCGGTGGACCGGCTGGCGGTGCGCACTTCCATCGCGCCCTTCGACGAACTGATGGTGCGCGAGGCCCTGCTGCGCGAGCGCTACCGCGGCGGCCAGGCCTTCTACGTGTGCCCACGCATCGAGGACCTGGAGGAGGCGTCCGCGTTCCTGCGCGCCAGCGTGCCGGAGGTGAAGTTCGTGGTGGCGCACGGCCAGATGGCCGCGACCGAGCTGGAAGCCCGCATGACGGCCTTCTACGAGGGCCAGTACGACGTGCTGCTCGCCACCGCCATCGTCGAGTCGGGCCTCGACATCCCGCAGGCCAACACGCTGGTGGTCAACCGCGCTGACCTGTTCGGCCTCGCGGCGCTCTACCAGCTGCGCGGCCGCGTGGGCCGGTCCAAGACCCGCGCCTACGCGCTCTTCACCTACCCCACCAACAAGGCCCCGACCCCGCAGGCCGAGAAGCGGCTCAAGGTGCTGCAGTCGCTCGACACGCTGGGGGCGGGGTTCGAGCTCGCGAGCCACGACCTCGACATCCGCGGCGCCGGCAACCTGCTCGGCGACGAGCAGTCGGGCCACATCAAGGAGGTGGGCTACGAACTCTACCAGCAGATGCTGCGCGACGCCATCGAGGCCCTGCAGGCGGGCGCCGCCCAGGGCGGCGAGCCCGTGGCCGAGGAGGCCTGGTCGCCCGCCATCACGGTGGGGGTGCCGGTGACGATCCCCGAGCACTACGTGCCCGACCTGTCGCTGCGCCTGAGCCTCTACCGCCGCCTGTCGACGCTGCTGGCCGAGGACGACATCGAGACCTTTGGAGCCGAGCTCATCGACCGCTTCGGCCCGCAGCCCGACGAGGTGCGCCAGCTCCTGAAACTCACCCACGTCAAGGCCCTGTGCCGCCGCGCCCACGTCGACAAGGTCGACGCCGGCCCCCGCGGCGTGGTGATCGGCTTCCGCGACAATTACTTCGCCAACCCGCAGGGCCTGGTCCGCATGGTGCAGAAGGAAGGCCCGCGCGCGAAGGTGCGGCCGGATATGAAGGTGACGTTCATCCGGGATTTCGAGACGCCGGATGAAAGGCTGGAGGGGACTAGGGTGATTTTGCGGGCGCTGGTAGGGATTGCGGAGAAGAGGTGAGAGCCGCTAAGGAATTGCGAGAACCTACCGAGTTGGAGTTCTCGCTTTTCTGCTCTCGACCCTTCCCCGGACGTAGCAAAGGTCCACTCTCAGGCAGGTGAGCTACAGACTATTCCGATTACCATTTGTCGTAACCTGCCGCTTTGGAATGATTGCGCACTCCTATGGTGTGAAGGCATCGAGGCTCAGGCCGATCACCTGCCGGAGTTCGTCGAGAGCGCTTCAGCCGCTGCCTTGTGGGGCAGTGCCTTGAGCTTCACAAATCGTTCTTTATTGAATGCTCGAAGTAGTATTTCATTTACACTGAGAATACATCGAACACATTTAAGAGTAGCAGTTCGATATGGGCGGAAACCTGATTCGTGCTCACCCTCAAACTGTTAGGGTGCCCGCACCCGTTCCGGAGGTTCAGGCCCTTCACAAGTTCTGTCTTTACATTCTTGCCGATGATGCCGATGGCTGCAATCCGGTCGAGGAAGTCAGCTTCCTTCATCCGTCCGAGATCGTCCGTCGTTGAAGCGGTCTTCCACTTCGCATCGACTTTCTTGGCCTCTACGTTGAAGGCTGCGAGATGCTTTGTCGCCACCACGTTTTGAAGCACGCCGGCGGCAGCGAGCCATGACATCACAATGGCAGACCGATATAGTGCCGCCTCGTGGCATTTGATAGCCTCTTCAACGAAGGCGCGGGTTGTATCGTCCTTAATAGTCGCCAGGTGCTGTCGGAAATCTTTAGCGACTTTCGCGGCGCTGGCGGGGATATTGGTAATGCCAAGCGCTTCGAGCCTCGCGAAGCCCTTCTTCGAAACTTCGTAGCCCATCGGCACACGGATGGCGTACTTAGATTTTGTTAGTACGTCCGTGATGTTCCACTTTCCCATGGGAAAGCCGACCATAACAGCGCGGACTCGGATCGCATTGAGGCTCGAGGGCTGATCGAGACTAGATATCACAAGAATGATCCGGTCGGCCCGGGTCAGCTTGTCACTCTGAAGTGCGAGCTTGAGGTCGTCAGGACTGAGCAAGCTTTGCCTTCATCGATCCGATCTCGCCTCCTGCAAGCGACATCTTATTTTCGGCTAAACTGTTTAGGCGCTTTCCACTAATCAGTGCCTTTAGGGAATTTGAGAAATTCTTGTTCATACCAATATTGTAGTAATTAGTTGCTTCCTGCATTGCCTTCAATAGTTCTCGGCGCGCGAAGGTTGACTTGCCCTGGCAAATCTGAAGGTAAGCTGCGGCGCACATAACGAGGTCGGGGCCGGATTTGGCGTCGAGACGGGCCGCAACGGTATTCATACCCAAACTAGAGAGTTCTGCGGTCTCCTTGCCGGCTGGCGCATCTCCGTTTCCAAGAGGCGGCGCCGTGTCAAATGCCTCCGGCGGGACCGACACCATCATGGACTCCATATGCGAGAACAGGTCCTTAACTGCCTCGTTGTCGTAGGCGGCGTCGCCCTCATACTCAAATTCGATATGTCCCATTCTGATCTTAAGCTTGGTCGGCATGTGCGCTCCTCCGGCCCAACCGTACCAGAAGCACATGCTAGGATGCAGCCGCAGACATGCCCGTCCGATCGTTGTGAACAGAGATTAATTTGGGCCAGCCGACCATCCTGCCGCTATCTTACGGAGGCGGCTTCTAGGAAACCGGCAGCTTTCTTTCCTGCTCAGAGGCGAACGTCCGGTTCTGGCTCAGAAGCCAATGTCAGCCTTCGTCCATAACAGACTATACAGTAGCGTTTGATCTCTTGATGCGCGAATATCCAGCACATCTCGGAAATGAGCCAAGGTACCGACGTGCAGTATGGTGCCGACGCAAGCGCTGCCCTCACTTCCCCACCAGCGCCGCCCGCCCCGCCGCCGCGTAAAGATCCAGCCGCGAATACACCCCGAACGCCGACCCGTCATCCAAAAACCCGCCGCCCGGACCCTCGGTTTCGGTCAGGATCCTGTTCGCCTGCTCCAGCGTCAGCGCCGGGAACGCGGCGGTGAGCAGGTTGCCGGCTTCGGGCGCCAGCGCGCCGATGTCCTCGGTGCGGCCGGCCCGCTCGGGGTTAACGGCCCGCGCCACCGGCGCGTCAAGATGGCCCAAGTGTTACGAGTCATCCTGCAGCCGCCCTGTACGCTATCGGAAACGGGCATGGGCGCAAGCGCGACCAAAAGCTTGACGTTTGTCTAGACAGATGTAGCAAGATGTCATGGAAGTGGGGTGCGTGACCGGCTTCGAGTGGGATGACGGCAATCGCTTGCATTGCCGCAAGCACGGTATGGAGCCGGCCGAGATCGAGACGGTGTTTCAGGGCGCTCCGCGCGTCGCGCCGGATCGGAAGCATTCGGACGCCGAGGCCCGCTTCCTGGCCATCGGGCGCACGCGGGAGGGCCGCGCCGCCTTCGTGGTGTTCACGATGCGCGGCAACTTGATCCGGCCTTTAAGCGCCCGATACATGCACGCCAAGGAGGTGGCGAACTATGACCCGTAAGGTTCCCGCGTTTCGCAGCGACCAGGAAGCCGTTGCATTCCTGGATCAGGATCTGTCCGACCTTGATTTCACACAGTTCCAGCCGGTGTCTTTCGAGTTTGCCAACAAGGCGGCGCAGATCAACATGCGCGTCCCGCAGCCGTTGCTCGATGCCGTAAAGATCCGAGCGAAAGCGCGAGGCGTTCCTTATACCCGCTACATCCGCGAGTTGATCGAAAGGGATCTAAGATATCAAGGACCGGGATCGAAACGATAAGCCTTGCCGGTCGCGGGTAAATGTCCAGATGAACCGGGGTGCCTTGGGTGCGTAAGCTCGACCCCTCACTTTCCCACCATCGCGGCCCGCCCCGCCGCCGCATACAGGTCCAGCCGCGAGTACACCCCGAACGCCGACCCGTCGTCCAAAAACCCGCCGCCCGGACCCTCGGTCTCGGTCAGGATCCGGTTGGCCTGGTCCAGCGTCAGCGCCGGGAACGCGGCGGTGAGCAGGTTGCCGGCTTCGGGGGCGAGGGTGCCGACGTCCTCGGTGCGGCCGGCCCGCTCGGGATAGACCACCGGAAGGCCATAGGTCTGGGTGACCGTATAGAAGGCCGCGACCGCGGTGGGGTCACTGAGGCGGCCGATGTCCTGGCCCGCGCAGGCCGCCACCGTGTCGCCGCAGCCCGCCTGGAGCACGGCCGCCAAGTCGGCCTGGGCGGCCTTGACGGCGGCGCGGTAGTCCGTGAGGGGCGTCGCGTCCCGGCGGCCCTGGCCCATGGCCATCGGGGCGGCGTTGTCCTTAAGCTTCAGGCCCAGGTAGGCGGGGTCGTTGGCGAGCAGGTGGGCGAGGTCGTAGGTGGCGAGCGTGCGGCCGGCTACGACGTCCATGGCGTAGTGGGCGCCCAGGACGATGCGGTCGTTGCCGTATTCGGCGCCCCTGGCGATCATCTGCGCGTAGCGGTCGGGCACCAGCACGGCCAGCAGGATCGAGCCCATGAAGCCGTAGGTCGTGTGGCCGCTCGGGTAGGAGGGGCTGTCGGTCAGGTTGGAGGTCGGTCCCCGGAGATACGAGGTGTTGTCGGCCGGGACGCCAAAATAGTCCGGCCCGACGATCGGCAGCAGGGTGGGCTCGGTCTGGAAGGGGCGCGAGTCGCCGAAGGCGTCGGCCCCTGGGCTGCCGCCGGGCTTGCCGTAGGCCCGGCCGAACGGGTCGGGCGCCCCGCCGTTCCCCTTCAGGATGGCGGACGCCTCGTCCGACACCGGCGCCTTGCCGTCCGTGGTCCCGTTGGCGAAGAAGTACTTGCCCGCATTCGAGTCCCCGCCCGTGATCGCGTTGGTGTAGGCGACGAGGTCGGTCATGGCGGGCGACAGCGCGGTGTAGTGCTCGCGGTCGAGGTAGCGGGCGCGCGCCTGATAGGCGGCCCCGAGCGTCGTGCCGAGCCCGTCGGCGAGTTGGGACAGGTTGCCGTCGGTGATGAAGGCGTCGCGCAGGGCCAGCTGCTGCTGGTCCGCGAAGGGCAGGAGCGTCGGCTGGCGGACCGCGCCCGTCTGGATGCCGCCCGTGACCGCGAAGTTGGCCCCCAGCGCGGCGCGGCCGGCCGGCGTCTTCGACAGCACGGTGACGGGCGCGAGCCCCTTCAGCACCGCAATATTGGTGGCGGTCTGGGCTTGGCCCCGCAGGGGCGCCAGGGCGCAGGCGGCCGCGACGCACAGCTTCACCACGTGGTTCATCGATCTCCCCCGCGACATCCTCGGTTCACCGAGCCGGCTTCGCACCGTCCTGCGACCTGCTTATGACGTCGCGCGGCCGCGCGCCACGGGGAACCGCTTCGGCCTCAGTGCGCCTTCCGCCACCACGTCTCGATCGGCGACGTATTGGTGAGTCCGAACAGCGGCAGGTGGTCGGGGTGGGCCAAGGTGGCGGCGTGGACCACCCACTGGTCGCTCGTGTGGAACAGCGGCACGATGTAGAAGCCCGACAGCAGCACGCGGTCGAAGGCCCGCACCGTGTCCACGAACGCGTCCGCGCCCGTGGCGCCCAGCATGGCCGCGATCGCGGCGTCGATGGCCGGCGAACGCGCGCCCGCGAGGTTGTAGGAGGCTTCCTGCGCGGCGCTGGCCGAGCCCCAGCGCGACCGCTGCTCGGCGCCCGGCGAGGGCGAGGCCGTCCAGGTGCCGAACATCATGTCGAAGTCGAAGCTTTGGCGGCGGCGCTGGTACTGCACCTCGTCCACGGTGCGAACCGCGGCGCTCACGCCGATGCGCGCGAGGTTCTCGGAAAACGCGAGCGCCAGCCGCTCCTGGCCGCGGTTGGTGACCATGATCTCGAACGCGAACGGGGCGCCGTCGCGCGTCGACACGAGCCGCCCGTCGCGGAGCGCGTAGCCGGCCTGCGCCAGGAGCGCGAGCGCCGCGCGGGCCGGCCGGCGGTCGCGGCCCGAGCCGTCGGTGCGGAAC
>CAXTEP010000114.1:1431-10206 GCA_964243125.1 uncultured Lichenihabitans sp. | reverse complement strand
GCCCCAGCGCCGCGCCGCGTCGGCGCGGGCGCGGGTCGCACAGCGTCGCGGGCGCGGCCGCGACCGCGACCGTGAGCAGGGTCAGGCCGTGCACCCCGACGGCACTCGCGGCCTGGGCCAGCACCAGATTGCCGCCCAGCGCCATGCCGAACTCGTTCCAGGGAAAGCCGGTCAGCACCGTGCCCCGAAGCCACTCGGCCGCCGTGAGGCTCGCGGCCAGGATCAGCACGCGCGCCGCGCCCGGGCTCCAGAGCAGGCGCGCCGCGGCGAAGCCCAGCGCCGGAAACAGGGCCAGGTAGGCCGGCAACCCGAAAACCCCGAGCGGCAGCGCCCAGGCGAACTTGTCGGGCTCGGCCAGGAACGCCGACCCGAGCCACCACAGCCCGGCCACGAAATACCCGAACCCCCACCACCATCCCGCATCGGCGGCCGACAGCGCCGAGCGCCACGCCGACCGGACCCGACGCCCGCCGTCCGGCTCGGCGTGAACGCTGCCGTCGATCAGCCAGACCGCGGCCGCCATGGGCACCACCAGGGCCGGGAAAGCGTCGACGGGCGCCATGGCCAGGGCCCCGCAAGCGCCCGCCGCGGCCGCGACGGCCCGCCGCCGCCATCCCGACAGCAAAATCATTCCCTGCGCGAGCCGGAACATCATGAAAGGGTCGGGATCCAGCTTTGGGGGAGGGTGCCGGACGCACGGGCCGGCCCCGCGGGGGGAGGGTGAGCGCGACACAAACCGCGGGCTTGCGGGCAGTTCAAGCGGAATCGGCCCAGGGTCCCCGGGGGCGACCCGGCCTAACGGTCCTCGGGGGCTGGCGGCTCGGGGTCGGCCGGGGCGGCGTCGGCGGCGCCGGCCGTCGCCCGCAGGCTGATGCGCACCCGCTTGACCCGGCGGGGATCGGCTTCCAGGACCTCGAACTCCACCCCGTCCCGGCCGCCGATGATCTCGCCGCGTCCCGGCACGTGACCCGCCAGTGCGCCGATCAGGCCGCCCAGCGTGTCGACGTCCTCCTCCTCGGCGTCGGCCGACAGGTCGACCCCGATCGCCTTGGACACTTCGTCGAGCTCGGCCCGCGCGTCGGCCACGAAAGAGCCGTCGAGCGCCGCCGCGATCTTGGGGCTCTCGCTCTCGTCGTGCTCGTCCTCGATGTCGCCCACGATGGTTTCGACGATGTCCTCGATCGACACCAGGCCGTCGGTGCCGCCGTATTCGTCGATCACCAGCGCCATGTGGGTCCGGAACGCCTGCATGCGGACCATCAGGTCAAGGGCCTGCATGGACGGGGGCACGAACAGGACCGGTCGCACGATGTCGGCGTCCCGCAGCGGCCCGGCCAGCCTGTTCGGTCCGGTGTCGACCGACGACAGGCCGTCGTCGCCGGCCGGCGTGGTGAGGTGGGCCACGAAGTCCCGGAGATGCACCATGCCGCGCGCGTCGTCGAGCGTGCCGCCGTGCACGGGCAGCCGCGAATGGCCGGCCGTGCGGAAAGTGCCCAGCACCTCGCCCAGGCTCATGTCGATACCGACCGCCACGATGTCGGCCCGCGGTACCATGACGTCGGCGACCCGCAGCTCGTGCATGGCCAGCACGTTGCGCAGCAGCGCCCGCTCCTGGGTCGAGAAGGAACTCTCTCCCGCGGCATCGTCCAGCGCTTCCTCGATGTCGTCGCGGGCCGAGGCCGGGTTCAGGCCGAACAGCGAGCGCAGCCGTTCCACCAGGCTCGGGCCGGCGGCGGGCCGCCGGTCGGCTCCCTCGCGGTCGGTCGCGCTCATCGGGCCGCGGCCTCCGCGGGCTCGGTTCCCGCGTAGGGGTCGGGCAGGCCGAGCCGGGCCAGGATGCGGGTTTCGAGCTCCTCCATGGCGGCCGCCTCGCGGTCCTCCTCGTGGTCGTGGTCGAGCAGGTGCAGGAAGCCGTGCACCAGCAGGTGGGACAGGTGCGCCGCCATCGGCCGCCCGTCCGCCTTGGCCTCGCGCCGCGTGGTCTCGTACGCCACCGCGATGTCGCCCAGCAGACGTGGCGCGCCGGGCGGCCCGGCGGTCCCGACGGCCGGGAACGACAGCACGTTGGTGGGCTTGTCGAGGCCGCGCCAGTCCCGGTTGAGCGCCCGGATGGCGGCGTCGTCGCAGAACAGGACCGATACCTCGCTGCCGTGCGGCAGGTCGCGGGCCGCCAGCGCGGCCGCGGCCTCGATGCCGCGCCGCGCGAGCCCGGCCAGGTCGGCCACGGCGGCCGGCCAAGCGTCGCATTGCACCGCGATGTCGATCGACAGTGCCATCAGCCCGGCTCGCGGGGCGTCGGCGGACGGCGGGTCTGCGCCTCGTAGGCCGCCACGATGCGGCGCACGAGGTCGTGCCGCACCACGTCGCCCTCCCGGAACAGCACGTGGCCGATGCCCTCGACGCCCTTGAGCAGCGCCACGGCCTCGCTGAGGCCCGACCGCTGGCCCGCCGGCAGGTCGGTCTGGCTCGGGTCGCCGTTGACGATCATGCGCGAGCCTTCGCCCAGCCGGGTCAGGAACATCTTCATCTGCATGGAGGTGGCGTTCTGGGCCTCGTCGAGCAGCACCACGGCGTTGCTCAGCGTCCGGCCGCGCATGAAGGCCAGCGGCGCCACCTCGATCATGCCAGTTTGCATGCCGCGCTCGACCATGCGGGGGTCCATGAAGTCGTGCAGGGCGTCGTAGATCGGCCGCAGGTAGGGATCGACCTTCTCCTTCAGGTCGCCGGGCAGGAAGCCCAGGCGCTCGCCCGCCTCCACGGCCGGCCGCGACACGATGAGCCGCTCCACCGCGCCGCGCTCCAGCAGCGACACCGCGTGACCGACCGCGAGCCAGGTCTTGCCCGTGCCGGCCGGGCCTTCGGCAAACACGAGCTCGTGCGCCTTGAGAGCCCGGATATAGGCGTCCTGGGCGCCCGTGCGCGCCTTGACGGAGCCGCGCTTGCGGGTGCGGACGTCGTCGAACCCCTGCGGCTCGGCCTCGGCGTCCTTGGGAAACAGCAGCCCCTGGTAGGCGGTCTCCTCGATGGCGCCGTCTACGTCGCCGAGCCCGATCCGGTGGCCGCGCTTGACGCGCTCGTAAAGGGCCTCGAGCACCCGGCGGGCGTGGTCGCAGGCGTCCACGGGACCCTTGATGGCGATGTGGTTGCCGTTGGCGTTGGTCACCACGCCGAGCCGCCGCTCCAGCTTGGCGATGTGCTGGTCGTACTGGCCGAACACCATCGAGGTCAGGCGGTTGTCGTCGAAGGTCAGGGCGAGCTCGTTGGCGGCTCCCTCGGGTCCCGCGGGAGCGGGCGGGCTCGCGAACGGGACCGCCAAGGGGGGTGCCGCGTCGCGGGTTTGTCGCCGGACATAGGGCCGCTCGGGCGCTCTCATTCAGTGTCCTTCGGGCTTGAGGGCCGCATCGTCGTCGGCGAGACGGCCGAACAGCGAGTTCGGGCCGGCATGGGTGACCGCGACGGCACGGACCGTGCCGATCACGCTTCCGTCGGCCTCGACCTGCACGGGCTGCATGTAGGGCGACTTGCCGGCCACCTGGCCGGGATGCCGGCCGGGCTTCTCGAACAGCACCGGCAGCGTGCGGCCCGCGCAGGCCGCGTTGAAGGCGTGCCGGGCAGGCTCCACCACGGCCTGCAGGCGGGCGAGGCGCTCGCGCTTGACGTCCTCGCCGACCTGCTCGCCCAGAGCCGCGCCGGGCGTGCCGGGGCGCGGGGAATACTTGAACGCGAAGGTCGAGGCGAAGCCGATCTCGGCCGCGAGGTCCAGGGTGGCGCGAAAATCCGCTTCCGTTTCTCCCGGGAAGCCGACGATCAGGTCCGACGACACGGCGATGTCGGGCCGCGCGGCCCGCACCCGCGCCACCAGGGCCCGGTAGTGATCGGCCGTGTGCCGGCGGTTCATTGCGGCCAGGATCCGGTCGGATCCGGACTGCACCGGCAGGTGGAGGAACGGCATCAGGGCGCCGAGGTCGCGGTGCGCGTCGACGAGGTCGTCGGTCACGTCGTTGGGATGGCTGGTCGTGTAGCGCAGGCGGAGGATGCCCGGCACGGCCGCGACCGCGCCGAGCAGGCGCGCCAGCGACCAGGGCGCGCCGGTGCGGTCCAGCCCGTGGTAGGCGTTGACGTTCTGCCCCAGCAGCGTGACCTCGCGCACGCCCGCCCCCGCGAGGTCGGCCACCTCGGCCAGGACCTGCTCGGGCGGCCGCGAGAACTCGGCGCCCCGCGTATAGGGGACCACGCAGAACGAGCAGAACTTGTCGCAGCCTTCCTGTGCGGTCACGAAGGCCGTCACCCCGCGCGACCGGGTCGCGGCGGGGGCGGGCCTGGCCAGGTGGGCGAACTTGTCCTCGACCGGAAAATCGGTGTCGACGACCCGCAGGCCGGAGCGGCCGCGCCGCAGCAGGTCGGGCAACCGGTGGTAGTTCTGGGGACCCACCACCAGGTCCACGGCGGGCTGGCGGCGGAGGATCTCGGCGCCTTCGGCCTGGGCCACGCAGCCCGCGACCGCGAGGCGCATCGGCCGGCCCGCGCGGGCCCTCTCGCGCTTGAGCAGCCGCAGCTTGCCCAGTTCGGTGAAGATCTTCTCGGCCGCGCGCTCACGGATGTGGCAGGTGTTCAGGATGACGAGGTCGGCGTCGGCGACCACGGCGGTCTCGGCAAAACCCTCGGGGGCGAGCACGTCCGCCATGCGGCCCGCGTCATAGGCGTTCATCTGGCAGCCGAAGCTGCGGATGAACACCTTGCGGCCGTTCTGCGGGTCGCGGCCGGATACCGCCCCCGGTTCCGCCGCCACCCGCGCGTCCCTGCCCTGCGGATCGATCTGGTCCGTCATGCCCTCGTTTTCGGCCCCGCGAACGCCGTTCTCGGCGCCCGAGGCAGACTGCGTCCGCCTCGTCGCCGGCCCGAAACGCGCCCCACAACGAGTTGCAGCCTACGACGTTTTGCCGGCGAAGAGAACAGGCCGCGACGTGCGTGGATCTCAGCCGACCGGCCGTCGAAGCAGCAGGGCCGCGGCCGGCCCGCGGCCCGGGGCCGCGGCATAATAGTTGTCGCGCCGCCCGACCTGGACAAAACCCGTCCGCGCGTAGAGGCGCCGCGCCGGCGCGTTGTCCTCGTTGACCTCCAGGAAGAGCGCCTCGATCCGCGCCGCCGCGAGCCGCTCGACGTGGCGCCCGATCAGGCGGCGGCCCAGGCCCCGCCCGCGCCAGGCCGGCGCCACCACGATCGTCAAAACCTCGGCTTCGCCGGCCGCGCCGCGCGACAGGACGAAGCCCGCGGGCCCGCCGTTCCGGCCGTCCAGCGCGGCGTCGCCGAAGCTCGACGGCGCCGCGATCAACCGCTCGAAATCGAGCGCCGACCAGCCGTGCGCGAAGCTCCCGCCGTGCAGGACCGCGCAGGCTTCCGCGTGGGTGGGGTCCAGCCGCACCAGGGACGGCGGGCGCGTGCGGCCGAACAGCATGCTTCTCAATCGGCCCGGGCCAGGACGCCGTTCGCCTGCGGCTGGGCGTCGGGCGCCTTGAGGTAGAGCGGACGCGGTAGCGCCCGCGCCACGTCGGCCAGAAGGCCGAGCCGCGCCACGTAGGCAATGTCGGGCGCCATCGCGCGCTCGTCCACCTCGGCGTCCAGACCCTGCGACCAGGCCTCGATGGCGAGCAGCGGGGCGCCCGAGCCGATCAGCCGCAAGGGGCCGCGTCCGAGTGCCCGCAGGGCCTCGGGCACGGGCAGGATGCAGGCCTCGATCCGGGTGTCGCCGTCGGGCGCGAAGCTCTGGAGGTAGACGTTGCCGTGATGCGCGTCGATGGCGGCCACGATCGTGGCCCGGTGGGCGGTCCCGATCGAGGGCGCGGCCAGCGCCGCCAGGGTCGATATGCCGACCACCGGCACCTTGCAGGCGAGCCCGAAGGCCCGGGCCGCCGACACGCCCACCCGGATGCCGGTGAACGATCCGGGCCCGACCGTCACGGCGACGCGGCGCAGGGCTCTGAACCCGCCCTCGATCCGGGACACGACGCGGTCGACCATCGGCACCAGCGCTTCGGCGTGGCCGCGGGCCATGATCACGGATTCCGCGGCGGCCGGCTCGGTCGCGCCAGGCGCGAGGCAGCAGGCCGAGCAGGCGCCGAGCGACGTGTCGATGGCCAGAACGAAGGACGGCGCGTGTCCGTGGGCGTCGCCATCCATTGCTGCTCACTCTCCCCGCACGCCCCCGGACTCGCAACCCGTCCCGAGGGACCTGAACCGCAATCCTCACGCGCGCCGAACCTACCCCTTCTCTCCGACGGGGAGAAGGGCAAGCCCGGGGAGGATCGCGCCGTCAACCTGAGTTTCAAGGCCGATGAGGGGACCGCCTCAGGATTGGAACAACCCTGACCCGGCGCTTCGCGTTACCTTACTCCTTGCCGAGGAAGAGGCCCGGCACCGTCCCGCTTCAGATCTGCTCGACGGCCTGGACGGCCGGCACGAAATGCCGGAGCAGGTTCTGGATGCCGGATTTCAGGGTCGCGGTGGAGGAAGGGCAACCCGAGCAGGCGCCGCGCATCGCCAGGTAAACGGTGCCGCCGCGAAAACCCCGGAACGTGATGTCGCCGCCGTCACCCGCCACCGCGGGCCGCACGCGCGTCTCGATCAGGTCCTTGATGGTGTCGACCGTTTCGGCGTCGTCGGCGTCGAAGAACTCCTCGTCGCCATCCCCCGCGTCCCGGCCCACGGTGGCGCCGTTCTCCAGGAGCGGCGCCCCGGAGGTGAAATGCTCCATGATGGCGCCCAGGATGGCGGGCTTGAGGTGGGGCCACTCGCCCGACGCCTTGGTGACCGACACGAAGTCCGACCCGAAGAACACGCCCGACACGCCGTCCACGGCGAATAACGCCCGGGCCAATCCCGATTGCTCGGCCGCGCCAGGGTCGCGGATGTCGAGCGTGCCTTCGGGCAGCACGGTCCGGCCGGGCAGGAATTTCAGCGTGGCGGGATTGGGGGTCGGCTCGGTTTCGATGAACATGGAGGTCCTCCGGCCGGGTCAAGGCCGGCCTTCAGGTTGCGCCGGATCGGCCATCCATCATATGGCGGCCGGGGCGCGGGAATGCAATTCGCGCGGGCCGCCCCTGCCGTTACGCGGAATTAACCATGGCGCGCCAAAGCTGCGGGCCATTCCGTTCCGGTGGCCCGCCATGCCGATCATCTGTCGACGTCGATTTTTCTCGGGCCTGGGGGCGACCGCAACCGCGGCGGGCCTTGCGGGCTGCGCTGGCACCACGCGCGACCTGTCAGGGGTCGACGGCCTGTTCGGCGGGGGCCTCGCCGGCGCGAGCGCCCCGGCGGACGCGACGATCAGCCGGCCCGACTACCGGGCGGTCTACGGCGCCTTCTCGGGCGAGCAATTCCCGGTCGACGCCTTCGACTACCGGGTCGTCGACCCGCAGTTCCTGCGCCAGATCGTGTCCTACGCGGGCACGGAAGCGCCGGGCACCGTGGTGGTGCACCCGTCCGAGCGGATGCTCTACTTCGTCGAGCCGGGCCGCCGCGCCACCCGCTACGGTGTGGGGGTCGGGCGCGAAGGCTTCCTGTGGGCCGGCAATGCCAGGATCAACATGCGGCGGAGCTGGCCCGACTGGATCCCGCCCCGCGAGATGGTGGAGCGCGACCCCGAGATCCGCGCGCAACTGGAACGCACGCCGCGCGGCGAGGGCGTGCCGGGCGGCCCGCGCAGTCCGCTCGGGGCCCGCGCCATGTACCTTTACGGCCCGAACGGCGACCTCGGCTACCGCCTGCACGGCACCACCGAGCCCGCAACGATCGGCACCAACGTGTCGTCGGGCTGTGTCCGCATGGTCAACCAGGACATCATCCACCTGTACAGCCGCGCCCCGGCCGGCACCGCCGTGGTGGTTACGGCCTGAACCAGGTAATCCGCCCCGGTAGTCGCGGCGTCCGGCTTCGCCTTGCGCCACCCCGGCCCTTGGGCTAAGCGGGCTTCCAAGCCATCGCCGACCGGAGGGGCATGTGGACACGCGGCCGCCGGTGGCGCTGATCATGGGGAGCCAGTCCGACTGGGCGACCCTGCGCGACACCGCCGTCACCCTCGACGCGCTCGGGGTCGGCTACGAGGCGCGCATCATCTCGGCCCACCGCACCCCCGACCGGCTGGCCGACTTCGCCAGGGGCGCGCGCGGCGCCGGGTTCAAGATCATCGTGGCGGGGGCGGGCGGCGCCGCCCACCTGCCCGGCATGACGGCGGCCTGGACGCCCCTGCCGGTGTTCGGCGTGCCGGTCGAGACGGGGGCGCTCGGCGGGCAGGACAGCCTGCTGTCGATCGTGCAGATGCCGGCCGGGGTGCCGGTGGGGACGCTGGCGATCGGCCGGGCCGGGGCCGTCAACGCGGCCGTGCTGGCCGCGAGCGTGCTGGCCCTGAACGATCCCGCGCTGGCCGACCGGCTCGACGCGTGGCGCGCCGCCCAAACGGCCGCGGTCGCGCTGACCCCGAACAAGGCGTGACCCCGTGACGGTGCTCAGCCCCGGCGCCACCCTCGGCATCCTCGGCGGCGGCCAGCTCGCCCGGATGCTGGCCCTGGCCGCGGCCCCCTTGGGCTTGCGGGCCCACATCTACGCGCCCGAGCCCGACAGCCCCGCCTTCGCGGTATCGGCCGCCCGCACGGTGGGGCGCTACGACGACGAGGCGGCCCTGACGGGTTTCGCGGCCGCGGTCGACGTGGTCACCTACGAGTTCGAGAACGTGCCGGCCGGCACGGTGGCGATCCTGGAGCGGGTGCGGCCGGTGCGGCC
>CAXTEP010000114.1:0-1331 GCA_964243125.1 uncultured Lichenihabitans sp. | reverse complement strand
CTCTTCGTCGTGCCCGACGCGGGCCGCCCCGCGGGCGAAGGGCTGGTGGTGAACGAGATCGCGCCCCGGGTCCACAATTCCGGCCACTGGACGCTCGACGGCGCCGCGACGTCGCAGTTCGAGCAGCATGTCCGCGCCGTGAGCGGCTGGCCGCTGGGTTCCGTCCGGCGGACCGGCGATGCGGTCATGCGCAACCTGATCGGCGCCGACGTCGAGGTCTGGCCGGCGCTGCTCGCCGAGGACGGCGCCCGCCTGCACCTTTACGGCAAGGCCCAGGCCCGGCCGGGCCGCAAGATGGGCCACGTCACGCGCCTCACCCCACCCGCCGCCAGCGAGCCTTCGCGGAGCCGTCCATGAGCATGTCCCTGCCGGTGCTGATGCCCAAGCCCATGCTGCCGTCGGTGACGGCGGCGCTGGACGCGAACTTTCCCCTCGTCCGGCTGTGGGAGGCCGCCGACCCCGAGGCCGAGCTCGCCGCGGTCGCGCCCGGCATCCGGGCCGTGGCGGTGGCCGGGCACGCCACGGTGGACGCGGCCCTGATGGAACGGCTGCCCCGGCTGGAGATCGTGGCGGGCTTCGGGGTCGGGTACGACAACATCGATGCCGCCTGGGCGGGCCGGCACGGCATCGTGGTGACCCACACGCCCGGCGTCCTCGACGAGGAGGTGGCCGACACCGCGCTGGGCCTGATCCTGAACGCGATACGGCAATTGCCGGCCGCCGAGCGCTACCTGCGGGCCGGCCACTGGACCCGGCAGCCTTTTCCGCTGTCGGCCAGCCTGCGCGGCCGCACCGCGGGCATTTTCGGGCTGGGCCGGATCGGCAAGACCATCGCGTCCCGCTGCGAAGCGTTCGGCCTCAAGGTGGTGTATCACGGGCGGTCGCGGCAGGAGGGGGTGCCCTACCCGTTCTTCCCCACCCTGGCGGGCCTGGCCGAGGCTTGCGACATCCTGGTGGCCGTGGCGCCGGGCGGGGCCGCGACCCGGAACCTGATCGACGCGGCCGTGCTCCGGGCGCTCGGGCCGGACGGCATCCTGATCAACGTGGGGCGCGGCACGGTGGTGGACGAGGACGCGCTGGTCGAGGCCCTGCGCCGGGGCACGATCCGGGGAGCGGGGCTCGACGTGTTCGCGGACGAGCCGCACGTGCCGGAGGCGCTGCTCGCCATGGACCACGTGGTGCTGCTGCCGCACGTCGGCTCCGCGTCCCAGCACACGCGGGACGCCATGGGGCGGCTCGTGGTCGACAACCTCGTGTCCTGGGCGGCCCGCAAGGGCCCGCTGACGCCCGTGCCCGAGACCCCCTGGCCGGGAACGGCCGCGCCGTAGCGC
>CAXTEP010000113.1:6996-10409 GCA_964243125.1 uncultured Lichenihabitans sp. | reverse complement strand
CGGCAGCACTTCGAGCGCCTGTCGGGGCTCGCCGCCGAAGCCCGCATCACGGTGGCGCTGCTCACGGGCCGCGACAGGCCCGCCGAGCGCGCCCGCACCTTGGACGCGCTCGCGACCGGCGCCATCCAGATCGTGGTGGGCACCCACGCGCTGTTCCAGGAGGCGGTGCAGTTCCGCGACCTCGCGCTGATCGTGGTGGACGAGCAGCACCGCTTCGGCGTGTCCCAGCGCCTCGCCCTGACCGAGAAGGGCCGCGCCGCCGACATGCTGCTGATGACCGCGACCCCGATCCCCCGCACGCTGGTGCTGACCCTGTTCGGCGACATGGACGTGTCGGCGCTGCGCGAGAAGCCCGCCGGCCGCCGGCCCATCGACACGCGCGGCGCTCCCGTCGAACGGCTCGAGGGCGTGATCGAAGCCATGGCGCGCTCGCTCGCGGGCGGGGCCCGTGTCTACTGGGTGTGCCCGCTGGTCAACGAGAGCGAGGCCGTCGACCTGGTGGCGGCCGAAGCCCGCTTCGCGGCCCTGCGCGAGGCCTTCGGCGACAAGGTGCGGCTCGTGCACGGGCAGATGAAGGCGGTCGAGCGCGACGCCGCGGTGGCGGATTTCGCGAGCGGGGCCGCCCAGGTGCTGGTCGCCACCACGGTGATCGAGGTCGGCATCGACGTGCCCGAGGCCACGATCATGGTGATCGAGCACGCCGAGCGGTTCGGCCTCGCCCAGCTCCATCAGCTGCGCGGCCGCGTCGGCCGAGGGGCGGCGCGCTCGTCCTGCCTGCTGCTCTACAAGGGCCCGCTCGGCGAGGCGGCCGCGGCCCGCATCAACACGATGCGCGACACCGAGGACGGTTTCCGCATCGCCGAGGAGGACCTGCGCCTGCGCGGCGAGGGCGAGCTGATCGGCACGCGGCAGTCGGGCCTGCCGACCTTCCGGGTCGCCCAGCTCGACCACCACGGCGCCCTGCTGGCGGAGGCCCGCGACGAGGCGGTCGCGCTCTACGCTGACGACCCGACGCTGGCCTCGCCGCGCGGCGAGGCCCTGCGCCGGCTGCTCTACCTGTTCGAGCGCGACGCCGCCGTGCGCCTGATCGGCGCGGGGTAGACGATACGGATGGGCGGGGATTCCGTCCGGATCAAGCGAGCTGACCGCGGCAAGGCTCGGGACACGAACGGCTATGGCCTGCAGGATCCGTGGTGAAAGACCTGCTGGAACGCGGCTTCCGCGTTCATCCGGCCGATCCCAAGCAACTCGACCGCTCCTCGCCGGCCGGCGCCAGGGACGATCGCCGCCGTCCCGTCTCGCCGGAGCCCCTGCTCGAACCGTCCCGATCACACTCGCTGCACGGCACCGGCGGGCCACGGCTAGGGTCGAAGCACGATCTTTCCCCGCGTATGGCGCTGTTCCAGGTCGCGGTAAGCGCTCCGGACGTCCTCGAGCCCGTACACTTTCGCGATCGGCACCTCCAGGTGTCCGGCTTCGATGAGGCCGACCAGTTCGGCCAGGACCTCGACGTTCGCGGCATCCATGCTGCCGGCCGATCTGGTCCCGAAGGTTTCGGCGGCCGCGAAGTCGATGATGGTGTCGACGCGCCAGGGATCGATGCCGAGCCGGTCGACCGCGAGTTCCACGTATCCGCCGCCGAAGAAGTCCAGGAATGTGTCGATCCGGCCCGACGGGGCCGCGGCCGTCAGGCGACCCGCGAGGTCGTCCCCGTAGTTCACGGGGACCACGCCGCGCCCCTAGAGCCACCCGTCGTTGGCGGGGCCGGCGATGCCCAGCACCGTTGCGCCCGCCCGCCTGGCCAGCTGGACCGCGATGGTCCCGACGCCCCCGGCCGCGCCCGCCACCGCGACCGTGTCGCCCGCGGTCAGGCCGACTGCGCGGACCGCCGCGATGGCGGTCGTGCCGGCGACGAACAGGCTGCCGGCCACCTCCCACGGCACGTCGGCGGGCTTGGCGGTCAGCTGCCCGGCCGGGACCGCCACGTAATCCGCGTGGCTCGCCCGCTCGTTGGTGAAGCCGAAAACGTCGTCGCCGGGCCTGAACCCTGAAACGCCCTCGCCGAGTTCCGCCACGACACCCGCGAAATCGCTCCCCTGCCCGGACGGGAAGCGCGCCGGCCAGCGCTCGTGCAGGAGCCCCTTGCGGATCGCCGCCTCGCCCGGATTGATCCCGGCCGCCTCGACCTTCACCAGCACCCGCCCGGCGGCGGCGGCGGGACGTGGCACGACGCGCAGGTCGAGCACGTCGAGATCCCCGTAGCGGTCGAACCGCACCGCCCTCATCTCAGCCACGGTCTGCCTCCCCGATGGCGACGCTTCGGACGCATGATCGTCAGCACCGTCGGCGCGCAGGGAAGCATGTTACGTCCTCGCCGTCCTGCGGTCGATATTCGGGTGACCTGAGACCGCCACCCGGTTCCGGAAGGGGTGGTGCGCCGGCCATCAGAGCTATCCGGGGTTCGCGACAGCCCACCGGCCGTTCTGGGTGCGACCGCCGTAGCCGTAGGCGTCGCCGTCGACGGCGTGCACGAACACGTAGCATTCCTCGTGCAGCGGCCCGAGCAGTTCCTCCATGCCGGTGAAGGCCGCGCGCACGAAGGAGGTGGTGTCGGCCTTCATGTTCGTCCCGGCGGTGATCTTGATGTCCAGCCAGAAGGCCGACAGCCCGGCCTCGGTCGGGCGCTTGCCGGCAATGAACCAGTCCTGCGGGTCGGCCTCCTCGACCAGCACGGCCGTGACGTTCGGGTCCTTGCCGAGTTGCTCGGCGCCGAGCCGAGCCGCCAGGCTGGACACCGCGCCCTTGAGATCGGCCCGGGGCGACGGCGTGACGTAGCGGACGGTGATCATGGGCATTGGGGAAAACTCCTCGGCGTTGATCGCCTCCCTGATCTGCGCTCCTCAGCCACGGAGTGGAATGTTACGAGTGGCAATTCTCATCATAGCGGAACACGATCGTGCTCGACCTCGCCTCGATCCGGCTGTTCATCCTCGCGGTGGAGTTCGGCAACCTGACCCGGGCCGCGGAAGCGGCCGGCACCGTGCAGCCGGTGGTCAGTGCCCGCATCAAGGGACTGGAAGCGGCACTTGGGCGACGGCTGCTGGAGCGCACCCCCCGTTTCGTCCGT
Source organism: uncultured Lichenihabitans sp. (assembly GCA_964243125.1). Lineage (GTDB taxonomy): Bacteria > Pseudomonadota > Alphaproteobacteria > Rhizobiales > Beijerinckiaceae > Lichenihabitans. The sequence continues at coordinate 7,282 of CAXTEP010000113.1, read as the reverse complement.
CCGACCACGGACGGGGTCGCGTTCCTCCCGAAGGCGCGCGCGCTGATGGCGGCGCACGACGAGGCTGCGCGCCTTGATGGCGAGCCGGTGACGCGGTTCGCGATCGGAGCAAGCGACCATGCGCTCGGGACCGGGTTGGAGCATGTCATCCGCCACGTCCGCGCCGCGCTTCTGCCCCGGAGCGCCATCGAGCTGCGGCTCGGCATGTCGCATCACGTCCGTGCATCCTTCGACGATGGCGAGCTCGACGCGGTGATCATCCGCCGGGAGGCCGGCGGATCGGAGG
>CAXTEP010000113.1:3852-6896 GCA_964243125.1 uncultured Lichenihabitans sp. | reverse complement strand
GCGGCACGGGCGCTCGAGGCGGCGGTTCAAACGATGCTGCGGGCCGGATAACTGATCGAGGCGCCGGGCTCGCCAGCACAGGCCGAATCCGGAAGGCGGCGCCGATCACCCGTCCGGCAGTAGTTCAAACCGACCGCCTGCCACCGGGGTGCCGCCGCAAACGCGACCTCGACGCCCTCGACGGCCGCCCGCACCGCCGTGGCCCGGCTCACGTGCGAGCCGCGACCTCGAACCAGCCGGCCGTCGTCCTGAAACTTTCGCCGGTCAAGCTGCGGCTGACGCGGCCGGCACCTGATCGTGCTTGCCATCGTCGCGATCTTCCTCCTGCTTCCGGCAAGGCCGGCGGCAGCCCACAGAGGACGGGCGGCGGCACGCGGCCCGCGCGGAGCTCAGTCCCGCGCGCGACCGGTGCCGAGAGCGATGGGAAGGCGCTCGACACCCTGCAGTCCGCTCGACCGGCGCCAGCTGATCTCGGGGCGCGGAACCGCGAGGCGCAGGTCGGGAAAGCGCCGCAGCAGGGCGTTCAGGGCGATCTTGGTTTCAAGCCGCGCCAGCACGGCGCCCAGGCAATAGTGCAGCCCGAACCCGAGCCCCACGTGACGATTGTCGGTCCGGGTCACGTCCAGCACGTCCGCGTCCGCGAAGGTTGCCTCGTCGCGGTTGGCCGACGACAGCAAGGCCACCACCATCTCGCCCTTGCCGATGGTGACGTCGCCAATGACCACGCTCTCGGTCGCGAACCGCATGGTGCCGAACTCGACCGGGCTCGTGAAGCGGAGCATCTCCGACACGGCGCCGTCCATCAGGTCGGGGCGGGCGCGCAGCACCGCCATCTGGTCCGGGTGATCCAGCAGCGCCAGGAGCCCGCTGCCGATCAGGTTCACGGTCGTCTCATGGCCGGCGAACAGCAGCAGGAACACCATGGCGATCAATTCGTCGCGGCTGAGATGGTCGCCGGCGTCCTCGACCGCGATCAGCCGGGCGATCAGACGGTCGTCGGGCTCGCGGCGCCTCAGCTCGATGAGATCCTCGAAGAACCGGAGGAGCCTCGGCATGGCCGGGATCCAGCGGACGGCCCGCCTGACAGGCCGGTCGTTGACCTCGATCAGGCGGACCACCTGGTCGTGGAACGCGAGGCGCAGCGGCTCCGGCACGCCAAGCATCTCGGAGATCACCCGCAAGGGAAGCGGCACCGCGAAGGCACCCATCAGGTCCACGGTGTTCTGGCCCGCCAGGTCGTCGAGCATGGCGTGCACGATGCCCTCGATCCAGCCTTCCATGTCGGCGATCGAGCGCGGCGTGAACGCCTTCGACACGAGCCGACGCAGGCGCCCATGCGCCGGATCGTCGGCGCAGACCATGGAACTGCCCACCAGCCTGATGAGCCGCGGCGCGAAGCGGCCGCCGAAGCCGAACAGGGGCGGACGGGACGCGTTGTGGTGGCTGACCGAGAACCGGGGATCCTTGAGCACGCGCAGGACGTCGTCGTAGCGTGTCACCACCCATCCGGTCCCCCTGGTCGGGATCTTGGCCCGGATGACGGGCGAGTGGCGCCGGAGATGGGCGTAATACGCGTAGGTGTCGCCGCGGCTCGCGGGGTTCCAACGAACCGCTTTCAAACAGACACTCCTCGCCGTGCCGGCGGCATCCTTGAGGACGAGCGCGACCGGCCGCGCGTGTGTCGGTCCTCATTGAGGCTGGAACAAGACGCTCGGGCTCGCCAACGGGCGTTGCCGCCTTCGGGGTCCTCGCGTTCGGCCCCGACGGGGAGCGAGCGCGTGTCACGGCGGACGCGGGGGCCAAGGCGCCGTGCGCTGCGCCGGGGCATGCGGGTGATTGCGCGCCGGGCGGCAGCTGTCGCCGAGGATCAGGGACGGCTGGAACACGACGTGGCGGGGGGCGCCGCGGGCGTTGCGGGCCATCCTGTCGTTCAGCAGCCGGAGCGCCTCGTTGACCATTTCGGTGACGGGATGCTCGGTCCGGGTCAGCCGCGGCCGCAGTGCCCCGATGCCCGGGATCGTGTCCGTGGAAGCGATCGAGATGTCGTCCGGACAGCGGAGGCCCAGGTCGGCCAGGGCCCGCATCACGCCCAGGGCCATGACGCCGCTCGCGGCGTAAAGGGCCGTGGGCCGATGGGGTCCGTCGATCATCTCGCGCGCCACCGAATAGGCCACGTCCTCCCGGAACTCGCCCGACCGCACATGCGCGTCCCGGGGCGCGAGGCCGCGGGCCGCCATGGCCTCCGACAAACCCTGCAGGCGGCCGCGGCCGGTGGTGAGGTGCGGCGGTCCCGCGATGGTGCCGATGGCGGTGTGGCCGAGGTCGAGCAGGTAATCGGTGACCTGCCGGCCGGCGGCCACGTTGTCGATCGTCACGCTGTCCGAGCGGCCCCCGTCCGTGGTCCTGCCGAAATGGACGAGCGGGGGCGTGCGGCCGTCCTCGTCGCGGTGCTGGGCGCGCGGGTGGGCGTCGACGGGCACCAGCACGATGCCGTCACACGACAGCGACCGGATGCGCGCCAGGACGCGCCGCTCGTTCTCGGGCTTCTCGTCGCTGTTGAACACCACGAGCGCGTAGCCCCAGGCGGCCGCGGCAGCCTCGGCGGCGTGGACCACCCGGGCGAAGAACGGGTTCGCGAGGTCCGACACGACGAGGGCGATGAGTTGGCTGCGTCCCTTCTTCAGGGTCCGGGCCGCCGACAGGGGCGCGTAGTCGAGCCGCGCGACCGCGGCAGTGACGCGCGCGCGCAATTCGCTGCTGACAAAGGCCGTCTCGTTGACGACGGCCGACACGGTCGCGGTGGAAACCCCGGCAGCCTTCGCGACATCCCTGATGGTGGCCAACGTCAATCTCGGCGAACCGTTTCGCCGCTGTAAGCTGAAGCAACGCACACGCCTTGTCCACCTTCCAGCAGAACACGCTTGCGGACATCCGCGAATTCCGCAAAGAATGCGGCAAAACGGTTAGGTCGTGTTCGCTGCACGCCTCGGGAGGATGACATGGTACGATTGCGATCCGTGATGTTGGCCGCAACCGCGGTGCTG
>CAXTEP010000113.1:0-3752 GCA_964243125.1 uncultured Lichenihabitans sp. | reverse complement strand
TCCATCACGGCCAACGAGGCCAACAACGCGCGCTACATCGCGGGCGCGACCGCGGCCGCCAAGGAGGACGGCTGGGCGGTGTCGGTGATCGACGCGGCAGGCAGCGCCGACCAGGCCAACGCCGCCATCCAGAATTTCGCCGGGCGCGGCGCCGGAGCCATCGTGGACATGGTGTTCCCCTGGTCGGCCATCGGGGCCGGCCTGGCGGCCGCCAAGGACGCGGGCGTTCCGGTCGTGACCTGGGGCGGCGGCCTGGGTGGCTCGGTCGCGGCCACCAACGGGTCCGGCGCGCCCATTGCGCAGCCCGTGATCGACAGGATGATGGCGGACCTCGGCCGCGACGGCGACCTGCTCGCCTTGACGTACCGCACCGGCGAGGTGTGCCGGAACCGTGAGACGCTGCTCGACCAGGTGCTGGCCAAGTCCAGCGGCACCAAGGTGACCAAGAACGAGGTGCGCATCCCCGGCTACTTCGAGGACGGCGCCCAATACGCGAATGCCTGGCTCGCGTCGCACCCGGCCGGCAACGGCAAGCAGGTCATCTGGGGCTGCTGGGACGATCCCGCCATCGGCGCCATCGGGGCGCTGCGCCAGCAGGGGCGCGACGACGTCGGGGTTTACGGCGTCAATGGCAACGCCCAGGCGATCGAGAACATCAAGAACGGCCACATGACCGCGACGGCCTGGGAGGACAGCTACAAGGAGGGCTACCAGATGGTGAAGCTCCTCAAGGATATCAAAGCCGCGGGGCCGGCCTGGGCCGCCAAGGCCGTCGAGGTGCCGGCCGTGCTGGTCACCAGGGACAACGTCGAGGCTTTCCTCAAGGCGCATCCGGACGGGGCCGGCGGGCAGTAACGCCCGCGTGCTCGGGCCGGAGCCGAACGACCCGCTCAAGCCGCCCGGAGCCGTGCCCTTCGTGACGGCCGAGGGCATCGCCAAGAGCTACGGCGGCGTGCAGGCCCTCAAGGGGGTGTCGCTGTCGATCGTGCCCGGCGAGGTGCACGGGCTCGTGGGCGCCAACGGAGCCGGCAAGTCGACGCTGATCCGCGTGCTGGCGGGCCTCACCCAGCCCGATGCCGGCCGCATCCTCGTCGACGGCCGGCCCGCCGCGATCCCGACGCCCCCTCACGCGAGCGCGCTCGGGATGACCTTCATCCACCAGGAGCTCGCCTTCGTGCCGGGCATGAGCGTGATCGAGAACATCATGCTGGGCCTGCCCAAGGTGGCGCGGTTCGGCGTGGTGAACTGGCGCGCGGTGGCCCGCGAGGTCGCGCCCGTGGCGGCGCGGGTCGGCATCACGGCGCCGCTCTTCGCCACCGTGAAGGGGCTGTCCACGGCCGAGCGGTGGCTCATCAACATCTGCCGGGCGCTGGTCCGCAAGGCGCGCCTCATCGTCATGGACGAGCCCACCGCGTCCCTGTCGGCCGCCGAAGGCGAGAAGCTGTTCCGCATCGTGGAGGACCTGTCTGGTTCCGGCGTCGCGGTGCTCTACGTGTCGCACCGGCTGGACGAGGTGCTGCGGCTTTGCGGCCGCGTGACGGCCTTCCGCGACGGGCGCTCGGTGGCGGAGATCGGCGGGGCCGAGCTCACGCGGGCTGCGCTGGTGCAGGCGATTGTGGGACGCGCGGTCGGGGGTTCCGCCGGGCCGACGGCCGCGCCGGCCACGGGACCTGTCGCGCTGAGCGTCCGCGGTCTCGCGCGGCACCCCCGCGTCGCCGGCGTCAGCTTCGACCTCCGGCGCGGCGAGGTGCTCGGCATCGGCGGGCTCGTGGGGGCCGGCCGGACCGAGCTCGTCCGCCTGATCTACGGGGCCGACCGGACCGACGCCGGCACCATGGCGCTCGACGGCCGGGCCTTCGCGCCCCGCTCGCCGGCCGCGGCGGTCCGGGCCGGGCTCGGCCTCGTGCCGGAGGAGCGGCGCGCGGAAGGGCTGCTGCTGGCCAAGAGCGTCGCCTTCAACCTGCAGCTCGCCAACCTGAGCCGCATCGTCCGCGGCCGGGCCCTGCCGCTGATCGACGGCCGCCGGCGCCGGTCGCTGGCCCAGGCGGCCGTGCGCGACCTCGCGGTCAAGACGCCCGACATCGAGACGCCCGTCGGGCGCCTCAGCGGCGGCAACCAGCAGAAGGTGGTGATCGGCCGCTGGCTGCTGCGCGGCCCCAAGGTCCTCATCCTCGACGAGCCGACGCGCGGCGTCGACGTCGGGGCGCGCGGCGAGATCCACCGCCTGATCCGCGACCTGGCGCGCCGGGGCATGGCGGTCATCGCGATCTCGTCCGAGCCCGACGAGCTGCCCGACCTTTGCGACCGGGTCCTCGTCATGGCGGAAGGGCGCATCGTGCGCGAGCTCGCCGGCCCGGCCCTCACCCGCAACGCCATCATCGAGGCGAGCTACGCCGAAGCGCGGCCCGCGGGAGCCGCGCCATGAGGGCCTTCGCGGGCCCGAGCCGCCGGCTGTCGCCCCGCGCCAAGGCGGCGCTGGGCTTCTTCGCGCGCTACGCCACCATCATCGGCCTGCTTGCCATGATCGCGGCCTTCGCGACGCTGTCGCCGCGCGCCTTTCCCACCGTGACCAACTTCACCAACGTGCTGAACCAGGCCTCGCTCGCCATGATCATCGCGGCCGGCCTCACGCTCGCGGTGGTGGTCGGCGAGCTCGACCTGTCGATCGGCTTCGCGGCCAGCCTGCACGGCATCCTGGTCACGGGGCTGATCGTGTCGAACAAGCTGCCGATCCCCGTGGCGGTTCTCGTGGTGCTCGCGGCCGGCGCGGTCATCGGCCTCGTCAACGGGCTCATCGTCACCAAGGTGCGGGTGAACTCGGTGATCGCGACGCTCGGGGTCGGCACCATGCTGACCGGCCTCGCGTTCGCGTATTCGGCCGGCGTGCCCATCGTGGCGGGCGTGCCGGAGGCGTTCCTGCAACTGTCGCTCGGCCGCTGGCTTTCCGGCATCCCGAACAACATCGTGGTGATGGCCCTCGTCGTCGGCGGGCTGTGGGTGCTGGTCGAGCGCACGGCGCTCGGGCAGGAGATCCAGGCGGTCGGCGGCAATCCGGCGGCGGCGCGGCTCGCCGGCATCGACGTTGACCGCATCAAGATCCTCGGCTTCGTGATCTCCGGCACCTGCGCGGCGCTCACCGGCATCCTGCTCGCGTCCCGGCTCGGCAGCGGCACGGCGAGCGCCGCCGACAGCTACCTGCTGACGGCCTTCGCGGCCGTGTTTCTCGGCTCGGCCACGCTGCGCGACGGCGAGTTCCACGTGCTGGGCACGTTGATCGGCGCCCTCATCATCGCGTTCGGCTTCAACGGGCTGAATATTTTCGGGGCGCCGACCTTCTCGCAATACATGCTGCAGGGCGCCATCCTGATCGTCGCGGTCGGGCTTTCCAGCCTCGGCCGCTCCGTCGCGGAAAGCTGACCATGACCGACGCCGCAACCGCCGCCCCGTGGGACGTGCACGTGATCGAGTTCGCCCGCTCACGCCGGCAGCGCATGTCGGGGCTGATCCACGGCGCGCCGCCCGACGAGGTGCACGACCTGCCCTTCTCCTTCGTGCTGGCCAGGAGCGCCGGCCGGATCGTGCTCTGCGACACCGGCTTCATGCGCGAGGGCTCGGGCGAGGCCATGAGCGTCAAGTTCGACGTGCCCTACTGGGTGTCGCCGCTGCGCATGCTCGCCGAGATGGGCGTCGCCCCCGACGACGTGACCGACATCGTGCTGAGCCACGCCCATTTCGACCACATGGGCTCGATC
>CAXTEP010000112.1:3504-10484 GCA_964243125.1 uncultured Lichenihabitans sp. | reverse complement strand
CGACCGGGATCACGGGCACGTCGATCCCCACCATGCGGCCGGTCTGCCGGGCGAAATTGCCGGAGCACGACACCACGTGCTCGCAGGTGACGTCGCCCTTGTCGGTGCGGACCAGCCATTCGCCCGACCGCGTCCGCTCGATGGCGGTCACCACCGTGTTGCGGTTGATCTCGCCCCCGCCGGCCCGCGCGCCCTTGGCCAGCGCCTGCGTCAGGTCGGCGGGCTGGATGTAGCCGTCCTGCGGGTGCTGCATGGCGCCGAGGATCCCGTCCGTGCTGCACAACGGCCAGATTTCCTTGAGCTCGGCGGGGCTCAGGAAGCGCACCTCGATGCCGCCGATCGTCTTGGAGATGCCGGTGTAGTAGCGGTACTCGTCGAGCCGGTCGGGCGTGCGGGCGAGGCGGATGTTGGACACGGGGCGGAACCCGACCGGCTGCCCGGTCTCGGCCTCCAGGTCGCGGTACAGGTTGACCGAATATTTGTGGATCTGGCCGACCGAATAGCTGACGTTGAACAGCGGCAGCAGCCCGGCCGCGTGCCAGGTCGAGCCTGAGGTCAGCTCCTTGCGCTCGATCAGGACGGTGTCGGTCCACCCCTTCTTGACCAGGTGGTAGAGCGTCGACACGCCGACCACGCCGCCCCCGATCACAACGACCCGCGCCTGCGTCCGCATCGCCAGCACCCTGTCCTGAAATTCCGTCACGCGAGTGTCGCGGATGACCGCCGTCACCTATATGTAATGACCGACCCGCACTGTTCCCGGAGCGTCGTGCGCCGAATGGTCCGGGTGTCCCAGGCCGTCGCGCATGCCACGGGCAAGCTCGGGAAGGTCAATGTGGCGGGCCCGCCCGTGCGGTCGCGGTGTTGGCCCGGGGGCCTCGCCGACATGACGGTCGTCAATCCTGATGCGGTTCGTTCCATGATGTCGTTGTCCGGTGCCGAGACTGGTGGCGATCCCGCGAAGCCGGCCCGCCTCCGGCAAGGTTTCGCGGCGGCGGGACGCGCGCTCGCGGCGGCGGCGTTGGGGCTCGTCCTGCTGGGGAGCGCGGCCGAAGCCGGGGGCGCTATCCGGCCCTTCAGCTATCATTCGGCGGCTCTCGACGCGGACCGGACCGCCCAGGTCTACGTGCCGGCGGGCGACGCTCCGGACGACGGCTGGCCGGTGCTCTACCTGCTGCACGGCCTGCACGGCCACCCGGCCGATTGGGCGAGCCTCGGCGACCTGCGCGCCACGCTCGACCGCATGATCGACGAGCGGCAGATCAAGCCCCTGCTGGTGGTCATGCCGGACGGGTCCGATTCCTGGTACGTCGATTCGGCGGAGGTGGGCGGCCCCGGCAATTACGCGACCGCGATCGGCCACGACCTGCAGGTCGCGGTGGAACAGGCTTTTCCGGTCGGCACCGACCGGCTGCACCGCGCCGTGGCGGGCATCTCCATGGGGGGCTACGGGGCGCTCCGCTTCGGCCTGGCGCAGCCCGAACGCTACGGCGCCGTGGCGGCCCTGTCACCCGCCATCTGGCAGAACGTCCCTGCCAAGCCCTTCATGGCGGCGGGGCCCGACGCCCTGCGGGCGAGTCCGGCCTATTTCCAGCGAGCGGACGCCAGCACCGTCACGGTCGGCATTGACGCGCCGCCGGACGGCCGGCATTTCGGTACCGCCTTCGGGACGCCCTTCGACCCCAAGCGCTTCAACGACGCCAACGTGTTCACGCTCCTCGAACAGGACATCGAGGCCAAGCGCTATCTGCCGCCCATCTACCTGACCACGGGCGACGACGACAGCCACCTGCTGTGGCGGGGCGCCATCGCGTTCTTCGAAACCATGCAGGCCGACCGGCGGTGGATGGAGTTCCGCGTCACCAACGGCGACCACAACTGGGCGCTGTGGCGGTCGAGCCTCGTGGACGCGGTCGCGTTCGTGGACCGCAGCCTCAACAAGGTGCCGGTCCGGTGAGGGCGCGGCCGGTCCGATGATCCGGCGTGCGGCGGGCGCTGCCCTGGCCTGCCTGCTCGGCCTCGCGCCGGCCCGGGCCCTGGTGGGTCCGACCGGGGCGGGCGACGAGGTCGGCTCCGCCGTGATCATGGTGCTGAACAGCGGGGGTGGGCTCGCGGGCTATTGCTCGGGGCTGGTGGTGGCGCCCGACGCGATCCTGACCGCGGCCCATTGCGTGCCGCCCGGCGCCGCCGTCAGGGTCCATTACCGCGCCCCCGACGGTGCCCCCGTGCTGCTCGACGTGGCCGCGGTGGAGCGCCATCCGGCTTACCGGGCCGATGCGATCCGCACCCGCGAACGCTCGGTCGACCTGGCGCTGGTGCGGCTCCCCGCGCCGTTGCCGGCCCCGTTCCGCCCCGTTCCCTACGGCGACGCCGGCCCGCACGAAACCGGCACCCGCTTCCGCCTCGCGGGTTTTGGGCTCACCCGCGAGGGCGATCCCCGCAGCGCTGGCCGGTTGCGCGTGGCGTCGGTCGAGCAGCGGGACCCGCCCTCCGCGGTGCTGCTCTGGGCCCGTGATCCGGCCGGACGGGGCACGGGCGCCTGCACGGGCGACTCGGGCGGCCCGGTCTTCGCGGCCGACCGGAACGTGGCCGCGGCCCTGATGGTCTGGTCGGCCGGAGCGGGGACGAGCCGCTGCGGCCTGCTCACCCAGGCGGTCTGGCTCGAACCGCAGCGGGCCTGGATCGACGGCGTCCTGGCGCGGTGGCGGGCCGCCGGGCGCTGACCGTCCCCTCTCAGGCCGCCATCGCGGCCTTGAGGTTCGCGTCCACCTTGTCGAGGAAGCCCGTGGTCGACAGCCAGCGCTGGTCGGGTCCCACCAGCAGGGCCAGGTCCTTGGTCATGAAGCCCGCCTCGACCGTGTCGACGCAGACCGTCTCCAGCGTCGTCGCGAAGCGCGCCAGGTCGTCGTTGCCGTCGAGCTTGGCGCGGTGGCTCAGCCCGCGCGTCCAGGCGAAGATGGAGGCGATCGAGTTGGTGGAGGTTTCCTTGCCCTTCTGGTGCTCGCGGTAGTGGCGCGTCACCGTGCCGTGGGCCGCCTCGGCCTCCACGGTGTGGCCGTCGGGCGTCATCAGCACCGAGGTCATCAGGCCGAGCGAGCCGAACCCCTGCGCCACCGTGTCGGACTGGACGTCGCCGTCGTAGTTCTTGCAGGCCCACACGTAGCCGCCCGACCATTTGAGGGCCGACGCCACCATGTCATCGATCAGCCGGTGCTCGTAGGTGATGCCGAGCGTCTGGAACTTGCCCTTGAACTCCGCCTCGTAGACCTCCTGGAACAGGTCCTTGAAGCGGCCGTCGTACTTCTTGAGGATCGTGTTCTTGGTCGACAGGTAGACCGGGTAGCGGCGCATCAGCCCGTAGTTCAGCGACGCGCGGGCGAACTCCCGGATCGATTCGTCGAGGTTGTACATGGCGAGCGCCACGCCGCCGCCGGGGAACTTGAAGACTTCCCGCTCGATCACCTGCCCGTCGTCGCCTTCGAACCGCATGGTCAGCCGGCCCTTGCCGGGCACCACGAAGTCGGTGGCGCGATACTGGTCCCCGTAGGCGTGGCGGCCGATGACGATGGGCTGCGTCCAGCCCGGCACGAGGCGCGGCACATTGGAGCAGATGATCGGCTCGCGGAAGATCACGCCACCCAGGATGTTGCGGATGGTGCCGTTGGGCGAGCGCCACATTTCCTTGAGCTTGAACTCCTGAACGCGCGCCTCGTCGGGCGTGATAGTGGCGCACTTGACCCCCGCGCCGTGCCGCTTGATCGCTTCGGCCGCGTCCACCGTGACCTTGTCGCCCGTCTCGTCGCGATGCTCGACCGACAGGTCGTAATAATCCAGGTCGACGTCGAGGTAGGGGTGGATCAGCGTGTCGCGGATTCGGTGCCAGATGATCCGCGTCATCTCGTCCCCGTCGAGCTCGACGACCGGATTGCTGACCTTGATCTTGTTCATGCGGCGTGCCTCGCGTGAGGGTGAGGTGGCGTCGGGGTGAGGGGCCGCTATAGCATCGGGCCGGAAGCCGCGGAAGCGCGGTCGGGCGGAGAAGCGGAGTGCGTATGGTCGGGGCCGGAACGGATCGCAGCAAGCCGGCCGAGGAAGGCGGGCCCGCCGTCATCCTGGTGCGCCCGCAATTGGCCGTGAACGTCGGCACGGCGGCCCGCGCCATGGCGAACTTCGGCCTGTCGGACCTGCGGCTCGTGCGGCCCAAGGGGGGCTGGCCGCCCGAGGGCGAGCACCGGGCGACCGCCGAAGCGGCGGCGTCCGGCGCCGCGGGGCTGCTGGAAAGCGCGCAGGTGTTCGCGACCCTGGAAGAGGCCGTGGCCGACCTGCGGTTCCTGTGGGCCACGACGGCGCGCGAGCGCGGCCAGGGCAAGCGCGTGCTGCTGCCCGACGCCGCCATGGCCGAGAGCGCCGCGGGCCAGGCCGAACGGAACGAACGGCACGGCATCCTGTTCGGGCCCGAGCGGACGGGCCTCGACAACGACGAGGTGGCTGTCGCCGACGCCATCGTGACGTTTCCGGTGAGCCCCGCCTACGGGTCGCTCAACCTCGCCCAGGCCGTGCTGCTGATGGCTTACGAATGGCGACGCGGCCGGGGCGCGGCCGCGCTGCCGTTCGCGGAAGCGCCGCGCCCGCCCCGCGCGCGCCGCGACCACGTCCTGTCCTTCTTCGGCTATCTCGAAGGGGAGTTGACCCGGGCCGGCTACTTCAAGCCCGACGACAAGCAGCCCTTGATGCGGCGCAACCTCCGCAACATCCTGCACCGCCTGATGTTGAGCGAGCAGGACGTGCGGACCCTGCGGGGCGCCGTGGTGCGGCTCGTCGAGGGACCACGGGAACCAGGGCGCAAGAGGTCGCCCGCGACGTTCGACGAGCCGTGAGGCCCGATCCTCAGCAACCCTTGCAGATCGACGTGATCTTGTCGTTCTGCTTCTCGATCCTGAGGTCGGTGGCGGTGTCGCCGGCCGAGGCCGATCCCACATCCGCCGCACCGCTCCCGCGCGGCGTGGTGCCGACCTGGGCATCGTTGCCGCTCGACGGCGGCGTGCCCGGATTGCCGCTGCCCGACGAGGATTGCGACGGCGAGAACGCGTTGGCGGTCTGCGCCCAGGCGGCCGGAGCCCCGGCCAGGAGGAGTGCGGCCGCAACCGCGACGGCCCGTGGTGGTTGGATCATGTGGGAAGCTCCCTTTTGCGGAACCTAACGGTGGTTTTGGCGTAAGGTTGCCCTGTCGGCCCCGCGACGCCGCCGCAGCCCCCTTACGACCGCGCCGCCCGACCCGGAACTTGCCATGCGAAGCCGCGACACCACCATCCTGATCGTGCCCGGCCTGGGCGACTCGGGCGCGAACCATTGGCAGACCCGCTGGCAGGCCAAGCTGCCCAGGGCCCGGCGCGTCGAGCAGGTGTCCTGGGATCGCCCGACCCGGCCCGCCTGGGTGGCGGCGATCCGCGCCGCGCTGGCCGGGAGCGCGCAGCCGGTGGTGACGGTGGCGCACAGCCTGGGCGTGATCGCGCTGGTGGCGGCCCTGACCGAGGACGCGCCCGCCCCGGTGGCCGGCGCCTTCCTGGTCAGCCCGCCTTCCGAGGCCACGATCCGCGCCATCCCCGCCATCGACCCGGCCTTCGCGGCCACCCCGACCGCGCCCCTGCCCTGCCCCTCGGTGCTGGTGGCGAGCCGCAACGACCCGTACGCGCGCTACGAGGACCTCGAGAACATGGCGCTCGACTGGGGGTCGAGGCTCGTCGACGCGGGCGAGGCCGGGCACGTGAACGCCGACTCCGGCCACGGGCCCTGGCCCGAGGGCTTGATGACCTTCGCGGGCTTCCTGAACAAGCTCTGACCGCGCCCGCTTCCGCCTCCCAGCACACGGGACCTCATGCCCATCCAGGCCGTCGGCATCGATTTCGGCACCACCAACTCCACCGTGGCGCTGGCCCACGAGGACGGGCGGGTCAGTTCCCTGACCTGGCCGTCGGCCGCGGGGCCCACGGACGTGTTCCGCACCGCGCTGGCGTTCTGGAGCGAGGGCCGGAGCCCGGGCGCCACGCTCCGTCACGTCGGCGGGCCGCGGGCCCTGGAACGCGCGCTCGGCCACGAGGGCCACCACCGCTTCGTGCAATCCATCAAGACCTACCTCGGCACCGCCTCGTTCTCCGAAACGCGGTTGTTCGGCCGGCGCTTCACGATCGAGGAGTTGGTGGCCACCTTCCTCGACCACCTGCTGGAGCACCACCGGCCGGCCCTGTCGGGCGTGCCGGTGATGGGTGGCCGTCCCGTGGTGTTCGCGGGCCAGCGGCCCGACGAGGCGCTCGCGGTGTCGCGCCTGCGATCCGCCTACGCGCTGGCCGGGTTGCCGGAGGTGGATCTCGCCTACGAGCCGCTGGGCGCCGCCTACTGGTACGCGCGCGACCTCGCGGCCGACCAGACCGTGCTGGTGGCGGATTTCGGCGGCGGCACCAGCGACTTTTCCGTGATCCGCTTCGCGCGCGACCGCGCAGGCGCCCTGCGCGGTCGCGCGCTGGCCCACGCGGGCGTGGGGGTCGCGGGCGACACGTTCGACTTCCGCCTCGTCGACCACCTCGTGGCGCCGCGCCTCGGCAAGAACAGCCATTACCGCTCCTTCGGCAAGCTGCTGCCGTTCCCGGCCTACGTGCACGCGGCCTTTGCCCAGTGGCACCAGCTGTCCTGGCTAAAGACCCCCAAGGTCATGGCCGAGCTGAAGGGCTTGGCGGCCGCCAGCGACGCCCCGGACCGCATCGCGGACCTGATCGCCTTCCTGGACCTGGATCTGGGCTTCGCGCTTTACCGCGCCATCAATGCCCTCAAGGTCCGGCTGTCCGAGGCCGACCGGGCGGAGCTCGACTTCGAGACCGAGGGCCTGACGCTGCGGGCCGCCGTCACGCGCGCCGATTTCGAGCGCTTCATTGCCCCCGACCTCGCCCGCATCGCGGCCGCGACCGACGAGGCGCTGGCGGGCGCGG
>CAXTEP010000112.1:0-3404 GCA_964243125.1 uncultured Lichenihabitans sp. | reverse complement strand
GCCCCCGACCTCGCCCGCATCGCGGCCGCGACCGACGAGGCGCTGGCGGGCGCGGGCCTTGCGGCGGGCGACATTGACGCCGTCTTCATGACGGGCGGGACATCGCACGTGCCGGCGGTGCGGCGATTGTTCGTGGACCGGTTCGGCCCCGCGCGCCTGCACACCGGCAACGCGTTCCAATCCGTAGCGTCCGGCCTGGCGCTCCTGGCAGCCGACCGGGCGCGGGTCGCGCGCGGTGCCGCGGCCTCGTGCTGAGCGGCCCTGACCGGGTATCCCGCGACCGAACCTGGGGAGGTTGCCATGCGGCGGAAGACCATCATCGCGTTGAGCCTGCTGCCACTTGCCGCGGGCGCCACCACGTTCCTGGCCCTCGGTCCGGACCGGTTCTGGCGCCTGGGCGGCGATCCCGACCTCGGGCCGGTCGCGTTCGAGACCCTGCGGCGTCGCGCCACCCCCAACGACGCCCTGGCGTGTCCGCCCGGGTTCTGCATGGCCCGTGGCGACCTCGTGCCCGCCTCCTACGCGATGTCGGCGCGCGACCTCCGCGCCGCTTTCGCGCGAGCGATCGCCGCCGAACCGCACGTAGCCCAGGTCGCTTCCGACGACGCGACCCTGTCGGACCGCTATGTCCAACGATCCCCGCGGCTCGGCTTCCCCGACACGATCGTGGTGCGGTTCCTTGACCGGCCGGAGGGGGGATCGACCCTGGCGCTTTATTCGCGTTCGAAGTTCGGCCTGGGAGACGGCGGGGTCAACCGGGCCAGGATCACTCGCTGGCTCGCCAGGCTTTCAGTCGTGGCGGCACCCCACCCGGGACAATGAGGCACTTGCATCTTGGCCGACATCCTGCCTTGCAGGAGCACACCGCCCCCGCATCATCGTCATGAGACCCGCACCTGACCCGCACCACCTCCATCGCGATCGGCGCGGGCATCCTGATGGTGGCCGTGGCCGGCGTGGCCGTCCTGTCGGGCGCGACGCGGTGGCTCAGCCTGCCGGGCGTGCTGGCCGGGCGGCAGGACCTGCAGGCCTGGGCGGCGGCGCATCCGGCGACCGCGGTGCTGGGCTTCGTGGCCGCCTACGTGGTGGCGGCCGCCGTGGCGCTCCCGGGCGCGGCCGTGCTGAGCCTGCTGGGCGGCTTCCTGTTCGGGCGCTGGCTCGGCACGGCCCTCGTGATCATCGGCGCGACGCTCGGCGCCGCCTCGCTGTTCCTGGTGGCGCGCAGCGCCGTGGGAGCACCGCTGCGGCGGCGCGCCGGTCCGCTGTACGAGAAGATCTCGTCCGGGGTGCAGGGCAATGCGGTGGAGGTGCTCCTGTTCGCCCGCCTGGTGCCGCTGTTTCCGTTCTTCCTGGTCAACGTCGCGGCCGCGCTGTTCGACATCCGCCTGTCGACCTTCCTGCTGACCACCGCGGTCGGCATCGCGCCCGCGGCCTTCATCTATAACAGCGTCGGCCGGGAGCTCGGCACCGTGACGAGCCTGTCCGGCCTGCTGTCGCCCGGCGCCCTGGCGGCGCTGCTCGGGCTCGCGGCCCTGTCGCTCCTGCCGGTCGCGTTCAGGATCGCCAAGGGTCGAGCCCGCGGCGGGGCAGGCCCATGACGGACCGGCGCTGCGACGTTTGCGTGGTGGGGGCCGGGGCGGCGGGCCTGTCGGTGGCGGCCGGATGCGCGCAGCTCGGTCTCGCCACGGTGCTGGTCGAGCACGGCGCGATGGGCGGCGAGTGCCTGAACAGCGGCTGCGTGCCGTCGAAGGCGCTGCTGGCCGCGGCCAAGCGCGTGCATGCCGCGACCGCGCCCGTCATGCCCGGGCTCACGGACGGCGCCCCTGCGGTCGATTTCGACGCCATCAAGGACGGGCTCCGCGGCGTGATCGACGCCATCGCGCCGCAGGACTCGGCGGAGCGCTTCGAAGGGCTCGGGGTGGTGGTGCTGCGCGGCACGGCCCGGTTCGTCGATGCCCGCACGATCGCGGTCGGCCCGGAGCGGGTGCGGGCGCGCTGGTTCGTGCTGGCCGCCGGGTCCCGCCCGGCGATCCCGCCGATCCCCGGCCTCGACGCGGGCGCGGTCCTCACCAACGAGACGATCTTCGGGTTGCGGGACCGGCCCGCCCATCTCCTGATCCTGGGCGGCGGCGCCATGGGGGTCGAGATGGCGATAGCCCACCGCCGCCTCGGCGTCCCGGTCACCGTGGTGGAGCGCGGCACGATCCTGCCGCGCGACGAGCCGGAGCTGGTCGCGCCCTTGCGCGACGCGATGCGCGCCGACGGCGTCACGGTGCTGGAACACGCCGCGGTCCAAGGGGTCGCGCACGCGCCCGGACGCGTCGCCCTCACTGTCGAGCAGGGGGGCGGGACGCGGGTCGTCACGGGCTCCCACTGCCTCGTGGCCGCGGGCCGCGTCCCCGCCGTCGCGGCCCTCGACCTCGAGGCGGCCGGAATCGCCAGCACGGCGCGCGGCGTCACGGTGGACGCCCGCCTGCGCACAAGCCGGCATCACGTCTTCGCGCTGGGCGACGTGATCGACGGGCCGCGCTTCACGCATGCGGCGGGCTACCAGGCCGGCATCGTGGTCCGCAACATCGCGTTCCGTCTGCCCGCCAGGGTCGACTACCGGGCGCTTCCCTGGGTCACCTACGCGGACCCCGAACTGGCCCAGGTGGGCCTGACCGAAGCGGAAGCGCGCGCGCGGCACGGGAGCCGCGTGAGCGTGCGAACCGTGCCGCTCGCCCGCAACGACCGCGCGGTCGCGGAGCGGCGCACCGCGGGCCTGCTCAAGGTGGTGACGGTCGGCCGCGGCGCGCGGGTCCTGGGCGCCTCGATCCTGGCCCCGGCGGCGGGCGAGATGATCGGGCTCTGGTGCCTGGCCGTGGACCGCAAGCTCGGCCTCGGGGCCGTGGCCCGGCTGATCCTGCCCTACCCGACCTTCGGCGAAGTCGCCAAGACGGCCGCGAGCGATCATTTCAGGCCGACGGTGTTCGGCCCGGCGGCGCGGCGCCTCGTGGGCGCGCTCGCCCGCCTGCCGCGATGGTGAACGCGGCGCAGGACGGCCGCACGGTCGTGCTGGTCGGGGCGGGTCACGCCCACGTCGAGGTGCTGCGGTCCTTCGCGAGGCGTCCCGCGCCCGGCGTCGCGCTGGTCATCGTCACCCGGGCCAGGTTCACGCCTTATTCGGGGATGCTGCCCGGCCTCGTGGCGGGACTGTACCGGTTCGAGGACGCGCACGTCGACGTGCAACGTCTCGCCGCGGCGGCCGGGGCGCGCTTCGTCGAGGCAAGCGCGGTGGGGCTCGATTTGGGCACGCGGCAGGTCCGCTGCGCCGACGGCCGGACCGTCGGCTACGACGTCCTGTCGCTCGACGTCGGCGCCGCCCCGGCCGCCGGCGAGGTGCCCGGGGCGGCCGAGCATGC
>CAXTEP010000111.1:6917-10488 GCA_964243125.1 uncultured Lichenihabitans sp. | reverse complement strand
CCCGGCTGCAGGTCGCGGTCGTCGAGCCGCGTCACGGGCATGAGCTTGGCGAAGTTGCCGGTCGAGAAGATCTCGTCGGCGGCCTGAAACGCGGCGTAGTCCAGGCTCGTCTCGATCACGGTCAGGCCGTCGCGGCGCAGGAGGTCGACCACGCGCCGCCGCGTGATGCCGTCCAGGAAGGTGCCGTTGGGGGCCGGGGTATAGACCATCCCGTCGCGCACCAGGAACACGTTGGCGTTGGCGAGTTCGGCCACGTGGCCCAGCATGTCGCGCAGGAGGCAGTTGCCGAAACCGAGCCGGTGCGCCTCGACCAACGCGCGGCTGTTGTTGGGATACAGGCAGCCCGCCTTGGCGTCGACCGGCGCGGTCTCGGCCGTGGGCCGGCGGAAGCGCGACAGCGTCACGCTCATGCCCCGCGCGGGGTCGGGCATAGGGGCCTCGTAGACGCACAGGCACCAGCGCGTGGAGGCCGGGTCGAACCGCACGCCGCCGCCTGCCGCACCGGCATCGGCCCAGGCCATGGGACGGATGTACAGCGCCGCGTCGGGCGCGAAGCGGGCGATGCCCTCGCGCGCGAGTTCCATCCAGCGCTCGGCCGGCACGCCGGGGTCAAGGCCGAAGACGGCGGCCGACCGGTTGATCCGTTCGCAATGGAGGTCGAGGTCGGGCGCCACCCCCTCGAAGGCGCGCGCGCCGTCGAACACGGTGGAGCCGAGCCAGGCCGCGTGGGTGCGGGGCCCCATGATGGCGACGTTGCCCTCGTGCCAGGCATCCTCGAAGAACGTCCAGGTGCGCGACGTCTCGTTGCTTCTCACGGTGGCGGCCACGGGCGGCATCCTTTGCGGGTCGAGACGGCACGATAGCGCGCGGAGCTTGGCAAACCGTAACGGATCACGATCGGTCAACATCGGAAGTGTAGACCGGCGCGGGGCCAACCGGGCCCGCAGGAAAGGCCGCGGCATGCCGCTCGACCCCCGCGCCAAGCGCTTGCTCGACATGCTGGCGGTGGCCGGCCCGGGGAACGCAGGCCAGGACGACGTGAGAGCGCGACGCCGCCGCTTCGCGGCCCTGATGGGCCTGCGGCGCGGCCCGGTGCCGGCCGGCACGGCCGAGGACCGCGTGCTGGCGGGCCCGGGCGGCCCCTTGCGGGTGCGCTGCTACGCGCCGGAAGGCGCGCCGGGGCCGGCTCTGCCGGGCCTCGTCTTCTTCCACGGCGGCGGCCTCGTGGCCGGCTCGCTCGACACCCACGACGCGCTATGCCGCCACCTCGGCGAGGCCGGCCGCTGCCGGGTGGTGTCGGTGGATTACCGGCTCGCGCCCGAGCATCGCTTCCCCGCGGCCGTCAAGGACGCCGCGGCGGCGGTTCGCCTGGTGGCGGCGGCGGCCGGCGCGCTCGGCATCAATCCCGCCCGGATGGCGGTCGGCGGCGATTCGGCGGGCGGAACGCTCGCGGCCGGGGTGGCCCGCGACCTCGCGCGGGGTTCCCTGCGCTTCCAGCTCCTGCTCTACCCCGTGCTGGACCTCGCGGGCACGACCCCGTCGGGGCTGGCGTTCGGCCAGGGCTACATGCTGGATCGGACCGCCATGGACCGCGACCTCGCCGATTATCTGCCGCCCGGCCAGGACGCTCGCGACCCGCGCGTGTCGCCGCTCCTAGCCGACGATTTCGCGAACCTGCCGCCGGCCCTGATCCACGCGGCCGAATACGATCCCGTGCGCGACGAGGCGGAGAATTACGCGGCGCGGCTGAGCCGCGCGGGCGTAGCGGTGCGCCACACCTGCCACCCCGGCATGATCCACCACTTCCTCGGCCTGGACGGCACGATCCCGTACGCGGCCGCGGCGCTGGCCGCGGTCGGGACCGAAATGCGGGCCGCCTGGGAATAACGAGGCCGGGCTACAGCCCCAGGCGATCGAGGACGGCCTCGAACAGCATGTGGGGTAGGGTCAGGGCCGCGAGCCCCTGGATGGTGAGCGCCAGGAGCCGGTCCGCCGCGTCCCCGTCGTAGAGCCGCCACAGCGCGGCGCCGAGCAGCACCGTCAAGACCGTGAGCGGAAGGGCCAGAAGGGTGGCGCTGCGCCGGTCGACCACCCGGGGCGCCCGCCCCGGGTTGCAGATCAGCGCGGCCGTGTGGGCCGGGGCGTGGACACAGACGAAGTAGATCGCAAAGCCCGTGAGCGGCGGCAGGATCGCGAACAGGGCCGCGAGGCCGGCCGGAACCACGAGGTCGCGCGGACGGTGGGTCGCGGCCCGCACCGCCCAGGCGAGCGCCAGGACGAGCCAGCCGCGCGCCCCGGCTTCCAGCCAAGCGGGCGGCGCGGTCAAGGGGACGCCCGCCACCGTTCCCAGCAGCACGGCCGTGGCGACCGGGTGCACCAAGACCGGCATCGCGACCGGCAGGCCGCCGCGCACCAGCGTTTCTAGCGCGTCCGCGCCGGGAGCCTCCTCGGTCCCGAAATGCCGGACCGACGCGGCCAGGAACAGCGCCAGCGTCGGCAGCGGCGCGACCCGCCATGCCGCCAGCACGAGCCCCGCGAGCGCCAGGTAGGGCAGCGCGAAAACCGCGAACCAGGCCGATCCCAGGCGCGGACGGAGCACCGCGCGGGCGACCTCGCCGTCGAGCGCCCCGTGCGGCACCCCCAGCACGATCACGGCCAGCAGCACCGCAATCGTGCCCACCTCGGGCCGCAGCATCGCGGTGCCGGCCAGCCCCGCCATCAGGAGCGGCCGGCCGAGTTCGAACCGGGTGACCGGCCGGCCGGCGCGAAGGGGCGCCGCGAGCGTCACGGGTTCAGGCGGCGGCGCGGATGGACCGCGGCGACTTGCCGGCCGGCTCGGCCAGGTCGCGTTCGGTGATCCTGCCGTCCGAGGTGACCGTCATGAAGCCGTAGACGACCTTGGACACCACATCGAGAACCGCGATGGCGAGGATCGCCGCGGCCTCGCTGATCGTGCCGAGACCGTCGGGCGACACGGCCAGCGCGACCGGGTAGAGCAGCCAGAGCACCGACAGGATGGTGGCGTTGCGACGGTAGGTCGAGCGCACGTCGTCGCGCTCGGCCGCGTTGGCCTGCAGGTTCGAGACCCAGATGACGTAGTAGACGCCCAGGAAGGCCGCGCACGACACGAGGAACCACGTCCACTTCAGCCAGGGCACCACCGAGGCCCCGAACGCGAAAGCCGTGACGATCATGATGAGGTCGGCCAGGATGACGCCGAGCATGGCGCCCGGCCGCTTGACGCCGCCGTGGACGGCGGTGTTGGACAGGGTCAGAAGCAGCAGCGGGGTCGTGAAAGCCCAGTCGGCGTAGCGCGCGTAATAGAACACGCGCGTCACCCCGGCGGCGCCATCGACGGGCAGCAGCACGGAACCCTGCCCGGACGCCATGGCCATGTACGAGCAGGCGGCGATCAGCGGCACGATGCCGTGGCACACGGTGTGGAGTTCCTCCGACGGCGTCCGGCGTTTTCCCGTGATCAGAAGAAACAGGCCGCCGGCCAGCATGATGACGGCGGTGATCCAGAGCAGGGTTCGAGCGTCCACGATGTCGTCCTTGGGTATTGAAGCGG
>CAXTEP010000111.1:4035-6817 GCA_964243125.1 uncultured Lichenihabitans sp. | reverse complement strand
GGGCGGCCCGTGAGCTCGGCCATCGCGAGCGGGGCCACGTCGATCCGCCAGAATCCCGCGGCCGGCGCCCCGACGGCGTGCAGCACCGCGGCGCGGATCACCGCGGCATGCGTGATTGCGACGATGCGGCCGTGGCTTTCCTCCAGCTCCCGCAACCAGGCGGCGGTTC
Source organism: uncultured Lichenihabitans sp. (assembly GCA_964243125.1). Classification (GTDB taxonomy): domain Bacteria; phylum Pseudomonadota; class Alphaproteobacteria; order Rhizobiales; family Beijerinckiaceae; genus Lichenihabitans. Next base: position 6,648 of record CAXTEP010000111.1, on the reverse strand, counting down.
GCGCCATCACGGCGCTCAGCGGCTCGCCGCCGTGCGGCGCCGCCTCCGGATCGCTCAGCCAGGCCGCGACCGCGTCGGGTTCGTCGGCCTGCCGGGACGCGAGGGACAGACCGGTCCACCGGCCGTAGTCGCAGTCGCGCAGCGCGGGCTCGACCGCGGCGTCGAGCCCCAGCGCCGTCGCGGTCTGGCGGGCCCGCAGGGCGGGGCTCGTCCAGGCGCGGTCGGCCCGGAGCGGGCGCGTGCCGAGGCGAGCGAGGCTCCTGCGGTCGAGCGGCTCGTCATCCGGAAAGGCCGGCTCGCGCGTGGCGGCCGTTGCGGCGTGGCACACCAGGATCAGCCGCACCGGCATGTTTCGCCTCGGACCAATGGCGACCCTGCGTCGGGCCGGCAAGCGTCATGGCATGGGCCGCCGCGGCCGCAAACCCCAGGAGGAGCTTCTCCGCGCGGCCGGGTCTTCCTGCGCGATCGCCGCAGGCCCGCGATCGGGCGAGGATCGGCCTTTCGGCCCCCGGCGGTTGCGGCTACAAAGGCCGCGGGGGCCGCGGACGACGGCTCCGGGGGAGCCTCGATGGCAGAAGCGTCGGTCCGTCGCTCGGCGGTGGTGATGGGCGTTTCGGGGTGCGGCAAGACCACGGTGGGCGGCATCCTGGCCCATCGTCTCGACCTCGATTTCATCGACGGCGACGACCTTCATCCGGCTGCCAACGTCAACAAGATGCACGCGGGCCACCCTCTCACCGACGAGGACCGCTGGCCCTGGCTCGACCGGATCGGGGCCGCGCTGGCGGATCGGGAGGCCCATCCCGCCGGGCTGGTGGTGGCCTGTTCGGCGCTGCGACGCATTTACCGCGAGCGTATCCGGGCCGCGGCGGGCGCGGGTCTCGCGTTCGTGTTCCTGGACGTGGACCCCGAGGAAGCGCACCGCCGGCTGCGCGTGCGGCTGCACCATTTCATGCCGGTGTCACTGATCGACAGCCAGTTCGACACGCTGGAACGCCCCGGCGTCGACGAGACCGACGTGATCGCCGTCAGGCCCCTGGCGGATCCCATCCGGACCGCCGCGGACGCCGCCGACAGGATCGCGGCTCCCGGGACTTCGGCCGGATCGGCGGTCGGGCGGGGGCCGGAATGACCGGCAACCAGGGCGGCCCCCAGGACGGCACGGCCGACCCCGGATCGGCGACCCGCATCCCCGGCGCGCCGCTCGGGCTCGGCTTGGCCGGCCTGATCCCGTTCTGGGGGCTGGCCGTGGCCTGCTGGGCCGCGCCGCTCCGGGGCGCCGATCTGGCCCGGGTCGACGGGGCGCTGGCGACCTACGCGGCCGTGATCGCGTCGTTTCTGGGGGGCATCCGCTGGGGTCTCGCCACGCGCCACCCCGACCAGGGCGGCATGGCGGGCCAGTACGCGGTGGCGGTGATCCCCTCGCTGCTGGGCTGGGCGGCGCTGGGGCTGCCCGAACCCCTGCGGCTGGCGGCCCTCGGGCTGCTGGCGCTCGGCCTGGGACCCGTCGACCTCCGCCTGGTGCGGGCCGGCCTGGCGCCGCCCTGGTACGGCCGCCTGCGCCTGATCCTCAGCCTGGGGGCCGGGCTAGCGCTCTGGTTCGGCGCCGTGGCCCTGCTGCGCTGAAGGCTGCGGCTCGGCGCGGCGTAGCGACGCCTGCGTGATGCTGCTCAGGGGCGGCACGCTCTGGGTCAGCCAGACGTTGCCCCCGATCACCGACCCGTGGCCGATCCTGATCCGGCCCAGGATGGTGGCTCCCGCGTAGATGACCACGTCGTCCTCGACGATGGGGTGCCGCTCGATGCCCTTCACCAGCATGCCGTCCTCGTCGGCCTGGAAACGCTTCGCGCCCAGCGTCACGGCCTGGTACAGGCGCACCCGGTCGCCGATCACGGCGGTTTCGCCGATCACCACGCCGGTGCCGTGGTCGATGAAGAAGCTGTGGCCGACCGTGGCGCCCGGGTGGATGTCGATCGCGGTGCGGGAATGGGCGATCTGCGACACGAGCCGGGCCAGAAGCGTGGCGTCCAGCCGGTAGAGCGCGTGGGCGATGCGGTGGTTCAGGACCGCGATCATGCCGGGATAGCCCAGCATGATCTCGGGGTAGCCGGTGGCCGCGGGGTCGCCCGCGTAGGCCGCCATGAGGTCGCTCACCACGAGGCCGCGGATCGCGGGCAGCTGCCTGGCGAAGGATGCGACGACCGAGGCCGCGCGGGCATTCACCTCGGCGGGCGTCAAGCCGTCGTAGCGGGGCGAGCTCAGGATGTCGCGGCGGACCTGCTCGTTCAGGAGCCGCACCGCGTCCGTGAGCTGCGCGGCCACGAAGGCGTCCACCGTCTCGTCGGTCAGGTCGGTCTGCCCGTAGTGGCTGGGGAACAGCACGGCCGACAGGTGACCCAGAACCTGCTCCAGCGCCCGCCGGGACGGCAGGTGCCGGATGCGCCCGTTGTATCGGATGTTGTGGGTCACCTCCCGCGAAAGGCGAAGGCCGGCGAGGACCTCGCCCAGGCCTGCCTCCGTCAAGCCGCCGCCGGACGGATCCTCGGAAGCCGGGTTGCAGGTGAAGACGTCGATCATGAAGGCTTCCGACCGCGGGTGGACGCGCGCGGGGTC
>CAXTEP010000111.1:0-3935 GCA_964243125.1 uncultured Lichenihabitans sp. | reverse complement strand
ACCTCGAACCAGCCGATGTGGCGCAGCGTCTTGGACGCGTCCGCGATCGCCCGCCGGATGGCGTCGTCGATCGTTTCGGTGGACGACCCGACGACTTCGATGACGCGGTAGGTGTGGTTCGACATGAGCCCATCTCCTGAGAACGGCCGGAGGGTGGCCGCGTCGCTTCAACGCATGACTTGCAAATTGGCTTCGCGGGCCCGGCCGCGCGCGGCCGGGCTTGACGAAGCGGCGGCCGACCAACAAGTCCGGTGTTCACCACCGAGGCGCGCGCCCGTCACGTCGACCGAGGTGGATGCCTGCGCCAGGGAGATTGCCCGTGACCATGACCGCGACCTATCCCGTGACCCGGAGCGATGCCGAATGGCGGCAGCGTCTCACCCCCGAGCAGTACGACGTCATGCGCGCGCACGGCACCGAGGCGCCGGGCAGTTGCGCGCTGCTGCACGAGAAGCGGGCCGGTCGGTTCTCCTGCGTGGGCTGCGGGTCCCCGCTCTTCGACACCGAGCTGAAGTTCGAGAGCGGCACCGGGTGGCCGAGCTTCGGCCAGCCGGTCGAGGGCGCGGTGGAAACCACGACGGACCGCAGCTACGGCATGGTGCGGACGGAGGTCCATTGCGCGACCTGCGGCAGCCACCTGGGCCATGTCTTCGACGACGGGCCGCCCCCCACCCACCTGCGCTATTGCATCAACGGCGTCGCCATGACGTTTGAGCCGGCCTGAGCCGGCCTTTCGGGACCGGCCGCCGCATTCGGGCTTGCGGCGACGCGCAGTCTTGCCAATGTGGCGGTCGGTGAGGACAGCCGGCCCCGCGCGCGCCGGGTCGCAAGAGGAAAGTCATCCATGACGAACGTCAAAGCCTACGCGGCCCAGTCCGCCGACGCGCCGCTCGCGCCCTTCGCGGTCGAGCGGCGGGAACCCGGTCCGCACGACGTGCAGATCGACATCCTGTTCTGCGGCGTCTGCCATTCCGACCTGCACCAGGCCCGGAACGACTGGAGCAACTCGCTCTACCCGATGGTGCCGGGCCACGAGATCGTCGGTCGGGTCGTAAAGGTCGGCGAGCACGTCAAGAAGCTCAAGGTCGGCGACTACGCGGGCGTGGGCTGCATGGTGGACTCCTGCCGCCGGTGCGACCCCTGCGAGGCCGACCTGGAGCAGTACTGCCTGCAGGGTTGCACCGTGACCTACAACGGGCGCGAGCGCGGCAGCGACAAGCTGACCTTCGGGGGCTATTCGGAGCAGATCGTCGTCGACAAGCGCTTCGTGGTGAAGGTCCCCGACACGCTCGACCTCAAGGCCGTGGCGCCCCTGCTTTGCGCCGGCATCACCACCTACTCGCCGCTCCGCCACTGGAAGGTCGGCAAGGGCCAGAAGGTGGGGGTGGTCGGGCTCGGCGGCCTGGGCCACATGGGCGTGAAGTTCGCCAAGGCGCTCGGGGCCCACGTGGTCATGATCACCACCTCGCCCGACAAGGGCAAGGACGCGATGCGGCTCGGCGCCGACGAGGTGCTGGTGTCGCGCGACCCGGACGCGATGACCAAGGCGAAGGGCTCGTTCGACTTCCTGCTCAACACGATCCCGGTCGGGCACGACATGAACCCCTACACGGCGCTGCTCAAGCTCGACGGCACCATGGTCCTGGTGGGCGCGCTCACGGCCCTCGAGCCGCTCATGGGCGCGAACCTGATGTTCGGGCGCAAGAGCATCGCGGGCTCGGGCATCGGGGGCATGGCCGAAACCCAGGAGATGATCGATTTCTGCGCCGAGAACGACATCGTCAGCGACGTGGAGATGATCCGGATCCAGGACATCAACGGCGCCTACGAGCGCCTGCTCAAGAACGACGTCCACTACCGGTTCGTGATCGACATGGCGTCGCTCAAGGAATCCGCTCAGGCCGCCTGAGGCGGACCGAACCGGTCGAGCCGGAACCGGCCGATGTCGTGCCGGGTCCGGCCGTCGAGCGCGAGGTCGGCCAGGACCTCGCCCATGACGCTCGCGAACTTGAACCCGTGTCCCGAGCACGGCGAGGCCAGCACGATGCGCGCATCGCCGGGCAGGACGCCGACGGCGAAATCCTCGTCGGGGGTCCGCGTGTAGATGCATGTGCGCATCCGGGCCAACGACCCGGCGGCCCAGGGGATGAACCGCTCCAGCATCATCCGCAGCTCGGCCTCGTCATTGGCACCGCCGTCCTGCCGGAGGTCTTCGGCCGACGCCAGGACGCCCCGGGGCCCGTGCGCCGCCACCTTGACGCCCGTGCCGGCGAAATCCGGAAACCCGTAGTAGGGCCCGTCCTCGCCGCCGTCGAGCAGGAACACGGGAAACCGCCCGGGCACCAACAAGGCCGGGTCGAGGGGCGTGAACCAGCCGAGCACCTGCCGGGTGAGGGTCAGCCGGGGCGCGAGGTCGGGCGCGAAGGCCCCGATCCAGGCACCCGCGGCCAGGATGACGGCACCTGCCTCCACGCTCCCGCGATCGGTGCGGATCGTCACGGCGCCGGCCCCGGGCGCAATGTCGAGCACGCGGGTGTGCGGCTGGACCACCGCCCCGTCGTGCGCCGCCAGGGCCACGAACCGCCCGATGGCCCGTTCGGGACGCAGGAAGCCGCCGTCGGGCTGGAACACGGCCGACCAGTCGGCGGGAAACCGGAACGCGGGGTAGCGCCGCATTGCCTGCGCAGCGTCGAGCTCCTCGTGCGCGAGCCCGTGCAGGCGCGACGCGGCCAGTGACCCCGCCACGACCACGGAGCCCGGACGGCCCGCTTCCAGGATGCCCGTGGCGGTCAGGATGGCGTCGCCGCAGCGCCGCTCCAGCTCGCGCCATTTCTCGTAGGCGCGCCGCAGCAGCGGCACGTAGGACGGGTGCTCGAAATAGGACAGCCGGATGATCCGGCTTTCCCCGTGCGACGATCCCCTGTCGTGGCCGGGCTCGAACCGCTCGATCCCCACGGCCCGCACCCCGCGCCGCGCCAGTTCGCACAGGGCGGCGCTGCCCATGGCGCCGAGCCCCACCACCGCGACATCGAAGACCTGCGTCATGGGAACGGTGTAGCGGGTCCGGCGCGGGTTGGGGAGAGTTCTGGGGCCAACCTAACACCTGCCGTTACACCCTCACGGTTCCCCGCTCGATCCGCGCGTAGAGGGCGGGGTCGAGCGGCACGTAGGCGCCCCGCCCGGGCTCGTCGAACAGGAGCGGGTCGGCCACGACGGCCGGGTCGAAGCCCTGCCGGGCGAGGTCGGCCTTGCGGGTCTTGAACGTTTCGGTCACCGCGAAGCCGTCGCACAGGCGCAGCACCAGGGGACGCGCGTAGGACGGCAGGCGGGCGGCCGCGAATTCCCGCAACGCGACCGGGTCGAAGCGCGCGTCGGTCACAAGGGCCGCCATGCCGGCCCGGCCCTCCGCGCCGGGCACCGCGACGCCGTAGACCGCGGCGTCCAGCACGCCCGGGCAGGCCGCGAGCACGGCCGCGACTTCGGCGGTGGACACGTTCTCGCCTTTCCAGCGGAACGTATCGCCGATCCGGTCCACGAAGAAGAAGTAGCCCTGGGGATCAACCCGCATGAGGTCGCCGGTGCGGAACCAGGCGTCGCCCGCCGCGAACACGTTGCGCAGCATCTTGCGGGCCGTGTCGTCGGCCGCCGTGTAGCCCTCGAAACGGCCCGCGCGCGCGGCGCCGGCGGCCGCGATGCGCCCGAGCATCTCGCCGGGCTCGTCGCGGGCACAGCGCCGGCAGAACCCGTCCGGGCCGCGCAGGGGCGTGCCGGTGGCGGGATCGTGCCGCACCACCGCGACGGGGAAGCGCGCGGCCAGGTACGGCGGGATGCGGCCCACCGCGCCGGGCCGGCCTTCCACGTTGTAGAGCGACACGTTGCCTTCCGTGGCGGCGTAGAACTCCAGGATGCGGGGCACCGCGAACCGCGTCCGGAAC
>CAXTEP010000110.1:0-10528 GCA_964243125.1 uncultured Lichenihabitans sp. | reverse complement strand
ACCTGGGACAGGCTGTCGCCCGTGAGCCCCTGGCGGAACCAGTCGGCCGTGGCCAAGTCCGCCAGCGCCCGCTCGCCGAACCGGTAGACGGTCAGGCGGGCCTTCGCGACGTTGACGCTGCGGAGCGGCAGGCCGATGCCTTCGACGTAGGGCAGAAGGGTCTTGTCGCCGCTGAAGCCGAGGCGGGGCTGCCGGTCCGGCACCGCGACCTCAACGGTGACGTCCTTGGGCAGCGCGGTGCCGTCGGCGGCCCGCAGCCCCGCCTTGAGCCGGACCGTGTAGCGATTGCCATGCTTCAGGCCGGCGACGCAGAGGTCCCGGCCCCGCGGCTCCAGGCCGTAGTCGCCGGCGGGCGTGACGTCGACGTATGACTTCTGCGCGTCCGCCTCGCCGCGCGGCAGCGGCGCGGAGAACTGAAAGCAGGCGGCCGGCACGGCCCGGTCGGGCTGGACCGTGACGCTCAGGTAGTCCAGCGCCTCCGCGCCGCCGGAGCCCAGAAACACGCCGAGCAATGCGAACGCGGGACCGAAGCGCCGCCGAGCCGTCCCGCGGTCCATGGATCGTTTCCTGCGCCCGATGTCGTTGATCGGGATTGAAGCCGAGGCCGGGCCGATGCGCAAGCGCGCGGGCACAGCGCCGCCCCGGGACTCGCCGGACCGGCCATTCCGAAGCGGAATGAACCGCAGTCGCGCCGCGGGGCGACACGGGTGCCTCCGCGGCCGATGCATCCGACACACCGGCCGCAGCGCGACCGCGATGCCTTCGAGGACCAGGTCGACACTGCGGGCGTCGAGCACGATACCGTGACCGAGGCCCGGATGCGCTCGTCGGAGGCCTCCCCGGCCTCGGTCGTGGACGGGCCGTGCGCCGACCGCGTCAGCGGGTTCACGCCGATCCGGCGCGCCGCCGACGAGAACGATCCCGCGTCGAGGACGCGCAGGAAGGCTTTCATCGCCGCGAACCGGTTCGCGCCCCTTGTCGTCCGGAATAAGCGCTTGTGCGGCGCGCACCCAGCCGCCGTCGCGCGGCCGGGACGGGTCAGGCCATGGCCTGGAGAAGCAGCGCGTGCAGCAGCGTGGCGGCGACCGGGTCGGCGCCCGGGCGATCGCGCAGCAGGCGGAACGTCGTGGCTGTGAGCTTGCCGGCGCCGAAGAAGCGCTCGCCCACGGTGGCGGCCGGCTTGTGGACCCAGCCGACCACGACCCCGGCGTGGACCCGCGACTCGTATTCCCAGGGCTGGAAGCCCGTGAGCACGGCGCGCGGCACGACGCGGTCGAAGGACAGGTCCAGCAGCGGCCCGCCCGGCAGCGCCGCGAAGGGGCCGTGGCGGCGGATCCAGCCGAAGCTCGAAATCCAGTCGCCGCGCCACATCGTGTCCTGCCTTTGCACCAGGGTCAGGCCGGGGAAATGATGGTGGTTGGCGGCCGGGAGCCCGGCGCGGCCGTCGACCACGCGGAGGAACGGGTGCTCGCGAGGCATCTCGTCCAGGCGCAGGTTGCGGCGGGACGTGTGCGTGTCGGCGAGCACGAGGACCCGCCCGCCGCGACGGATGGCGTCGACGTCGGCCGCATCGACGCCGCGCGCCACCACGACGTCGGCGCCGTCGTCGACCACGCGGTAGCCGAGCAGGGCCAGATAGGACCCGAGTTCCGGGTCCCGGGTCGAGACTTTGATTGATCCGGCACCCTCGGTCCGCCGGTAGAACGACAGGTCGACCGCGGCCGAGGCCATCACCGGGCCGGTGCCGGCCGCGAGCGTGAGGCGGAGCTCCGCCTGTTGCGGCGGCGCGGCCGCGGGAACCGCGAAGGCGATCCGCGCGAGCCCCGACGTCGACATCGGCGGAACCGCGGGAACCGCCACGCGGCCCGACTGCGCCCCGATCGTCCAGGTCAGCGCGGTTCCTTCGGGGAGCGCCTGCCCGCCCGCCGCCACCGTGACCTCGATGCTCGCGGTTTCGCCGGCCCAGAAGGCCCGGCGCTCGGGCCTGGCGACGATCACGGTTTCGGCGTTCACGGCCGCGAAGCGGTCGTGGAACACGCGCGGGTTGCGTTCGAGGTCCAGCAGGCCGTTGGCTTCCCAGTGCACGTCCGTCAATTCGGTGATCACGTAGCCGACGATGCTCGGGTGCGAGCGCACCGACTCGATCTGGTAGCGCAGGTTACGGAACTGCTGCCATTGCGCGGCCTCGACGAAGGCCCCAAAACTGCCGAACACGCGGTCGAGCCGCAGGGCGGCGAAGCGGGTCTCGACCCCGTGCGGGTAGGCGGCGCCGTCCCCCCAGAACGCGCCGTATTCCATCCACCACGGCTCGCGGCCGTCGGGGCCGCGCAGCTTGTCGGGCAGGGGCAGGCCCCACACGCCGAACTCGGACAGGACCAGTGGCTCGCGGCCGGTGCGCGTGCCGTCGCGGTGCGGCGTGAAGGTCCAGTCCGCCCCGGCCGCGAACTCGGCCGTGAGTTCGTCCCATTCCTCGCGCCGTTCCGGCAGCGAGCGGTAGTAGTGGTAGTCGTTGATGTCGGTCTTGACGTGGAAGTTCGTGTGGCAGGGCGAGTTGTCGACCACGAGGCGGGTCGGGTCGAGCGCCTTCACCCAGTCGAAGGTCTCGCCCAGCCACGCCCGGTGGTCGGGGTTCTCGACCAGGCGCGTCCCCCAGTCCTCGTTGACGATGGTCCAGATGACGATGGAGGGATGGTTGCCGTCGCGCCGCAGGATGCCTTCGAACGTGTCGCGCAGCCGGCGCGCGGAAGCGTCCGTGAAGCGTTCCACGTTCGGGATCTCGGTCCACACCAGCATGCCGAGCCGGTCCGCGACCTCGTAGTAGCGCGGGTCGGGCACCTTGATGTGGCAGCGCAGGCAGTTGAGCCCGAGGTGCTTGGCCTTGAGCAGCTGGTCCTCCAGGAAAGCGAGCGACGGCGGCGTGCAGATGCCTTCGGGGTAGTAGTCCTGGTCCAGCGCCCCGCGCAGGTAGAAGGGCGCGCCGTTGAGCAGCAGCTTGCCGTCGCGCGCCTCGATCGACCGGAACCCGAAGCGCTCGATGCGACGGTCCAGCACCGTGTCGCCCTCGACCAGTTCCGCGGCGAGCTCGTAGAGCACGGGATCGTCGGGCGACCAGGGCCGGGCGTCCGCGACCGTCAGGGTGGCCCGGAGGTCAGGCCCCGGCGCCTCCACGGTGCCCTCGGCCACCACGGCGGCCCCGCCCGCTTCCCGGACGCGCAGCCGCACCCGCCCGCCGGGCGCGGCGAGGGACAGGGTGACGGCGGCATCGACGCGGCCGCTCGTCCGGTCCGCCACGATGGCGCAATGGGCGATGTGGCGGGGATGCCGCGCTTCCAGCACCACGGATTGCCAGATGCCGGCGAGCGGGCCGTACCAGCTCTGCTTGCCGTGCGGGATTTCGGTGAAGGGGCCCTCGGGGTAGCGCTCCGCCTCGCTGGTCGGCAGGGTCGCGGTGACCACGAGGTCGTTGTCGGCCCGGCACAGATCGGGGGGCAGGACGACCTCGAAGGGCAGGTAGCCTCCCTCGTGCCGCACCAGCTCGCGGCCGTTCACCGCGACCGTGCACAGGTCGCTCACGGCGCCGAAGCGGATCGCCACCTCGCGGTCCCGCCATCCGGCGGGGATGGCGAAACCCCGGCGGTAGGTCGCCCGGCCGGCCGTGTCGCGCAGGTCCGCGCAGGTGGCCTGCCAGGGGTTCGGCACCACCACGCTGCGCCAGGCCGCGTGGCTCTCGTGCCGGAACTCCCACGCACCGTCGAGCGACACCTCCGCCCGCACCGCCTGTTCAATCGTCATTGGCCTTGTTCCCTCGGTTGATGGCCGCAGCCGAAACGGGATCGCGGGACCCGACGCGCATCAGCGGCTCGCGGTCATCGCGTAGGGCCGCACGCGGTCGCGGGTCGCTTCGAGCAGCATGGTCATGGCCCGGGCCGCGTCGTCCGGGGTCCGGGCCGAGATGGCGCCGCGCACCTTGTCGTGCAGGGCGAGATCCTCCAGCGGTTCGGCGGCCTGCTCCTGCAGCAGGCGCGACGACACGCGCAGCGCCGACCGCAGCGCGGCCCCGACCGTCACGAACAGGCCGTTGTGCGACGCCTGGATGATGGCGAGGTGGAACTCGAAATCGGCCTGGGACGCCGCCTCGGTGGTGTCCCGCCGGCCGTGGTAGACCGCGAAGCGCTGGAACCGGTTCTCGATCGCGGCGTGGTCCTCCGCCGTGCCGTCGCGCGCCGCCAGGAACGACGCGCGCGGCTCGAAGCACAACCGCATCTCGAAAATGTCCTCGATGATCTTGGCGTCGAACTGGGCGCTGAGGCGCCAGCTCAGGACGTCGCGGTCGAGCAGGTTCCATTCCGCGAATGGCAGGACGCGGGTGCCGACCTTGGGCGACACGTCGACGAGGCGCTTGGCCGACAGGTCCTTCACGGCTTCCCGGACCACCGTGCGGCTGACCCCGTACAGCCGGCAAAGCTCGCTCTCGATGGGCAGGATGTCGCCCGGACGGAACTCGCCCGACACGACGCGCATGCCCAGGATCTTGCTGATCTGGGCCGACAGGGTACCGACGGGCAGCAGTTCGCGCTCAAGCATCCCGGCGAACCCTCCCCCGTCGCGGCCATCCACGCTGCGCCGCCCGTTCCCGCCGGCCGCCCGCGACGGCGATTGACAAGCCGCGTCGGCCCCAACACAATCCTCGTATAAGATAATATGAAAGCGGGGCCGGAGGGAAGAACCGGCGCAGCGGAGCGCAATCCCGGTTCTGGACCGCTCCGCCAGCACGGCCGCGCCAAGATGGTCAAGTCCAGACGGAGCGATCGGATCGCACCGAACCGGGATCGTAAAGGGAGGGAAGTCGATGAACGCCACATGGAAGCGGCTCGCAGCGGCGTCGGCCTTGGCGGCCCTGATGCTCGGATCGAGCGTGGTCGCGCAGGCCAAGACCCAGGTCACCTGGTGGGATTTCCTGTCGGGCGGCGACGGCGTCCGCATGAAAGGGTTGATCGCGGCCTTCGAGAAGGACAATCCCGACATCGAGATCAACGCCACCACGCTCGAATGGGGCGTGCCGTTCTACACCAAGGTGCAGACCTCGGCCGCGATCGGCCAGGGTCCGGACATCATGACCTACCACCTGTCGCGCATGCCGCTCGGCGTGTCGACCGGAACGCTTCGGCCCTTCTCGGACGACGACCTGAAGAGCGTCGGGCTCGGCCAGGCCGACTACTTCCCCACCGACTGGGATGCGGCCCACGTGGACGGCAAGATGTACGGCGTGCCGCTCGATATCCACTCGATCATTCTGTATTACAACAAGGACATGCTGAAGAAGGCCGGGCTGCTGGGCGACGACGGCAAGCCCAAGGGGCTCGACGGGCTCGACAACTTCAACGCGGCCATCAAGAAGCTCACCGACACTGGCGAGGGCCGTTACGGCCTGTCGATCCACGACGGCCTGCCGGACGGCGGTTCCGTGTGGCGCATCATGTACACGCTTCTCGCCCAGCAGGGCGGCACGTTCCTGACCGACGGCAAGGTGCTCGACGGCGACAACCTCGACAAGGCCAAGACCGCCATGGCGACCGTGGCGAACTGGGTGGCCCAGGGCTGGTCGCCGAAGAATTCGAGCTACCAGTCCTCGATCGCCCTGTTCACCTCCGGCAAGGCCGCCATGCACATCAACGGCGTGTGGGAAGTGCCGACCATGGTCGACCTGGCCAAGCAGAACAAGCTCGGCTTCGAATGGGGCGCGGTGCAGATCCCCGTCCTGTTCGCCCGTCCGGCCACGTGGGCCGACAGTCACGCCTTCGCGATCCCCAACCGCAAGGGCAACGAGATCGCGCCCGACAAGCTGAAGGCCGTGATGACCATCATCGCCTGGATCAACCGCCACAGCATCGGCTGGGCCGCGGCCGGCCACATCCCGGCCTACAAGCCGGTGACCGACAGCGTCGATTTCACGGCCCTGAAGCCCAATGCCGACTACGCGTCGCTGGCCAAGACCGCGGACTTCGATCCCAAGTCGATCGTCACCGGCGTCGCGTCGCCCGCCTACGACGCCGCGACCAACTACCTGGAACCAGCCACCAACGGCCAGATGGATCCGGCCGCCGCCGTGGAGCAGATGCGCGACGAGTTGCAGAACGCCCTGCAGTAACCCCCCGCGTTGGCACGAACCGGCCGGCACCCGCGGCCGGCCGGTTCCGCCGCTCATGACCGAGATCCCCATCCATGGGCCTGCGCGATCGCCGTCAAACCTGGCCGGCCCTGGTGTTCACCGCCCCGTTCGTGATCGCCTACCTGGTTCTGTTCATCTATCCGACCTGCAAGATGGTGGCCTTGAGCTTCACCAACGCCCCGCTGATCGGGGCCGGCCGGTGGGTCGGCTGGACCAATTACATCCGTCTCGCCAACGATACCCTGTTCAAGCAGTCGGTGCTCCACACGGGCTACTTCGTGCTGCTCACCGTGATCCCCACCACGGCGCTCGGGCTCGGCATCGCGCTGATGGTCGCGCGCCTGAGGGGCTGGCTCCAGAGCCTGATCCTTTCGGCCTTCTTCCTGCCCTACATCCTGCCCGTCACGGTGGTGTTCCTCATCTGGCAATGGGTGCTCGACCCGCAGTTCGGGATCGCGCAATACCCCGTCCGGTTCCTGGTCGGCCATCCGGTGGCCATGTGGTCGGACCCGCTCTGGGCCATGCCGTCGGTCGCGTTCATCACCGTCTGGTGGACCAACGGGTTCAACGTCCTGCTGTTCGTGGCCGGCCTGAAGGGCATCTCGCAGGACGTCTACGACGCGTCGGCGCTGGACGGGGCGCGACGGCTCACCCGGTTCCGCTACATCACCTGGCCGCTGATCTGGCCCGTGACCGCGCTGGTGCTGACCATCCAGCTCATCCTGCAGCTCAAGATCTTCGACCAGATCTACCTCATGACGTCGGGCGGCCCCTTCAACTCCACTTCCGTTGTGGTGCAGTTCATCTACAAGCAGGCGTTCCAGACCAATCGCGGCGGCTACGGCGCCACGATCGCCACGGCGCTGTTCCTGGCGATCGCGGCCCTCTCGCTGCTGCAGTTCCAGGTGCTGCGGGCGAGGCCGCGATGATCGGGCGGCGCGGCCTGTCCAACGCGGCCCTGACCGCGCTGGCGGTCGCGGCCGCGGCCGCCTGGTTCTTTCCGCTCTACTGGGCGGTGATCACCACGCTCAAGCACGAGGACGAGGTCGTGCGGCCGGGCGTCGACCTCGTGCCGCGGCACTGGACCGTCGAGGCCTACGCCTACATCCTCGCCAACACGCCGCTCCTGCGCTGGTACCTGAACTCCACCGTCACATCGGTGGCGATCACGGTCGCGGTGCTGACGTTGAGCGCGAGCTGCGCCTACGCGCTGTCGCAGTTGCGCTTCCCGGGTAAGGGCCTGCTCTGGGGCATGATCCTGGCGAGCTTCATGGTGCCGATCCAGGCCCTGATCATCACCCATTTCGTGCTGATGAATGACTTCGGCCTCATCAACACGTGGCTCGGCGTGATCCTGCCGCAGCTGATCGTCCCCGTGACCGTGATCGTCTACAAGCAGTTTTTCGACTCGATCCCGCACGAGTTCCGCGAGGCGGCGCTGCTGGACGGCGCCAGCGAATACCAGATCTTCGCCCGCATCTACGTGCCGATGAACTGGGGCGTGACCACCGCGCTCGGCATCGTCACCTTTATCGGCGCCTGGAACAACTTCCTTTGGCCGTTCCTGGTGTCCAACTCCGACGCCACCATGACGGTCACGGTGGGCATCACCCAGGTGCACGAGAACTTTGGCGTCCAATACGCGCGCAATCTGGCCGGCGCGGTGCTGGCCGCGCTACCGGTCGCGGTCGCCTACCTGCTGTTCCAGCGCCGCGTCACCCAGGCCATCATGCTGTCGGCCGGCATCAAGGGCTGAGCGCCACTCCCCCCAATCGCGACGGCACCCCGCCGGTTCGCCTCAAAGGACACGTTCCATCCATGGCCGTAGCGAAAGTCATTGCCGAGCGCGACTTCGTGCTGGCGGAGCTCGACCGCCGCATCTTCGGGACCTTCGTCGAACACCTCGGGCGATGCGTCTACGGCGGCATCTTCGAGCCGGGCCATCCCACGGCGGACGCGCGCGGCTTCCGGGGCGACGTGCTCGAACTCACCAGGGAACTGGGCGCCACGGTCGTCCGCTATCCGGGCGGGAACTTCATGTCGGGCTACAACTGGGAGGACGGGGTCGGGCCGGCCGCGAACCGGCCCCGGAAGCTCGACCTCGCCTGGTTCTCGACCGAGCCCAACACCTTCGGCACCAACGAGTTCATCGACTGGTGCAGGAGCGCCGGCGTCGAGCCGATGCTCGGCGTCAATCTCGGCACCCGCGGGCCGGACCAAGCGCGCGAGTTCCTCGAATATTGCAACCATCCGGGCGGCAGCCACTTCGCCGAGCTGCGCCGGTCGCACGGCTACGACGCGCCCCACGACGTCAAGTTCTGGTGCCTGGGCAACGAGGCGGACGGCCCCTGGCAGATCGGCCGCAAGACCGCGGGCGAATACGGCCGCACGGCCCTGGAAACCGCCAAGGTGATGCGCTGGCTCGATCCCACCCTGACCCTGTCGGCCTGCGGCTCCTCGCACCGCCAGATGCCGACCTACGGAACCTGGGAATACGACGTGCTCGACCTGTGCTTCGAGCAGGTCGACTTCATGTCCCTGCACACCTACTTCGCCAACAAGACCGACGACGTCGCGGACTACTTCACGGTGGTCGACCAGATGGACTCCTTCATCAAGGAGGTGGTCGCCATCTGCGACGCGGTGGCGGCCAAGCGCCGGTCGCCGAAGCGCATCATGCTGAGCTTCGACGAGTGGAACGTCTGGTACAAGTCGCACACGATCGAGCACATGCGCAAACCCGGCTGGCCCGAGGCCCCGGCGCTGATCGAGGAGGTCTACAACATGGAGGACGCCCTGGTCGTGGGGGGCGCCCTCATCACGCTGCTCAACAACGCCGACCGGGTGAAATGCGCCTGCCTGGCGCAGCTCGTGAACGTCATCGGCCCCATCATGACTGAGACTGGCGGGCCCGCCTGGCGCCAGACCATCTTCCACCCCTTCGCGCTGGCGGCCCGCTACGCCGGCGGGCGCGTGATGCGGACCGTGGTGGAAACCGACCGCTACGCGACCGCCACCGTGCCGGAGGTGCCCCACCTGCTCGCCTGCGTCACCGAGGACCCCTCGACCGGCCTCAGCACGGTCATGGCGCTGAACCGCAACATGGCGGAAGCGATCGACCTCGACGTCGAGCTGCGCGGCCTTGGCCACCGCCGGACCCTGGTCGAGGCGAGCGAGCTGCACCATCCCGACCTGAAGGCCGTGAACACCAAGGCCGCGCCCGACACCGTGGCGCCGCAAGCCGTCCGCGACGTCGTGGTGGACGGCGAGCGCGTCCGGGCCCGGCTGAAGCCGGGCTCATGGACCATCATCGTCACGCGGGCCGAGCAGACCGGGCTGCCCGCCGGCGCGGAAGCCGGCATGCAGCGCGGACCCTCGACCCCCGCGACGCCCGAGTCGGTGTGACCGCGCCGCCGGTCCGGGTTCCGGAAGCGGCCGGGGCGCGGATGCGACGCCCCGCGTCGGGGCGCGGTCTCACCACGGCGTCTCGCCGCTCGCCTCCACGAACCGGCCCGAAACCGCATCCTCGCCCAGCAGCGCGTACCGGACCGGCAGTCTCGCGCCCTCCTCGGCGGTCAGGAACCCGCCCTGCCCGGTCAGGTCCGTCCTCACGTAGCCCGGGCTCACCGAGTTCACGACGACTGACGTGTCGCGCAGCTCCTCGCTGAGCTGGACGGTCAGCATGTTGAGCGCCGCCTTGGAGGCGTTGTAGCCGATCAGCCGCGCCGAATAGTAGGGAGACGCCGGGTCCCCGTTGAGCGCCAGAGAGCCCAGGGAACTGGACAGGTTGACGATCCGCCCGGCCGGCGACCGCCGCAGGAGCGGCAGCATCGCCTGCGTCACTGCCAGGGTGCCGACGAAGTTGGTGTCCAGGATCCGGCGGACGGCCTCGGGCGAGGACGCGCTCGGCGGGCCGTCACCCGCATCCACGATGCCGGCGTTGTTGACCAGAATGTCGAGCCTGCCATGTTCCGCGCCGATCGCCTCGGCCGCGGCCGCGATGCTCGCCGGGTCGGTGAGGTCGAGCGGGACGGACCGCACGGCCAGCCCCTGGGACGAGAGGTCCTCGACCGCGGCGCCGGCTCGCCCGGGGTCGCGGGCCCCGAGAATGACCAGGACCCCGGCCTGCGCGAGCTGGCGGGCAATCTCCAACCCGATCCCCTTGTTGGCGCCGGTGACGAGCGCGACGCGGTCGGTGTCAGCCATGAACGGATCCTTGCGACGTTCGTTTCTGCGAAGGCCTCAGGATATGAGGGATCGTTCGGTTTGAGGATTCGCATATGGCGTCGAACCCGCCGTCCCACCTAACTCCCCGGAAAAGGCCGCGTCAGGCGCGCGCGACCGCGACGCTGGACGCCA
>CAXTEP010000109.1:0-10545 GCA_964243125.1 uncultured Lichenihabitans sp. | reverse complement strand
AGGACGTCACGGCCAGTCTTCTGCTGCACGACGGTGGTGCGCAGCCGCACGCCGCCGCCGAGGTGGATGCCCGCAGCAAAGCCTTCTGCTCTGCTCGACCCTCAGGAAATGCACGTCTCGCGCTGACCCGATCCTTACGGTCGCGGCCCGATGCCAACCTGACGTGTTCAGGCCGCGGTTTTGAAGCTCGCTCCGGTGCGCTGGGTGATCTCGTCCACCGATACGCCGGGTGCGCGCTCGACCAAAGTGAGGCCGGGCCGCCCGACGTCGAAGACGGCCAACTCCGTGATGACGAGATCGACGACGCCCGCTCCCGTCAGGGGCAGGCTGCAGCGCTCGAGGATCTTGGGCGAGCCATCCTTGGCATTGTGCTCCATCAGGACGACCACGCGAGGGACGCCCGCGACGAGATCCATGGCGCCGCCCATGCCTTTGACGATCTTTCCCGGGATGGCCCAATTCGCGAGATCGCCGTTCTTGGCAACCTGCAGCGCTCCCAGGATGGAGAGCTGGATGTGGCCGCCGCGGATCATTGCAAAAGCCGCGGCCGAATCGAAGAAGCTGGTCGAGGGCAGCTTGGTTACCGTCTGCTTGCCGGCGTTGATCAGGTCGGCATCCTCCTCGCCCTCGTAGGGGAAGGGGCCCATGCCCAGCATGCCGTTTTCGCTCTGCAGCTGGACCGCGTAGCTGTCCGGAATGTGGTTGGCGACGAGCGTCGGGATGCCGATGCCGAGATTGACGTAGCTGCCGTCGGTCAGTTCACGCGCTGCCCGCGCCGCGATCTGGTCGCGTGTCCAAACCATGATGGTCTCCTAGCCTCGCGCGCCGGGACGCGGCCGCGTCGTGCGCTGCTCGATCGGTTTATGGGGCGAGGGCACCGCGACGAGGCGCTTCACGTAGATGCCAGGCGTCATCACGTGATCCGCATCGATCATCCCGCAGTCCACGAGTTCCTCCACCTCGGCCACGGTGATGCGCGCCGCCGTCGCCATGATCGGGTTGAAGTTCCGTGCGGTCATCCGATAGACGAGGTTGCCCTCGTGGTCGCCCCGATGCGCGTGAATCACGGCAAGATCGGCGGTGAGCCCCCGCTCCATGACGTAGGTGGATCCATCGAACTCGCGGGTCTCTTTGCCGCGCGCGACCTCCGTGCCGACCCCGGTCTTGGTGAAGAAGGCCGGGATGCCGGCGCCGCCGGCCCGGATGCGCTCGGCCAACGTTCCCTGCGGATTGAACTCGATGGCCAAGTCCCCGGCGAGATACTGGGCGGCGAACAGCTTGTTCTCCCCCACATAGGAGGCGATCATCGTCCGGACCTGCCGCGTGGGCAGGAGCCGGCCGAGCCCGACCCCGTCCACGCCGCAATTGTTGGCGATGACGGTGAGATCTCGGACGCCGCTCGCCAGGATCGCGTCGATCAGGCTCTCGGGAATGCCGCAGAGGCCGAAGCCGCCCGCCATGATCGTCATGCCGTCCCTGAGCAGCCCCGCCAGGGCCTCGGTGGCATCCGTGTAGACCTTCGACATCCGCGCCCTCTACCCTGAAGCCTGCCGGTCTTGCGATGGAAAGGGCCCGGCCGTCATTTGCCCGCAGACAGCGGAACAGCTGCGATCACCGGCCGCCGCGAGAACGCGAAGACGGCCATCAGGGCGAAACATACCGTAGCGACGCCCTCGAAACTCCAGGCCGCGGCGAAGCCCCACGTCGCGGCAATCTGGCCGTAGAGCGGTGGCACGACGGCGCCGCCGATGGCAACGATCGTCAGCATGAGGCCGGCGGCCGTCGGGATGTCGGAGATGCGAAACTCGCTGCTGTGCTGGCCTGGGATGGTGATCCAGACCACGAAGGCCGTGATCGTCGCGGCGCCAATCGTGGCGGCCGCGATCTCAAGCCCGAGCAGACCCAAATAGGGCACCAGGACCAGCGCGATGCCTTCGAGCAGGCAGGCGATCAGGAAGGTCGGGACGATGCCCACGACCCGATCGGCGAGCCATCCGCCGATGAAGGCGCCAGGGATGCCGCTGACCAGCAGGATGACGCTGATGCCTTCCGCTGCTCCCGCATCGAGGTTGAGGGTCGCCTGGGCGTAATGCGGAAGCAGTTGGACCGCACCGAAGTAGCTGCCATAGGCACCGAGGAACGCCACGCCCATGATCCACAGTGTCGGGTTACCGAAGACGCGTCGCAATGACGCCGCGCTGAGGTGCGCGCCCTTGAGCACGTCCGCCACACGCTCGAGGGGCGTCGGGAAGATAACGGCCATCAGCACCAGAGTAGCGACTCCGACGGCCGCCCCGACTAGCAGGGCCTCGCGCCAGCCGAGGGAAATCACGAGCGGACCCCAACCGAACAGGCCGATCGCTGCCCCGACCGTGAACGCCACCCCGGTGATCAGGGCATTAGCCGTGGCGAGTTCCCGATCGCGAAACCAAGCCGTGGTCAAGCCGACCGCACTGCCGATGTAGATGGAGCCACCTATTCCACACAGGAAACGTCCGAGCAGAAGCATGTCGAACGACGGGGCCCAGGCGCTCACCCCCGCCCCGATGCTTTCGATCGCGATGCCGAGCAGCATCGCGGTCCTGATGCCGAAGCGCTCCGCGATCCAACCCGCCGGGATATGGGCGATGCCATAGCCTGCGATGAATGTACCGACGATGATGCCGACCTGCGGAAAGGAGAGCCTCATCTCTCCGATGATACTGCCGAACGCCGGGATGATGCAGAACCAGTTCAGCGTGAACTGGAGAAACGAGACAAAGATGATGGCGAGCGCCACCCACCGATTGTTCATGACATCCCCCCGACGATTCACTGCATTCGCTTGGTTTGCTTAACCATCAACAATCGTTTGCTCGGCGGCTTTCAGCTTGCGCCGCATCCTGGACATCTCGGCGAAGAACGGGATGAACTCCCCGTGCATGTCCTTGCCGCTGAACTCCCCATAGAGGGCCGACACCGTGACCACGAGCCGATCGGCGTCGTCCCACCTGGCATAGTCGCCCAGCGGGATGTCGTAGGCGGCCTCAAGCGGCGACATGCCCGCTTTGTAGCGCTTGTAGGTTTCATCGTAGATGAACTGCAGGTAGCCGCGCATCCTGACGATCGCCGACTTGTCGGTTACGGGGCCGTGACCAGGCACCACCACGTCAATCTGGAGCGACAGGAGGTAGTCGCAGGCCTTGAGCCAGTTGCTCACCGGCCCGGCCCAGGAAATCGGCGTCCCGCCGTTAAAGAGGATGTCGCCAGTAAATACCACGCGGTCCTCGGGAAGGATCACGACGATGTCGCCCTTGCTGTGCGCCGGGCCCAGCTCCACCAGTTTGACGGGCTTGCGGCCCACCTTCAGATCAAGCTCGCCCGTGAACGTCCGGGTAGGCTTCGTCAGCTTGATGTTGCTGAAGTTGAATGGCTCGAACAGTTCGTAGTAGAACGCACCTCCTTCCCCGAGCTCATGGGCCGTGTCCTTCAGGTGCTGGAACACGGAGGGTGGGAACTCGTCCATCTCATGCAGGGCCGCTTCCGAACTGATGATCTCGGCACCAGCGACCAACTCGTTGCCGTAGACGTGGTCAGCGTTCGCGTGAGTGTTGACGAGCGTCTTGATGTGGGCGGCGGCCGGTACGGCACGCTGCATCGTGTCCAGCATCTCTCGCGTCAGCTTCAGGTCGGAGAGCGTGTCGATCAACATCGTGTCGTCGCCGTCGACGATCAGGCCGGCGTTGCTCCAGCACCAGGAGCCGTTCGGCTGGATGTAGGCCCAGAGTCCCTTGCCGACCTCGTGAAGTCCTTTGGTAAATGGCCATTGTGCCATCATAAGCCTCCCTGGGGATCCGATCGCAGTCGCGCAATCGGTCAGCGTCGAGCGGAGTTCTGACCCCGTCGCATTGATCTTGATGAAAGCGTAGAAGCCGGCCGGACCGTTGACAAGCGTTTTATCAGTCGACTAATAAAATCGTGGAGAGCGCCGATGCAAACCGGTTTCCCCAAACAGGCCAAGCGTTCCGGAACGCGGGATCGTCTTCTTGGGACCGCCGAACGGCTGTTCGCCGAATACGGCTATGACGGCGTCTCGATCCGGCAGATCGGAGCGGCGGCAGACGCCCAGATCGCCCTGATCAACTACCATTTCGGAACAAAGGACATGCTCTACCGGGCGGTCCTGGAGAACCGGATCAGACCGGTCAGCGAGCGGCGCCGGGCTCTATTGCGCGAGGTTTTGGGCGAGGGGGGGAGAGCGACCATCGAAGCCGTGCTCGATGCGCTCGCCCGCCCATGGATCGAAATGCGCGGCACCGAGGAGGGACGCCATTACACCCGGCTGATCGCCCGCGAGGTCAACGATCCGCGCGAGGCCGAGCGCGGCATCGTCGGCGACCTGCTCGATCCCTTAGCGTTCGAGTTCTTGGCCGCCATGGAACAGGTCCTGCCCGGACGCAGCCGCAGCGATGTCCACTGGGCCTACCATGCCTTCATCAGCACCTTGCTTCTGGCGCTGGCCAATCCAGAGCGCGTGAAACGCCTGTCGGGCGACCTGGTCGGCGACCGTTCGGACGAGGTGATGATGCAGCGGCTGGTCCGCTTCGTCGCCCGGTCACTGCGGTCGACGGACCCTTAGTTTCAACACAACGAGAACAACGAGGGAGAAAACATCATGAAGCTCGTCACCTTCGAGACGGCGGACAACCACAGCGGCGCGGGCGTCCTGGCCGAGGGCGAGACGCGGATCGTCGATCTGCAGGTCGCCCACGCAGGCCGTTACGGTCGGTCCTCGCCCCTGCTGGCGAGCGTGCTCGCGATGGCCGAAAGCGGCGACGAGGCGCTGAACATGGCGAGCGACCTCGTGGCGGGGGCGATCAAGGGAGGATCCAGTCTGATCGAGCGGGATGGGGCGCGGCTTCTGGCTCCGATCCCGCGGCCGCCGCAGATGCGCGATTTCCTGTGCTTCGAAAAGCACCTCGTCCAGGCGTTCCAGCAGTCCCGCATCGTCCGCTCGCGCCTGTTCCCCGATCCGCAGAGCGCGCTCGAGGACATGGAACGCAAGGGGATCCTGGCGGTCCCGCAGACATGGTACGAGCGGCCCATCTTCTACCATCCCAACCGGATGAACGTGATCGGCCTCGACCAGGACGTCATCTGGCCGGACTACTCGACTCTCATGGATTTCGAGCTCGAATTCGGCGTCTATATCGGCAAGGCGGGCCGCGACATCGGCAAGGACGATGCACCTGCACACTTGTTCGGCTATACGATCTTCAACGATTTTTCGGCGCGCGACGAGCAGACCCGGGACATGCCGGGCTTGCTCGGCCCCGGCAAGGGCAAGGATTTCGACGGGGCGAACGTGATGGGCCCCTGCCTCGTGACGGCTGACGAGCTCGGCGACCCCTACAACTTGGCGATGGTCGTGCGGGTCAACGGCGAGGAATGGGGCCGCGGCAATTCGAGCGAGATGTCGTGGCGATTCGAGGACTGCATCGCCCATGTCTCGCGCTCGGAAACGTTGTATCCCGGCGAGTTCTTCGGGTCCGGCACGGTCGGCAACGGCTGCGGGCTGGAGCAGATGCGGTTCCTGTCCTCGGGCGATGTCGTGGAACTCGAGGTCGAGAAGATCGGCATCCTGCGCAACCGCGTCCTGCGGCGGGCCGCCTGACCGACACACCAAGTCAAGGATCTGAGCGATGATCAATCAGTCGATCGTGGGTTGGGCGCATTCACCGTTCGGCAAGCTGGACGACCCGGACGTCGAGAGCCTGATCGACCGGGTCGCCGGCCCGGCGATCGAGGATGCGGGTCTCGCGCCGGAGGAGATCGATGCCGTGTTCGTCGGCATGTTCAACAACGGGTTTTCCCCGCAGGACTTCCCGTCCTCCCTGGCCATGCAATCGGTACCCGAGCTCCGCTTCAAGCCCGCAATCCGCTGCGAGAACGCCTGCGCCTCCGGCAGCGCGGCCATCATGGCGGCCCGCCATTATCTCGCGGCGACAGGGGCCCGCTTCGCCCTGGTGATCGGGGCCGAGAAGATGACGGCCGTTACCGGCACCCAGGCGGGAAACAATCTCCTCGGCGCGAGTTACCGCCGCGAGGAGAGCGACATCACGGGCGGCTTCGCGGGCGTGTTCGGCCGCATCGCGCAGAGCTACTTCCAGCGCTACGGCGACCAGTCCGACGCCCTGGCCCAGATCGCCGCCAAAAATCATCGGAACGGCGTCGACAATCCCTACGCGCAGTTGCGGAAGGACCTCGGCTACGCGTTCTGCCGCACCGTGAGCGACAGGAACCCGATCGTTGCCCCGCCGCTGCGGCGCACGGATTGTTCGCCGGTCTCGGACGGCGCCGCGGCGCTCGTGCTGCGCAACGACGACGTCGGGCGCGAGCTTCCCAAGGCTGTCAAGATGCTGGCCTGCGCCCAGGCCAGCGACCTGATGCCGATGTCTCGTCGCGACATGACCCGGTTCGAGGCGGGTGAACGCGCCTGGGCGGCCGCCTATGCCGAAACGGGGCTGACTGTCGGGGATCTGTCCTTCGTCGAAACGCATGACTGCTTCACCATCGCCGAGCTGATCGAGTACGAGACCATGGGCCTCACGGCGCCCGGACAGGGGTGGCGGGCCGTCGCAGAAGGGTGGACCGCCCCGGACGGCCGCTTGCCGGTCAATCGCTCCGGCGGGCTGAAGGCCAAGGGTCATCCGGTCGGGGCGACCGGCGTCTCGATGCACGTCATCGCCGCGATGCAACTGACCGGCGAAGCCGGTGACATGCAACTGCCCAAGGTCGACACCGGCGCGATCTACAATATGGGCGGCTCGGGTGTCGCGAACTACGTCTCCATCCTGCGCAACGTCCAGGGCTGACCGCAGGACGCATCGCATCCGTTGCGGGGAAGATCCTGCGACTTCGAACCGAGCCGGCAACGCGGGGAACATGACCAATGCTTCATCACGACGTCCGCGTTCATCCCGAGCGGGACCGGCTTCTTAAGGAGGAACAGCTGGCCTGGAAGATCGCGGCCGTCGCCGGCGATCCGGTGGCGGTCGAGGACGCGGTCGCGCAGATGATCGTCAACCGAGTGATCGACAACGCGGCGGTCGCGATCGCCGCGATCAACCGCCGCCCGGTCGTCTCCGCCCGGGCACAGGCTCTCGCCCACCCGCGTCCCGGCGGGGCGACCGTGGTCGGCTGCGGACCCGCCCACCGTGTCCATGCCGAATGGGCCGCCTGGGCCAACGGCACCGCGGTGCGCGAGCTCGACTACCACGACACGTTTCTGGCCGCCGAGTACAGCCACCCTGGGGACAACATTCCCCCGATCGTGGCCGTCGCCCAGCAGTGCGGGCGTGGCGGGCACGATCTTGTCCGCGCCCTGGCCACGGGGTACGAGATCCAGGTCGACCTCGTGCGCGCCATCTGCCTGCACGAGCACAAGATCGACCATGTGGCCCATCTCGGCCCCTCGGTGGCGGCCGGCCTCGGCACGTTGCTCGGCCTCGAGGCGGATGTGACATATCAGGCCGTGCAGCAAGCCCTGCATGTGACCACGGCCACTCGCCAGAGCCGCAAGGGGGAGATCAGCTCGTGGAAAGCCTACGCGCCCGCCCATGCGGGCAAGCTCGCGATCGAGGCGGTCGACCGGGCCATGCGGGGGGAGGGGGCCCCGAGCCCCATCTACGAGGGCGAGGACGCCGTGATCGCCTGGATGCTGGGCGGCAAGGAGGCCCGCTACAGCGTGCCGCTCCCCACCCCCGGGGAGCCCAAGCGGGGCATCCTCGACACTTACACCAAGGAGCATTCTGCCGAGTACCAGAGCCAGGCGCTGATCGATCTCGCTTTCCGGATGGGCCGGCGCTTGTCCAATTGGAATGCTATTGCCGAAGTCGTGATCGAGACCTCGCACCACACCCACACCGTCATCGGCACCGGTGCGAACGACCCCCAGAAATTCGATCCCACGGCCAGCCGCGAGACCCTCGACCATTCCATCATGTATATCGTCGCGGTGGCGCTGCAGGACGGTGAATGGCACCACGTCCGCTCCTACCGTCCCGAACGCGCGCGGCGGCCCGACACCGTGGCGCTCTGGCGCAAGGTCAGGACCATCGAGGATCCGCGCTGGACCGAGCGCTACCATGCGCAGGACCCCGCCCAGCTCGCCTTCGGGGGCCGCATCGAGCTGCGCATGACCGATGGCAGCGTCATCGCCGATGAACTCGCGGTCGCCAACGCCCATACGCTCGGGACGACGCCCTGGACCCGGCCGGATTACCTGCGCAAGTTCCATACCCTGACCGAGGGGCTGCTCGAGCCTGCCGAGGCCGCTCGCTTCCTCGATGTCGCCCAGCGGCTGCCGGACCTCAGGCCGGACGAGTTGGCCGGGCTCACGATCCACATTCCCGAAGGCGGGCTGATCCAAGCCCTACCCGGCCTGTTCTGACCCAAGGCGTTCAACATGAACGATCCCCAGCCCACACCCGTCAAGCCCAAGAAGAGCGTCGCCCTGTCGGGCGTGGTGGCCGGCAATACGGCACTTTGCACGGTCGGGCTGACCGGCAACGACCTGCACTACCGCGGCTACGACATCCTCGACATCGCCGACAGCTGCACCTTCGAGGAGATCGCCCATCTCCTGGTGCATGAACGGCTGCCCGACGCGCCGGAGCTGGCCGCCTACAGGGCCAGACTCTGCGAACTGCGCGGCCTCCCGGCGAGCGTCAAGGCCGTCCTGGAGCAGCTGCCGGCAACGACGCACCCGATGGACGTGATGCGAACGGGGGTGAGCGCGCTCGGCTGCGCCTTGCCGGAGGGGGCCGATCACGGTGCGCCCGGCGCCTGGGACGTCGCCGACCGGTTGATGGCCTCGTTCGGCTCAATGCTGTTCTACTGGTGGCACTGGTCGCACGGGGGCCAGCGCATCGAGGTCGAGACCGACGACGAGGGCATCGCGGGCCACTTTCTGCACCTGCTGCACGGTCGTGCGGCCTCCGCCGAGGCGGTGCGCGCGATGGACACCTCGCTCGTGCTTTATGCCGAGCACGAGTTCAACGCCTCCACCTTCACGGCCCGCGTGATCGCCGGGACCGGGGCCGATCTTTACTCCGCCATCGTGGGCGCCGTGGGAGCGCTCCGCGGGCCCAAGCACGGAGGGGCTAACGAGGTGGCGCTTGAGGTGCAGGCGCGCTATCGGGATCCGGACGAGGCGGAAGCCGACATCCGGCGGCGCCTCGCCGCCCGGGAGGTGGTGATCGGCTTCGGCCATCCAGTCTACACCATCCGCGATCCCCGGAGCGACGTGATCAAGGGTGTCGCTCGGAGGCTCTCCGAGGGGGCTGGCAGCACGGCGCTGTTCGACATCGCCGCCCGGATCGAACGCGTGATGTGGGACGAGAAGCGGATGTTTCCCAACCTCGACTGGTTCAGCGCGGTCGCCTACCAAGCGATGGGCGTGCCGACCGCGATGTTCACGCCCCTCTTCGTCATCGCCCGGACCTCCGGCTGGAGCGCACACGTCATCGAGCAGCGCCAGGACGGCAAGATCATCCGCCCCAGCGCCAACTATATCGGCCTGCATGATCAGCCATTCGTGCCGCTAGCCCAACGCGGCCGGGCAAGGATGCAGGCTGCCGGAGCACGCCCATGACCTACCTTGTCGCCGACGACTGCCCCGCCGAGCCGGCCGGAGCCCGGTTCCGGGCGCTGTTGGCTCGCCCCGCCATCCTCGGGCTGCCGGGCACGCACAACGGGCTGGCGGCGCTGCAGGCCAAGGCGGCGGGGTTCGAGGCCGCCTACCTGTCGGGCGCTGCCATGACGGCCTCCATGGGGCTGCCCGACCTCGGAGTCATCACCGTGGACGAGGTCTGCTTCTTCATCCGCCAGGTGAGCCGTGCCGCCGCGCTTCCCGTACTGGTGGATGGCGACACGGGCTATGGGGAAGCCCTCAATGTCATGCACATGGTGCGGGCCTTCGAGGACGCGGGCGCGGCGGCGGTCCACATCGAGGATCAGCTGCTGCCCAAAAAATGCGGACACCTGAATGACAAAAAGCTCGCGGACGCGCGGGACATGGCCGCCAAGGTGGCCGCGGCCCGCAAGGCGCGGCGGCATCTCGTGGTGATCGCCCGCACCGACGGGGCGACGAGCGAGGGCATGGACGGTGCCATAGCTCGGGCGCGCCTCTACATGGAGGCCGGGGCCGATGCGATCTTTCCCGAGGCGCTGACCACGGCCGACATGTTCCGCGAGTTCGCGCGCCGCATGCCGGGCGTCCCGCTGCTCGCCAACATGACCGAGTTCGGCCGTACGCCATTCTTTACGGCCGCCGAGTTCGAGGCCATGGGCTACAAAATGGTGATCTGGCCGGTAAGTGCACTGCGGGTCGCCGCCAAGGCGCAGGAGGAGTTCTACCACGCCCTGAAGATGGCGGGCGGCGCACACGGGGTGATCGACCGCATGCAGACCCGCGCCGAGCTCTACGCGACCATCGACTACGCCGGCTACGAGGCGCTCGACCGATCGATCACCACGACGATTGTGCCCGAAGCCATGCCGCAA
>CAXTEP010000108.1:0-10772 GCA_964243125.1 uncultured Lichenihabitans sp. | reverse complement strand
ACCGTGCGGGCGTCGGCCACGAACTTCTCCTCGCCCTCCTTGAGCGAGATGGAATTGACGACCGGCTTGCCCTGCACGCATTTCAGCCCGGCCTCGATGATGCCGAACTTGGAGCTGTCGATCATCACGGGCACGCGGGCGATGTCGGGCTCGGCCGCGATCAGGTTCAAAAAGTCCACCATGGCGCGCTCGGAATCGAGCAGACCCTCGTCCATGTTGACGTCGATGATCTGTGCCCCGCCCGCCACCTGGTCGCGCGCGACGTCGAGCGCGGCCGGCAGGTCGCCGTCCCTGATCAGCTTGCGGAAGCGCGCCGAGCCCGTGACGTTGGTGCGCTCGCCCACGTTCACGAACCGGATGTCGTCGGTGAGCGTGAAGGGCTCCAGGCCCGACAGGCGCAGCCGGGGCTCGACGAGAGGCACCGGGCGGGGCGCCACGCCGCGCACGCGCTCGGCGATGGCGCGGATGTGGTCGGGCGTGGTGCCGCAGCAGCCCCCCACCACGTTGACGAGGCCCGCGTCGGCGAACTCGCCCACGAGCCCGGCCATGTATTCGGGGCTCTCGTCGTAGAGGCCGAATTCGTTGGGTAGGCCGGCGTTCGGGTAGGCGCAGACGAGCGTGTCGGCGGCGCGGCTGATCTCGGCCAGGTGGGCGCGCATTTCCCGCGCGCCCAGCGCGCAGTTGAGCCCGATCGTGAACGGCCGGGCGTGGCGCACCGAATGCCAGAACGCCGTGGGGGTCTGGCCCGACAGCGTCCGGCCGGACAGGTCCGTGATGGTGCCCGAGATCATTACGGGCAGGGTGCGCCCGACTTCGGTGAACACCTCGTCGATGCCGGCCAGCGCCGCCTTGGCGTTCAGCGTGTCGAAGATGGTTTCCACGATGAGGATGTCGGCGCCGCCGTCGATCAGGCCGCGCGCGGCCTCGGCGTAGGCGATCCGCAGCTCGTCGAACAAGACCGCCCGGAAGCCGGGATTGTTGACGTCGGGCGAAATGGAGGCGGTGCGGTTGGTCGGGCCGATGGCGCCCGCGACGAACCGCGGACGGCCGTCCTGCGCCTGCGCGGCGTCGCCGGCCTCCCGGGCCAGCCGGGCGCCCTCGCGGTTCAACTCGGCGACCAGCGCCTCCATGCCGTAGTCGGCCTGGGCGATGGTGGTGGACGAGAAGGTGTTGGTCTCGACGATGTCGGCGCCGGCCAGGAAATAGGCCAGGTGGATGGCCCGGATGGCGTCGGGCTGGGTCAGGGTCAGCAGGTCGTTGTTGCCGCGCAGGTCGCGCGGCCAGTCGGCGAACCGTGTCCCCCGGAACGCCGCCTCCTCGAAACGATGCTGCTGGATCATGGTGCCCATGGCGCCGTCGAGCACCAGGATGCGCTCGGCTGCGGCTTGGCGGAGGGTATCGAGGGTCGAGGGCAAGGGCACTGTTCCAGGTCGGTTATGCCCTTCTCCCGCCCCGCGGGAGAAGGTGGCGCGAAGCGCCGGATGAGGGTTGTTGAGCGCGAGCCGATCCCCTCATCCGCCCTGTCGGGCACCTTCTCCCAGGTGGGGAGAAGGGGAACGGCGTGATCCGATTTGCCTGTTCAGGCCGCTGCCCGCTCCAGCCGGGGGCGCAGCCCCAGCAGGTGGCAGATGGCGTAAACCAGGTCGGCCTTGTTCATCGTGTAGAAGTGGAAGTCGCGCACGCCGTGGTCCACGAGGTCCAGCACCTGCTCGGCCGCCACCGCGGCCGCGATCAGGCGACGCGTCGCGGGGTCGTCGTCGAGGCCCTCGAAGCGGTCGGCCAGCCATTGCGGCACCGAGGCTCCCGTCCGGGCCGCGAAGCTCGCGGTCTGCTTGAAGTTCTGCACCGGCACGATGCCGGGAACGATCGGGATCGCGATGCCGTGCGCGGCCGCGCGCTCGATGTAGCGGAGGTAATGGGCATTGTCGAAGAAGAACTGGGTGATGGCGCGGGTCGCCCCGGCATCCACCTTGGCCTTCAGGACGTCGAGATCCGCGTCCAGGCTCGGGCTCTCGGGGTGTTTTTCCGGATAGGCCGACACCGACACTTCGAAGTCGTGTGCCTGGCGGATGGCGCGTACGAGGTCGGCCGAGCTCTGGTAGCCCTCGGGGTGGGACGCGTAGGCGGTGCCGGCGCCCCCCTGCGGGTCGCCGCGCAGCGCCACGATGTGGCGGACACCCGCGGTCCAGTAATCGGCCACGACCGCGTCCACCTCGGCCCGGGTGGCGTCCACGCAGGTCAGGTGGGCGGCGGCGCGGATGTCGGTGTCGCGGGCGATCCGGGCCACGGTGGCATGGGTGCGCTCGCGCGTCGAGCCGCCCGCCCCGTAGGTCACGGACACGAAGTCGGGACACAAGGGGGCGAGCCGGGTCACGGCGTCCCACAGCGTCTCCTCCATGGCGGGCGACTTGGGCGGAAAGAACTCGAACGACACCCGGATGGGCGCCCGCGTCACGAGGGTGGGGGCGCGGCTCGGGCGTGGGTCGGCCATCAGGCAACCTCTTGGCGGGGAAAGGCGAGGGGCAGGTCGGATACGACCCGGGGGTCGCGGCCCACCCAGATCGACACGGTGAGCTTGTCGGCCTCGCCCGGCTGGGGCGTGAGGTCGCGGTGGAGATCGGCCGCGAGGCCCGCGTCCGTCATGAAGCCCTCGATCTCGGGCCGCGCGAAGCCGAGCCGGCGGTGGGCGTGGTGGTCGCGCAGGCGCTCGTCGGCGTGGGGCGCGAAATCCACCACGATCAGGCGCCCGCCCGGCCGCAGCGCCCTCGACGCTTCCCGCAGCGCGCGGGACGGGTCGTCAAGGTAGTGCAGCACCTGATGGATCACCACGAGGTCATAGCCGTCGCGCTCGACCGGCAGGGCGTAAAGGTCCCCCTGCCGCAGCGTGATGTTGCGGTTGGGCCCGCGCTCGATGCGGCTGCGGGCCACGTTGAGCATGGCGAGGTTGCTGTCGACCCCCACGGCCCGGTCGGCGCGCCCGGCCAGCAGGTCCAGCATCCGGCCGGTGCCGGTGCCGAGGTCGAGCAGTGCCCGGAACGGGCCCGGTCCCAAGGCCTCGCTTACCGCGGCCTCGACCCGCTCCTCGGCGATGTGGAGGGAGCGCAGCCGGTCCCATTGCGTGGCTTGGCTCGCGAAATAGCGCTCGGCGCTGGCCCGGCGGGCGGTTCTGACCTCGCCGAGCCGCGCCCGGTCGGCCGCGAGCGCCGGGTCGGCGGCGTCGAGCCGGCCCACGAGGTCGCGCGCCCAGTCGGCCGCGGGCGTGCGGCCGGCCGCCGAGAAGAAGGCCCAGGCGCCCTCGCGGTGGCGCTCGACCAGCCCGGCCTCGACCAGCAGCTTCAGGTGCCGCGACACGCGGGGTTGCGACTGGCCGAGGATCGACACGATCTCGGTCACGGTCAGCTCCGCCTCGGCCAGCAGGGCCAGCAGGCGCAGCCGCGTCGCCTCGCCGGCGGCTTCGAGCGCCGCGAGTGCCGGAGGAAAGGACAGGGACGGAAGAGGCATCGTGCTCGATCGAAACAAGATATAAAGATATCTTTATGCGCATCGGATGGTCGTGGCAAGAGCCCGCATCAGTGCGGCCTTTATTGAGTCCAGGACTGGGATCAACCGTGGCCGTGACCATCGGCGGCACCGCCGCGGAGATGACACCGCCCTCCTCTCGGCTACCGTCGCTCGGCGCGATTGGGCTCAGCCATCATTTGTCCCGGTCGAAACCCCGGGTCGCCACGGCGTCGACCCGGGGGATCGGCTTCGACCCTTGCTCATCCTACGCTGCCGTGCGGCGGCTGAGCCCCAGGGCGTGAGTGGCGGCGTCGAGCGTTTAGGCGCGGCGTTCGCGCCAGCGCTTGAACGAGTCCGGCGACATGGTCACGCCCGCCTGCTCCCGCGCTGAGCGCCGCAGCGTGTCCGTGCGCGTTACGCGCGAGCCGCCGCCCGGCTTGCCGGGTAGAGCGCGCGGTAGTGCGCGTAAGCTTCGGCGTAAAGGGGCACGAGCCGCGGGTCGGGTTCCACCGTGGCCGCGACCGGCGGCGGCGTCATGATCGAGGCGGGATCCGCCCCGGTATCGGCCGCCATCCCCAGGCGCGCGGCCCCGAACGCGGCTCCTACTTCGGCCTCGGCGGTCAGGTCGAGCGGGCAGTCGAGCACGGACGCCACGATGCGGAGCCAGGGGCGGGACTGCGCGCCGCCCCCCACCGCGAAGGCACGGGCAAAATGCGTGCCCGCCTCGGCCAGCACGCGCTGCGAGTCCTTGAACGCGAACGCGACGCCTTCCAGCACGGCCTGGGTGACCGTGCGCCGGTCCGTCACCTGGGCGAGCCCCGCCAGCAGCCCCCGCGCGCCCGCGTCGTTGTGGGGCGTCCGCTCGCCCGACAGATAGGGCAGGAAGGTGACGGGCGAGGGCCGGTCGACGCCTTCGCCCACCTCGTCGGCGAGCGCCGGGGCGGGCTTGTCGAGCAGGCGCGCGAGCCAGTTCAGGCTGTCGGTGGCCGACAGGATCACGCCCATCTGGTGCCAGGTGCCGGGCACCGCGTGGCAGAAGGCGTGCACGGCGCCGGCCGTGTTGGGCATGAAGCGGGCGTTGGACACGAACAGCACGCCCGAGGTGCCGAGCGACACGAAGGCCGATCCCGGCACCACGGCGCCGATCCCGCACGCCGATGCCGCGTTGTCGCCCGCCCCGCCCGCCACGACGGGAGCCTGCTCCATGCCCCAGCGGGCCTGCAGGGCGGGCCGCAACTGCCCCGTCGCTTCCGTGCCTTCGGCCAGCCGCGGCATGGCGGAGCGGTCGAGCCCGGTGGCCTCGATCAGGGCGTCCGACCAGGCGCGCGCCCCCACGTCGAGCCAGTAGGTGCCCGACGCGTCCGACATGTCCGACACGGCCTCGCCGGTCAGCCGCAGCCGCAGGTAGTCCTTGGGCAGGAGCACGCGGCGCACGCGGGCGAAGATCTCGGGCTCGTGACTCGCCACCCAGAGCAGTTTCGGCGCCGTGAACCCCGCCATGGCGACGTTGCCCGTGATAGCGTGGGCGCGGGGGCAGGCGGCCTCGATCACGGCGCATTCGGCCGACGACCGGCCGTCGTTCCACAGGATGGCGGGCCGCAGCACGCGATCGGCCTCGTCGAGCAGGGTCGCGCCGTGCATCTGGCCCGACAGGCCGATGGCCCGGACGGCCGCGAGCGCCGCGCCGTGCGACGACTTCAGGGCGTCGAGGGTCGCGACCGCGGCGTCCCACCACGCCTCCGGGTCCTGCTCGGACCAGCCCGGCCGGGGGCGCGCCACCGTCAGGGCCCGGCTCGCGGTCGCCAGCACGTGGCCCTCGGGGTCGGCCAGGACTGTCTTGACCGAGGTGGTGCCGAGATCGATCCCGAGATACATCGCATCCTCCCCCGTTCCGGCGTCGATCCGCGCCGCGTCCTGCAGTTTACGCCGCCGCTCCGCCGCGGAACAACCGCAAAGCGCTGGCCGTCCTCAACCCGGACCACGCCAACGAGGCCGCACCATGCGCCAAGCCATCCACCATGTCAGCCAGGCCACGAGCGGCAAGGGCCTGTACGACCTGTCGCGGCCCGTGACCGAGTGGGTGGCGGCGCAGGGCATGACCGCGGGCCTGCTGACCCTGTTCTGCCGCCACACCTCGGCGTCGCTGCTGATCCAGGAGAACGCGGACCCGACCGTGCGGACCGACCTGGCCCGGTTCTTCGAGGAGATCGCGCCCGAAAGCGCGTCCCGCTACGCCCACGACGAGGAAGGGCCCGACGACATGCCGGCGCACCTGCGCACCGCGCTGACCCAGACCCACCTGTCGGTGCCGCTCGACCGCGGACGCCTCGTGCTCGGCACCTGGCAGGGCCTATACCTGTTCGAGCACCGGGCGCGCCCGCACCGGCGCGAGGTGGTGCTGCACCTGATCGGCGCCTGACGCGCGCCCGTCGTCGGGTGCCCATCGCACGGGGCCGCCGGCGGCTTGACCTCGCGGGCCGCAGGGGGCTTATCTGGCCTCGGTTGCCTGCCGACGGTTTCTTTCGGCGCCCTGCTCCCCCGCTTGATGGCGCTGCGCAACGATGAACGTTAACCCGAGATTTCCTGATCCGCGTGCCAGGAAGCTGGATCTGGCCGCCCGCGCGGCGTGGCTTTATTACATCAAGGGCCACACGCAGGACGAGATCGCCAGCGAACTCAACCTGTCGCGCCCCAACGCGCAACGCCTCGTGGCGCTGGCGATCAGCGAGGGCCTGATCAAGTTCCGGCTCGACCATCCGCTGCTGCACGCGATCGAGTTGGGCGAGCGCGTGCGCGACCGCTTCGGCCTTTCGAGCTGCGACGTGGCCCCGAGTTCCGTCCGGGACGGCGACAACCGGGTGGGTGCCGGCATGCTGGCCGCGCAGCTCCTGGAAACCTTTGTGGCGTCGCGCGACCCGAAGGTGGTGGCGGTCGGCACCGGACGGGCGCTGCTTGAAACCGTGCGGCAGATGCCGCTCATGTCGCGTCCCGACCACCGCGTGGTGTCGGCGGTCGGCAACCTGAACCGGGACGGCAAGGCGAGCCCCTACGACGTGGCGGTGCGCCTGTCCGACCGCATCGGGGCGCAGTGCTACCCGCTGCCGCTCCCCGTCATCACCGATACCGAGGCCGAATGCGCGATCCTGCGCAGCCAGCGCGGGTACCTGGCGGTGTCGGACCTGTACGAGAACGCCGACATGGTGCTGATCGGCGTGGGCTCGGTGGGCCCGACCGCGCCCATCCTGGTCGACGGCTTCGTGAGCGCCGCCGAGATGGCGCGGCTCGAACGGGCCGGCGCCGTGGGCGAGATCCTCAGCCGCAGCTTCGATCGCCGGGGCCGGCCGGTCGACGGCGAGGTGACGGCCCGCCTGACCGCGCTCCGGCTCGTTCCCGACCCGAAGCGGCCGGTGATCATCGTGGCCACGGGACCCGAGAAGGTGGTGCCGCTTCTGGCCGCCATGGAAGGCCGCTACGCGACCGGCCTGGTCACCGACGAGCGGACCGCGACCGCGCTGCTGGCGCAGGCGAGCCGATAAACCGTGGCGAAAAAAAGCGGCTTGACAAGTTTTGATCTCGGGCTGCATTTCTGCTCCGACGGTGAGCATTTCAAAATTCTCGCCGAGGGAGGATGAAGATGCATTTTGCTCGTTTTGGCGGGGTTGCGATCGCGGCCCTGTTGGCCGGCTCCGGTTTCGCGCAGGCCCAGACAACCCTTACGATCGCCACCGTGAACAACGGTGACATGATCGAGATGCAGAAGCTTTCGCCGAAGTTCGAGCAGCAAACCGGCATCAAGCTGAACTGGGTCGTGCTGGAAGAGAACGTGCTGCGTCAGCGCGTCACCACCGACATCGCCACCAAGGGCGGTTCGTTCGACGTGACGACGATCGGCGCCTACGAGGCCCCGATCTGGGGCAAGCAGGGCTGGCTCACCGCGCTCGACGACCTCGGCGACGACTACGACTACGCCGACCTTATCCCGCAGGTGAAGAACGGCCTGAGCGTGGATGGCAAGCTGTATGCGGCGCCCTTCTACGCCGAAAGCTCGCTGACCTTCTACCGCAAGGATCTGTTCGAGAAGGCCGGCATCAAGATGGCCGACAAGCCGACCTACGCGCAGATCGCCGAATACGCCAACAAGCTGACCGACAAGGCCAACGGCATCTACGGCATCTGCCTGCGCGGCAAGCCGGGCTGGGGCGAGAACATGGCCTTCCTGGGCACCGCGGCCGTGGCGTACGGCGGCGAATGGTTCAACACCAAGTGGCAGCCGCAGTTCACCAGCAAGCCCTGGGACCAGACGATCAAGTGGTACCTTGACGTCATGAAGAAGGACGGACCGCCCGGCCCGACCGCCAACGGCTACAACGAGAACCGCGCCCTGTTCGCGACCGGCAAGTGCGGCATGTGGATCGACGCCACCGTGACGGCCGGCTACCTTTATGATCCCAAGCAGAGCCAGGTAGCCGACAAGGTGGCGTTCGCGCCCTCGCCCGTGACCGACGCCAACCCGAAGGCGAGCGGCTGGTTCTGGTCTTGGGCGCTGGGCGTCCCGGCCTCGACCAAGCAGGCCGACGCGGCCAAGAAGTTCGTGAAGTGGGCGACCTCGAAGGACTACATCAAGCTGGTGGCCGACGATCAGGGCTGGGTGCTGGCTCCTCCCGGAACCCGCCTGTCCACCTACGAAAACGCCGACTACAAGAAGGCCGCGCCGTTCTCGGACTTCGTGCTGAAGGCGCTCCAAACCACGGATCCGGCCAAGCCGACCGTCAATGCCGTGCCCTACACGGGCGTGCAGTTCGCCGCCATCCCCGAGTTCCAGGGCATCGGCACGACCGCCGGCCAGGACGTGGCGTCGGCCCTCGCTGGGCAGGTGTCGGGCGAGGCGGCCCTCAAGGAGGCCCAGACCGCGGCCGAGCGCACCATGAAGCGGGCCGGCTACATCAAGTAAGTCGACCCTCGCAGATGGCCGCCGGCGCTGATGCCGGCGGCCTTTTCACCTTTCAACCCCGTCGAGGACGCGCGCGATGACCGTATCGACCCTGTCCCGTGGCGTGTCCGCCCCGTCCCGACCCGCGCGCAGCAAGCGCGGCGTGGACACCCGTCCCCTCGTTTGGCCGAGCGTCGGCGTTCTGCTGGTGTGGATGATCGTCCCGCTGGCGCTGACGCTGTTCTTCTCGGTGCGGAACTTCAATCTCGTCGATCCGACCCAGCAGGGCTGGGCGGGCTTCGACAATTACATGTACCTGCTCACCGACCCCTCGCTGGCGACCTCGCTCCTCAACACGGTCCTGCTGGTGGGCGGCGTCCTGATCGCCACGGTCGTTCTCGGCACCCTTCTGGCGGTGCTGCTCGACCAGGAGTTCTACGGCCAGGGCGCGGCGCGGCTGTTCGTCATCGCCCCGTTCTTCGTCATGCCGACCGTCGCGGCCCTGGTGTGGAAGAACCTGCTGATGGACCCGGTCAACGGCCTGTTCGCGTCCATGGCCCGAGCGGTCGGGCTACAGCCGATCGTCTGGTTCACCTCGGCGCCGCTGGCCTCCATCGGGGTCATCGTGGCGTGGCAGTGGGTGCCCTTCGCGACGCTGATCCTGCTGACCGCCATGCAGTCGCTCGACCGCGAGCAGATCGAGGCGGCTCGCATGGACGGCGCCAAGGCGCTGGCGCGGTTCCGCCACATCATCCTGCCGCACCTGTCGCGGCCCATCACCGTGGTGGTGATGATCGAGACCATCTTCCTGCTCGGCATCTTCGCCGAGATCCTGGTGACCACAAATGGCGGGCCGGGCGACGCTTCCACCAACCTGCCGTTCCTGGTCTACAAGGTCGCGCTGCTGCAGTTCGACGTGGGCGGCGGATCGGCCGGCGGCGTGATTGCCATCGTCCTGGCCAACCTGGTGGCCTTCTTCCTGGTGCGCACGGTCGCCCGCAACCTCGACGCCTGAGGACACGCCATGGCCCTGCAATCCAAGAACAAGCCCGCCATGACGGTGCTGGGGTGGGGGGTCGCCTTCATCGTCTTCTTCCCCATCCTGTGGATGGGGATCACGGCCTTCAAGACCGAGATCGACGCGATCCAGAGCCCGCCCAAGCTCCTGTTCGTCCCGACGATGGAAAACTTCGCCACCATCTTCGGGCGCGTGAGCTATTTCGGATCCGTGCTGAACAGCGTCGTCGAATCGGTCGGCGCCACGGTGGTCTGCCTGCTGCTCGCCATGCCGGCCGCCTACGCGATGGCGTTCTACCCCGGCCGGAAGACCAAGGATCTCCTGATGTGGATGCTGTCCACCAAGATGATGCCCGCGGTCGGCGTGCTGGTGCCAATCTACTACATCTTCCGCACCACGGGCATGCTCGACACCCGCACCGGCATCGTCATCATCTACGCGCTGATGAACCTGCCGATCGTGGTCTGGATGCTGTATTCCTTCTTCCGCGAGGTGCCGAAGGAGATCCTCGAAGCGTCGCGCATGGACGGAGCGCAGCCGCGCCAGCAACTGCTGCTCCTGCTGCTGCCCCTGTCGCTGCCCGGCATCATGTCGACCGCGCTGCTGTCCATCATCCTGTGCTGGAACGAGGCGTTCTGGAGCATCAACCTGACGGCCTCCAACGCGGCGCCGCTGACCGCACTGATCGCCAGCTTCTCGAGCCCCGAAGGCCTGTTCTGGGCCAAGCTCTCGGCCGCCTCGCTGCTGGCGATCGCCCCCATCCTGGTCTTTGGCTGGCTCACCCAGCGTCAACTCGTGCGCGGCCTGACTTTCGGCGCCGTCAAGTAGGATCGAAGCGTATGGCCACAGTCGCGCTGAAGAACGTCAAGAAGAGCTACGGCGACGTCCAGATCATCCAGGGCGTCGACCTCGACATCAAGGACAAGGAGTTCGTGGTCTTCGTCGGCCCGTCGGGCTGCGGCAAGTCCACCCTGCTGCGCATGATCGCGGGGCTGGAGGAGATCACGGGGGGCGACCTTTCCATCGACGGCAAGGTCGTCAACGAGGTCCCGCCCGACGCGCGCGGGCTCGCCATGGTGTTCCAGTCCTACGCGCTCTATCCCCACATGAATGTGTCGGACAACATGGCGTTCGCGCTCAAGCTCGCGGGCGTTCCCAAGACCGAGCGCGACGCCAAGGTGGGCGAGGCGGCCCGCATCCTGCAGCTCGAGAAGCTCCTGGACCGCAAGCCGGGCCAGCTTTCGGGTGGCCAGCGCCAGCGCGTCGCGATCGGCCGCGCCATCGTGCGGCAGCCCAAGGTGTTCCTGTTCGACGAGCCGCTGT
>CAXTEP010000107.1:0-10983 GCA_964243125.1 uncultured Lichenihabitans sp. | reverse complement strand
CTGCTCGAGAAAGGATGCAAGCCGTTCCAGACCGAGCTGGACTTCTCGAAGCGCCGGGACGTGACGTCTGCCGACCAGCCGCTCGATTTCGGCATCGGCACGGTGTTCGTGATCGATCCGGCCGGCAACGTTGTCGAGTTCATCCAACGCGACCGCGGCGTCTTCGCCACGACCCCGGACTGACAGGACTCACGATGCGCGTTCCTGTTATCGCTCCCGCCGACGTGTCGGACGAGCAGAAGCCGCTTTTCGACAAGCTGCACGCCAGCATCGAGCGCTACCTCTACGACTTCGACACGCACAAGCCGGACGGGACGCTGATCGGCCCGTTCAACGCGCTGCTGCACTTCCCCAAGCTCGGCAACGCCGCGTGGAACGTGTTCCTGGCGCTCAACGACGCGCCGACGCTGCCGCCGCTGGCGCGCGAGGTCGTGATCCTCGTCACGGGCGCCCGCGCCGCCTCGATCTACGAGCTCTACTCGCACGAGGCAGTGGCGGCCCGGACGGGGCTGGCCGACGCCAAGATCCGCACCATCGCCGCCGGCCAGCGGCCGAGCGACCTGACCGACGAGGAGGCTCTCGCCTACGACGTGGACGCCGTCCTGACGCGAGGCGCGCAGGTGCCGAAGTCGACCTACGAGGCCGCCGTCGCGCGGTTCGGCGTCACCGGCGTCGCGGAGATCGCGTATCTGGTCGGCTGCTACGAGTTTATCTGCAACCTGCTCAACGTGTTCGACGTCGCCATCCCCGCGACCGAAGGCAGCTGAGGTGCCACCTGCGCGGGACCGATCCCAACAACGGAGGCGGACGTTGAAACCGCCGCTCCTGGCGCTTCTGGCCGTGGGCGTGGCCGGCGGGCTCGCAGTGATCCAATTCGGTTCGGCCAAGGCGAGCGGCAGCCCTCCTCGATCGGCGGCCATCGTCGCGGCGTTTCGGGTGCCACTGGTCGTCAATGGGGTCGCCACGGCGCGCGACGGTCGGGCGTTCGCGCCGTTCCAGCGGCAGGGCGGCGCCACGACGCCGAAGGTCGGCGAGATCGGGAGAAACGATGCCATCGTCCCGTTTCCCGACGCCGCGTGGAACCGGTGGCGCACCGGCGACGATCCGCGCGCGGCGTTCGTGGCGGTGAACGCGTTGCGGATCGGGGAGGATGGCGCGCTCTGGATCGTCGACACCGGCGCGCCGCGGTTCGGCGCCACCACCCTCCCGGGCGGTCCGAAGCTGGTCCGGATCACGCTTTCCCCGACGAAGGTATCGCGGGTCTACGACCTGGGCCCTGTCGCGGCCGGCAAGAGTCTGATGGACGACGTGCGGTTCAACGGACGCCACGCCTATCTGACCGACGCCGGCCGGCCGGGGCTGGTCGTATTCGACACCGGCGCGGCGCGGCGCGTGCTCCAGGATCATCCGCTGCTGCGGTCACGCGGCGCCGCGACCGCGTCCGGTCACGTCCTCCACGATTCCCGCAGCGCTACGCTCGCCTTTCACGCCGACCAGCTCGAAGTGTCGCCCGACGGTCGCTGGCTCTACGTCCAGCCCGCCTCGGGACCGATGGCGAGGATCCGAACGAGGCTGCTCGACGATCCCTCGGTGCCGGCGCGGACGCTCGCGGCCGCACTGCGGCCGTTCACGGACACGCCGTCGACCGGCGGCACCGCGATGGATGGCGAGGGCAACATCTATCTGAGCGACAAGGACCGCCGACGCATCATCCGAATCTCGGTGGACGGGCACAAGACCATCGTCGCGGAGGACGACCGGCTCGACTGGGTCGATGCCATGTGGATCGACGATGGCGGCAGGTTGCTCGCGCCCGCGTCCCAGCTCGATCAAACCGCCGTTCACGATACTCGCGATCCCGCTCGGCCTGAAGCCCTTGAGACGATGACACACCCCGCCGACGCCAGGGGGGTTAGCTTCCCCGATGACCGAAGCCACACCCGCCAACCGAGGGCTGCGCGCCGCCGAACGGCTGGAGGCGCTGGTTCTGAGCCGCTGGGGCTGGACGGCCGTCACCTTGGCGCTGACGTCGTTGTGCCTGGCGGCGGTGGTCATGGCGGTCGAGGATGTCCCGACGGCGGTCGAAGAGCAGGAGAAGGCGGGGCTGAAGCCGCCGGCGCTCTGGGCGGCCGGAACGATGGCGGTCCAGGTGATCGGCGGTGCCGCGATCGTGTCCGGGCGGGCGGTCTGGGTCGGGGCCGGCCTCCTGGGCGGTCTGGCGATGGGGGCGCAGGTCCTGACGCGCCGCTTCTGGGAGCTGGAGAAGGACGAGCGGCGGACGAGCATCGCACACGCCTTTTTCGAGCACCTGGGGATGATCGGCGGCCTGCTGATGACAGGCATCGCCAGCAACCATCGCCGCAAATCCCGTGCGCTCCGGAGCCGAGCCGGCGAGCCAAGCTGAAGGCGAAGACCATGTCCGATCTTGAAGGGATGGAACCCGATCGCCTACGAGCAGGCGCTGAAGGACGAGTTCGACCAGCTCTACGACGAGGGCGCTCATCGGCGCCGGATGATCGTCGTGTCGATGCACGACCGCATAGCTTGCCCCGCGAACCGCATGCGCGTGATCGACCGCTTTCTTACCTACGCCCGCTCGAAGCCGGGAGTGTGGTTCGCGCGCAAGGACGAGATCGCCCAGTACGCGCTGGAAACCAAAGGCACGACGCCCGTCGTTCACCGCGACCCGGCGACCGTGACCGGCCTACCCGGTCGTGCCGCATGAGGACCAAGCTCATGCCTCTCGCCATCTCCAATGCCTGCGTTCTCGCCGTCGGCGTAGCGGGCGCGATCGTCCGCAAGGGGCTTCTATGACGGCGGAACTTCTCCAAGCGCTGGTGCCGCTGTTTTTCGTGCTGGCGCTCGGCTACGGCGCCGGGCGCTTCCATGCGTTCGACGGCGACCAGGCGAGCGGATTCAACAAGCTCCTGGTGAACTTCGCGCTTCCCGCGATGCTGTTCGCCTCGACGGTGATGATCAAGCGCGACCAGATGCTTCGAGAGGGGCCGGTCGTCCTAACCCTGGTCGTGACATTCATGGGATTGTTCCTCGCCGTCGTCGGCCTCTTCCGCGGGCTGTTGAAGCGCACCGGGGCCGAGGCGGCGATCGCGGGGCTTCTCGCCTCGTCTTCGGCCGCCCCCTTCTTTGGCCCTGCCATCTTGACCCCGCTGTTCGGCGCCACTTCCGGGCTCGCCATCGCGCTGGCGGCACTGGTGATCAACGTGGTGCAGGTGCCGCTCGCCATCGTGATGATCGAGGCGGGCCAGGCGGGTACCGGCGAAGGCAAGCCGGTCGGCTCAGTGTTCGCCACCGTGGCCGCCTCGGTGCGCCAGCCGGTCGTGCTCGCCCCAGTGGGGGCGCTCGTGCTGGTGCTGACCGGTCTGACGCTGCCTGCGTTCGCGAGCGACGCCGCAAAGCTGATCGGCTCGGCGACGTCCGGCGTCGCGGTGTTCGCTTCCGGCCTGACCATGGCCGAGCACAAGCTCAAGATCGACCGCGACGTGGTGCTGATCACGGTCAGCAAGCTGGCGGTGCTGCCGGCGCTGATGCTGGGACTCACGACCATCTTGGGCGTACGCGGCCCCATCCTGTCAGAAACTGTGGTCTCCGGCGCACTTTCCTCCGGGCTGATCGCGCTGATACTCGCTTCCAAATACAAGACCTACCTCGTCCAGGCGGCCAGCTCGGTGTTGCTGTCTGCCGTCGGCATGGCCGTATCCCTGCCGATCTGGATCCTTCTGCTTCCGAACGCCTGATCGGCGTGCTGCCGATGACAGGCATTGCCAGCAATCATCGCCGCAAATCCTGGGCGTTCAAGGGGGTGAGCATCCTCCACATCCTGGGCGGCACACAATCGAGCGCGCCGGCGACCGCGCGGATGGGCGAGCGGTAGGGGCAGGTGCGCGGCGTCATCCCCTGCTCGGCGACGCGGCCCACCTTTTGGTGCCGTTTACAGGCGAGGGCGTCGATCGCGCGATGCTGGACGTCGCCGAACTCGCCCGGTGGGTCGATGGTGGGCTCGGTGATGCCGAAGGTGCGCTGGCGACGTGCGAGCGCGATCTCCCCCGAAGCGCCAGCGCCGGCGAGCGGAGTACGCGAACCCCGGAGCGGTTCTTCGGAGACGGCGCGCCGAGGAGCGCCGTGGATCTGTTTGCCAACCGACTACGATGCCGATCGCCACCTCCGCTGCGCGGCCCCGTGCACGAAAGGCCGAGCAGGCTTCGCCGAACCACGAAGCGACGACTGACTTGGCGGCGACGCGCCAGAGCCGATTGCCGTTCTTGTTCAGGCAACAATGGGTTGTCGCTCGCGGCGCTTTTCGCGGGCTGAAACAACGACGATCTTGGCTCGGCTACCGATCCAGCGTCGGCGCCGCACGGCAATGATGCTCGGCCAAATATAGGGAACCGCACTATGTCCAAACTGCTCGTCGTCGAAGCCAGCCCTCGCGGCTCCTATTCGGTCTCCCGCCAGCTCGCCGAGCGCTTCGCCGACCAGTGGCGCGGTAATCACGGCGGAGACGTGGT
This sequence comes from uncultured Lichenihabitans sp., assembly GCA_964243125.1. Classification (GTDB taxonomy): domain Bacteria; phylum Pseudomonadota; class Alphaproteobacteria; order Rhizobiales; family Beijerinckiaceae; genus Lichenihabitans. Next base: position 6,457 of record CAXTEP010000107.1, on the reverse strand, counting down.
CGTCCGCGACCTCGCCAACTCGCACGTACCCTATATCACCCTGCCGTGGATCGGCGGCGCGTTCACGCCAGCGGAACAGCATTCGCCTGAAATGGTCGAGGCGATCAAAGTCTCGGATGACTACATCGCTGAGCTTCTCGCTGCCGATGAGATCGTGATCGGCACGCCTATGTACAACTTCTCGATCCCCGCGCTGCTGAAATCGTGGATCGATCATGTCGTACGCGCTGGCGTCACCTTCTCCATGAGCTACGAGGGGCTGGTCAAGGGCAAGAAGGCCGTCATCATCATCGCCTCGGGCGGCAACTTCGCACCGGGTACGCCCTATGCGAGCCTGAATGTTGCCAGCGATTACCTTAAGCAGATCCTGGGTTTCATCGGTATCACGGACGTGACCATTATCCTCGCGGGCGGGACGCTGGCGATCGACCAGGGCCAGACGACAATCGACGAGTTCGTTGCGAAGCAGACCGGCGCCCTGCAAGCTGCGGCCTGAACAGCCCGTCGCAATCCACGCTGCGAACGACCGATTGTTCCCGTCACGCTTTGTCTGGCGGCGGGATTGCGGATCCGGGGTCCCAGGATGACTCCGGACCGAAACGCGCCGCGAGCGCATCGATGAACGCGCGCGTTTTGGCCGGAGGCGGTCCTGGCGGCCGGACCGCGTACAGCCCCGCTTCGGCCACGGGGTAATCGGTCAACAGCGGCACCAGCAGGCCGTCCACCATGGCATTGCCCAGCATGAACGTCGGCAGTCCGGCGATACCCTGGCCTCCCAATGCCGCCGCGCGCATGGCCTCGGGACTGTCGGAGCGGAAGCGCCCCGTCACCCTGATCGAAGTGAAGCGCGCACCTTCCCGGAACCGCCACACGTCCCCGTCCGGCACGGTGTAGACGATGCAGTCGTGGTCGGCGAGGTCGCGCGGACGCACGGGCAAGCCACGTCGCGCGAGATAGGCGGGGCTGGCGAGGACTGCGAGCCGAAGCGGCGCGATGCGGCGTGCAATCAGCGCCGAATCCGGCAGCGCACCCATGCGCACCGCGAGATCATAGCCATCGCTGAGGATATCGATGCGTCGGTCGCTGAGCGACACGTCGATGCGCAACCGGGGATGCGCATCCATGAAGGTGGTAAGCATCGGCGCGAGATGGGTACTGCCGAAAGCGATCGGAGCGGTGATCCGTAACAGACCCGTCAGTTCCTCCTGATGCTGCGCCGCATCCTGCAGCGCCCTGTCGAGTTCGTCGAAGGCGACCCCCGCACGCAGGCGCAACGCCTTGCCCGCTTCCGTCAATACGACACCACGGGCATTACGGGTCAGAAGACGGGTGCGGATCTCCTCCTCCAGACGGGTGATCCGGCGGCTGACGACCGACTTGGATGTGGCAAGACGGTGGGCGGCCCGGCTCAGACCACCCATCTCGGCAACCGCGAGGAAGCATTTCACGTCGTCGTAGTCGATCGCCATGCCTGTTCCCACTGCCTGGGCGACGCTCCTCGCTGCCGAGCCAAACGCACCGGTCGCCAGTTGCGCAGCTAAGGGAAGGGTCGTGTTCTGGCAACACATCGGCCGCATGCCTGCCGAATCGGACAGAAGGGTGATCCCTTTTTGCAGCCGAACACGCCGAGGACAGGTCGGCGATGCTGCAAGGGCCGAGCTACCATTACAGTTGCGGTTTGCGCGCGAGGTGTGCCTGCCAAGGTTCGGCTTGGTGGGTGCGGCGCCGGCATGACCATGCGATGATGGCGGCGGGGTTAATCCGGCGTTGAGCGAGCCGGTGGGCGATGCGGCGGATTTCCTGGACGGACCAGCCGATCAGGCGCGGCGAAGCTTGGCCACCCGGCGCAACGTTTTTGGGGGCGGCGACAGGGTGTTGGCCTTGTGGCGGACGACCGCCATCATGGCGAAGGCCAGCATGACGAGCGAGACATGGCGGTGCCAGCCGTGCCATGAGCGGGTCTCGTTGTGATCGAGCCCGAGTTCGTTCTTGGCCGTCTCGAAGCTGTCCTCGATCGCCCGGCGATGACCCTCGACCCTGACCAGGGTTTCGATCGTGGTCCCGGCCGGGCACCAGGTCGAGAAGAACGCCAGGTCACCGTTCGCGACGGTGCGGCGGATCAAAAACCCTCGCGTCCCTGTCCCGGTCCGGCTGTTGTTGTATTCGGCGGCTTCGAGATTGGCCGAGGCGCAGTAGGCCCAATCATGAAGCCGTGCTCCTTTGGTGCCCGCACCGGCCGGGAGACGGTGCCATGCCGCCTCGTCCAGCTTCTGTGCGATGGCTTCGGCGGTGCCGGCGATGGGCGGACTGGTGTTCCACGAGCCGAACCGGTGGGTCGCGTTCACGCCAAGCACATAGCCCTTGCCGGCGCGCCTCAGGGCTGTTTCAAGTTCGCCCACACCATGGACGCTATCGGCCGCAACCCAAGCGATCGGCAAATAGAGCGCGCGATCGATGAAGGCGTGCCCTTTGCTGGAAACACAAGCCGCGAACACACCGATTTGACAGTTCGTGACCTTGCCGGCCGAGCCGGTGTACTGCCGTGCCACGCCGCAGGACGACTTGCCTTGCTTCAGGAAGCCGGTCTCGTCGACGACAAGCACCGCATCCTCGGCCGCCAGATGCTCAACCACATAGTCGCGAACGACGTCGCGCAACGCGTCGGCATCCCAGTGCGCACGCCCCAGCACGGCTTGTTGACGCCACGGTCCCGGATCGCCAGCCGCCTGGGCCCGCATCCACCCCGTCTTGCGGCGTTCCTCCCCGAGAAGACCGTCAAGGAACAGCCCGGCCGAGGACGCCATCCGCTCCTCCCGGAACAGGGGCCGCAATCGCGCCTTCACCTCGCGCAGCCCCAAAGCCCAAAGCTCCAGCGTCGCCTCGATCGATGCTCCCGCCATCCATGATCTCCGAACCATGGTGGCTCAGTGCGTCAGACTTCCGCGTCAACCGCAACTGTAATGCTAGGCCGCGACGCGGGCCTCCACCCGATAGGCGGCCGCGACCGACTCGGCCAAGATCTGCGCGGTGGCGGCCGACAGCGTCCATCCGAGATGGCCGTGCCCGGTGTTGTAGAACACGCCCGGCCGTCGGCCCGGGCCGACGCGGGGCAGCATGTCGGGCAGCATCGGCCGCAGCCCGGCCCAGGGAATCACCCGCTCGGTGTCCACGCCGGGGAAGTGCCGGCGCACCCAGGCCGTCAGCGGCGCGATCCGGTCGGCCCGGATGTCGCGGTTCTCGCCATTGAATTCAGCGGTTCCGGCCACGCGGAACCGGTCGGGCCCGAGCCGGCTCGACACGATCTTGGTCTCGTCGTCGAGCAGGCTCACGGTGGGAGCGGCGCGCCGGCTCGCAGGATCGTCGAGCTGCACCGTGATCGAGTAGCCCTTGACCGGGTAGATGTTCAGCCGGTCGCCCAGGGTTGCCGCAATGGCGCGGCTCCGCACCCCGGCGCAGACCACGACCGCGTCGGCGCGGCACTCGCCCGCGGTCGGGGCCGTACCCTCGGGGCTCGACACCGTCGACCACGCGACCGTGACCCCGTCCCGGTCCGCCGTGACGCGGTCCACCGCGGCCTCGTACAGGAACGTCGCGCCGCGCCGGGCGCAGGCGCGCGCCAGCCCCGCGGTGAACTTGTGGATGTCGCCCGTGGTGTCGCTGGGCGTGAAGAAGCCGCCGTGGTAGGCGCCGCGCAGCGCCGGCTCGATGTCGCCGATCTCGGCCGGCGTCACGGGCCTGCGGTCGAGCCCGCCCCGGGTCAGCAGCGCGTTGACCCGCGCGGCGTGCTCGAAGCCGGCGCGGTCGCGGTAGATGTGCAGGATGCCCTGCGCCACGGCGTCGAAGTCGATCCGCTCTCGCTGCGCCATGGCGAGTAGGGGCGCGCGGGCCGCGATGGCGAGGCGTGCGGTTTCCACCGTGTTGCGCTCGTAATGCGGGATCGCGGCCATGAACTCGGCCATCCAGGAATATTTGTGCCACGACGGCCTGGGATTGATCAGCAGCGGCGCCCCGGCCGACATCATCCACTTCATGCCCTTGAGCACGGTGGACCAGCGGTTCCACACTTCCGCGTTGCTGGCCGACAGCTGGCCGCCGTTGGCGAAGGAGGTTTCCATGGCGGCGTAGCGCTGGGCGTCCAGCACGGTCACGTCGAAGCCGCGGTCGAGCAGCGCGTAGGCGGTGGTGATGCCGGTGATGCCGGCGCCGATCACGGCGATATGAGTCATGGGGCTGGTGTCCGGTCAAGACTGATCGAGGCCCGGCCGTCAGGCCGAACGCGCGATCCCCATCTGTCACGGGCACCTGAGAGCTTACACGCCGACCCGCGAAGGCCGGCACGCTTCCCCTTCGGTGGACGGCACCATCGCCGCCTCTCTCCAGATCGTCGTCCCTGATGCGGTCCTTTTGCCTGAGAGTTTCCGGGGCTTTGCTCCGTCGGCGCCGCGGTCCGGTCAGCAACCGGCCGCGATCTCTCCCGCATCATCGCTTCGACTGGGGTGCAAGGTGCCATAGCGTGGCCCGACCCGCAACGCCTGGCCGGCAGGGCCGCGTGGCGGATGCCCGAAATCTTCTTGTGGCGTGCCCGATTTGCCGCTATTGACCCGTTCCGCGTGTCGTCGGAGTTGCAGCCCTCCCCGGGCCCGTCCCGACCCACGCCGCCGCGCCCATCGTCTAGCGGTCCAGGACGTCGCCCTCTCACGGCGAAAACAGGGGTTCGATTCCCCTTGGGCGCGCCAACGAGATCAGTTATTTAGTAGCGCCTTCCCAGACTAGAATAGCTCGCTAGTCTGGGACCCAGTCTGGGGAATTCCTCTTCATCAGGGAGCGCAAACCCCTTCCTCAAACCGTCGTACGCCAGCCCTCCGCGTGACGAGGGCGTCACCTCGTCGAGTTGCTGTCAAGCGGCTGTCCGCGAACCTGCTAAGCTCGATTGACGGACTGATCCTCCCCCGATTTCACGGACACGGGGTCAGTTTGCTTGCCGCTCGGCCTGTTTCGGCGTGATGGAGCCGAGGGCCGAGTGGATGCGCTGCCGATTGTAGTAGCCTTCGATGTAGGCGAACAGATCGCGTCGGGCCTCGTCCCGGGTCGCCCATCGTCGCTGGTGGACGAGTTCGACCTTCAGGGTGTGGAAGAAGCTCTCCATGGGAGCGTTGTCGTAGCAGCAAGCGGTGCGGCTCATCGACGGGAGCGCCTTCATGCTGGCGAGCTGCTTGCGATAGGCTTCGGCGGCATACTGGCTGCCACGATCCGAATGGCAGACGAGACCGGCAGCCGGCTTCTGCCGTTGCCCGGCCATCATGAGTGCGGCCGTCGTCAGCTCGGTGCGCATATGATCGCGCATGGACCAGCCGACCACCTTGCGGGTCGCAAGATCGAGCACGGCCGCGAGGTAGAGCCAGCCTTCGCCTGTCGGCAGGTGAGTGATGTCGGCGAGCCAGACCGTGTTCGGCACCGAGACCCGAGAACTTCTGCTTGAGAAAGTTCGGGGCGATCGGCAGGTCGTGGCGGCTGTCGGTCGTGCAGGGCCGGAAACGCCGGCCGGCGAGAGCCCGGATGCCGTAGCGGCGCATCAGACGCTCCACACGTCCACGGCTTGCAGATCGGCCCTCCGCCCGCAGAGCGGCATGCACGCGAGGCGAGCCATAGCGGCCATGATGGCCGGCATGGATGCGGCGAACTTCCTGCAGAAGCTGACGGGTCGCAGCCGATCGGACACTCTCGGGACGAGACCGCCATCCGTAATAGTCGCTCGGCGAGACCTGGAGCACGCCGCACATGAAACGCACCGGCCAAGTGCGCGCATGCTGCTCGATGAAACGGAACCTCACCTCGGCATCTCCGCGAAGATGCCGATCGTTTTTTTAGCACGTCGCGCTCCATGCGCGTGCGGTCGAGCTCACGACGAAGCTTGGCAATCTCGGCAGCCTGATCGGACGGAGAAGCGACCGGGGTCACTGGGATCAAGCTTGGTGACGCTCCGGGTCGAGGCCGCAAGGCCGCCCCGTTCAAGGTCGCCCGCCACTGCCTCAGCATCGACGGTTGAATCTCGAGCTCGGCCGCGATCTGCATCTGCGGCCGACCGCTGCTCTCGAGCAATGCCACGGCCTCCCGCTTGAACTCGGGCGTGAACTCTCGTCTCGTCTTCGCCATCAGACACCTTCCTCGCCCGCAAGGAGCGTATCAGAGGTGTCCGCGAAATCGGGGGAGGATCTCACTGCGCGCGCACTTGACTTGCTGCCCGCACTGCCACGGGCCCGCACCGATCCACATTCCCCAACAAATAGGGCAGTGTAGTGCCAAGGCGCGCCTACGGCCAGGGTGTCGAGCTTCTACATGTCACCAAGATGCCGCGTCACGCGCGAGAACGCGCCCGGGAGCCGGCCCTGTCCGCTTACGACGGGTATGTGACAGAAGAATCGCCTAAGAGCCGTCCGTGGCGCCGCGTCGCGGCAGG
>CAXTEP010000106.1:8113-11038 GCA_964243125.1 uncultured Lichenihabitans sp. | reverse complement strand
GCACCCTCGACGAACAGGTCGGGGTTATGGAACGGCTCCGTGCGCGAACGGAGGTCGACCGTGAGGGTCGGCGCCGTTGCCGGACCCGCGACCGAAATCCCGACGACATCGAGCCCGGAGGCGGCCGGGGTTCTGGGCACCGCGGTCCGCGCCGCCGCGAGCACGGCGGCATCCTCGAACGAGGCGCCGCCCGTCGCGGGCAGTTCCAGGGCCAGGTCGGCCTGGTAGGGGACGCAGACCTTCGCGCAGGCCGCGTAGGTGACCGAGGCGCTGAGCCGCGACGGGGCATGCGGCGACTTCAGGATCAGGGTCGTGGGCAGAACCCAGGTCCCCTCGTAGACGCTGTTCTGCAGTCCCTCGACGACGAGGCGGGTCGGGGCCGGCCACGCGGTTTCGGCGCGGTCGACGTTGTCCGAGCCGGACCAGTCGATGACGGGCGGCAGGCCCGCGTCGCCCGGGGTCCGCCAGTAGCCGTGCCAGCCCGGCGCGAAGCGGAACTGCAGCCCGGCCTCGATCGTCCCGGTCCCGTCCGCAGCGGTCCCGGCCGCGATCAGGCGAACCGACGCGTGGGCGTCGCCGACCCAGGGGCCGGTGGCGGCCCGGCCCGGCACGAGGCCCACGGCGAGCACGCAGGCCGCGAGCGCGACACCGGCGCCGAAGCGGGATCCACCCATGGCCAAGTTCCTCACATCGACGAACGGCCGCCGAGCCGCGCCGCGCCGATGATGCGTCCGTCCGGCGCTTCGAGCAGCACGGCGGCGTCCTGGCCCTCGGGCGCGGCCTCGCTCACCTGGAGTGCCGGCCCCGACCACTGGCTCACGGGGCGGATCGATCGCACGATGTTCGATTCCGTCAGCACCCGGCCCTCGTTCTCGCCCCGGCCAACCGCGGTGCGGTGCTGCGGATCGAAGCCGATCAGCAGCAGGCGTCCGCTGCCGGTGCCCGCCCCGACCGCGATCGAGACCTGGTCACCGCTGCGGCTGAGCGTCAGGGGGGCGGCGGTCGTGCCGCTGCGGGCCGCCTGCCCGATGGCGGCCTCGGCCTCGCCGCGCTCCGAACCGACCAGGCCCTTGGCGCCGTCCACCACCATCTCGGGCGTGTAGGAGCCGTCGCCGAACCGGGCGCCGTAGCGTTTCTGCCGCTGGGTGGCGGCGTCGAGCGAGAACGGATCGCGCCAGCCGAGGCCATTCCAGTAGGTGACGTGGAACGCTAGCGGCAGCACGTCGGCGCGGGTGCGGGACAGGTCGGTCAGGTACGCGTCCGCAGGCGGGCAGGACGAGCAGCCCTCGGAGGTGAACAATTCGACCACGACGGGCCGTTCCGCCGCGATGGCCGCGGCCGGCAGCAGGGTAAGGGCGAGAGCAGGACCGAGCAGGCGTACCATCATGACCTCCGCGCAGGGGATTCAAAGGTCATTCGGCGCGGCGCCCCGTTCGGTTACAAGCGGGCGGACAGTGCCGCCTCAGTCGCCCTGGCCGGGGTTGGCCGAGAAATAGGCCTCGAACTTGCCCGGCACCCCGTCGAACTGCTTGGCGTCGGCCGGCGCCTCGCGCTTGACCGAGATGTTGGGCCAGTTCTTGGCGAGGTCGGCGTTCAGGGTCAGCCAGGTTTCGAGACCCGGCTCGGTGTCGGGCTTGATGGCCTCGGCCGGGCATTCGGGCTCGCACACGCCGCAGTCGATGCACTCGTCGGGATGGATCACGAGCATGTTCTCGCCTTCGTAGAAGCAGTCCACCGGGCAGACTTCCACGCAGTCCATGTACTTGCACTTGATGCAGTTCTCGCCGACGACATAGGTCATATCAGGTTCCTCGCATCGCTTTCACGGTTGTCCGATGCGCCACGTAAACGGGCCGTAGGGCTATCGTTTTTGGCCGCGGGGTGCAAGCCGGGCCGGTCCGGGGCTGCGGCCGGTTCCCCGGCGTCAGGCCTCGTCGCCGTCGGGCGCGCCCGCGCCGTCGGGAACCGCGAGGTCGTCGAACAGCAGGCGCGCCTCGGGGTAGGGGCCGCGCCGCGCGCCCGGGGCCACGACCCGGAGCACCCGCACGTCGCGGTCCAGCGAGATGGTCAGGATGTCGCCGGTCTTGACGGACTTGGCGGGGTTGTCGGCCCGCACGGCATTGATCCGCACGTGACCGTCCGTGACCAGCCGGGCCGCGAGCGAGCGCGACTTCACGACGCGCGCGAACCACAGCCACTTGTCGAGCCGCTGCCGGTCGGCCGCGGGGTCGGGGGCAGCGCCTTTGCCCGGTTCGCTCACGAGTCCTTTTTAGAGCGGCCTTCGAGCTCGGCCTTGAGGGCCAGGAGCTTGGCGAAGGGCGAGTCGGGATCGGGCTGCCGGTCGCGGGCCGGGCGCTCGGTCGACGCGAAGCTGCCGTGAGGACGCGACGGCTCGGATCGGTCGCGATCGTGGCGGTCGCGCCGGAACTCGCCGTCGGACCTGTTGCGCTGGGCCGGAGCGCCCGGGCCGTGCCGGTCCCGTCCGGGCTGACCCGGTCCGGAACGGCCCTGTCCGGGCTGGCCCTGCGCCGGCTTGGGACCGCCCTGGCGGAAGCGGTCGTCGCGCCGCGGTCCCCCGTTGGGACGTGAACCGCCGCGCTCGCGTTCGGGCCGGGGACGCTCGTCGGGCCGCGGCATGGGCGCGGCGGTGCTGTCCGGTGCTGCCGCGACCGGCTCGGGCTGCGCCGCCGCCGGATGCTGGGGTCTTCGGTCGTGCGGCGGCCGGCCGCGGGGACCAGGTCGCGGCCGCTGCCGGTCGGTTCGACGCTCGGCATTTTGGCCGGCGCGGTGCGGGCGCCAAACGTCGATCAGGACGGGTTCGGCTGGAGCTTCGGGTTCGGCGGGCGCGTCGGCCGCGACTGGCACGGCGGCCGGGGCCAGTCCTTCCACCTGCGCGAGATCGTCGGTGAGCGCCGCCACCGCGTC
>CAXTEP010000106.1:0-8013 GCA_964243125.1 uncultured Lichenihabitans sp. | reverse complement strand
CCGGCCCGGCGGTCGAGCACGTAGCCGAGCGAGCGCAGGATGGAGGCGAAATCCTCGCCCGAGCAGCCGGCCAGCGACGTCATCGACACGGTGGTGACGAAGCCGTTGTTGTCGGCGGCTCCGGGCGGCGGCGGCCCGGGCGTCACGCCCGGCCGGTACGCGATCGCGGGCCGGATCAGGTCGGCCAGCCGTTCCAGGATGTCGACCCGGACGGCCCGCTCGCCGCAAACCCGGAACCCCGCGGCCCGGTACAGGCCCTTGGGCACGTCCTTGTCGGCCGGAAACGACGTGCGGCCCGAGGAGGCCAGGAACGGCACCTCGTCGAGCCCCCGCACGGCCTCGACGCCGCCGTGCTGGAGCGCCCAGAGCTGGGCCGCCAGCGCCCGGGGCGCGGGCTTCAGGGACTGGGGCAGGTAGATGTGGTAGGCCCCGAACCGCAGGCCGAGCTTGCGCAGCACGCCGCGCGCGCCCTGGTCGAGGGTGCGGACCTCCTCGGCCACGCGCGAGCGCTCCAGCACGCCCAGCGCCTCGCCCACCTGGAACGCGATGCCGCGCGCGATGCCGTCGAGGCCCTCGCCGGTTTCGAGGTCCATGATGGGGCCCAGTAGCTTCTTGACGTGCTGGGCAAGCCACAGGTCGAGCCGTCGCTGCACCGTGTCGAGCGCCGGGCCGGTCAGGTGCTCGTCCGCCACCACGCGGGCGTGGGGCGCCAGCAGCTTGTCGCCGGCCGCGAGCTTGGCCACGGGATCGCCCAGCCAGCGGATTGTCCCGTCGTTGGCGAGCGCGATGGATTCGTCGACCGCCTGCGCGATCCGCCCGGCCCGGGCGTCGATCTCACCCGCCAGCGCTTTCAGGGCCGCGGCGTTCAGCGCCCGCGCGGCTTCGCCCGCCGCCGAAGGGTCGGCCGTGAAGCGGAAGCCGTGCAACTGCCCCACGTTCTGGCCTTCGACGAGGACGTCACCCTGCGGCGTGACTTCCGCTTCCAACATGGCATTCTCTCTCAACCGCCGCATCAGCACGCTGGTGCGCCGATCGACGAACCGCTGCGCCAGGCGCTCGTGCAGCGCGTCCGACAGCCTGTCCTCTACCTGACGCGCCACGCCCTGCCAATGCTCGGGATCGCCGAGCCAGTCGGGGCGGTTGGCGATGAAGGTGAGGGTCCGGACCTGCGCGATGCGGGCCGACAGCGCGTCGATGTCGCCCTCGGTCCGGTCGAAATGGTCGAGCTGGGTCGCGAACCAGGCGTCGGGGATGCGGCCGGCCCGCACCACGAAGCCGAACAGGGTCAGCACCAGCTCGGCGTGGGCCGAGGGCGACACCTTGCGGTAGTCGGGCACCTGGCACACTTCCCACAGCCGGGCGATGTCGGCCCGCGTCTTGGCCTGCCGGCGCACGTCGGGGTCGCGCGCCGCGATGTCGAGCACCATCACGTCCTCGGCCACGGGCGCCCGGGTGAGGCCCGGCTCCGTCGGCGAGCGGTCGAGCGAGGCCTGCAGGGCCTCGATGCTGGAAAAATCCAGCGTGCTGTTGCGCCATTGCAGGATACCCACGGGAGGGAAGACGTGGTCCTCCAGCGCCTCGATCTCCTCTTCGTCGAAGGGCGTGCATCGGCCCGTGGTCCCGAACGTGCCGTCCTTCAGATGCCGCCCGGCGCGGCCCGCGATCTGGCCAAACTCGGCCGGGTTGAGCCTGCGGTACTGCCAGCCGTCGAACTTGCGGTCGCCCGCGAAGGCCACGTGGTCGACGTCGAGGTTGAGCCCCATGCCGATCGCGTCGGTGGCCACCAGGTAGTCGACCTCGCCGTTCTGGTACATGGCGACCTGGGCGTTGCGGGTGCGCGGGCTGAGCGCCCCCAGCACCACCGCGGCTCCGCCCCGCTGGCGCCGGATCAGCTCGGCGATGGCGTAGACCTCCTCGGCCGAGAAGGCCACGATGGCGGTACGGTGCGGCAGGCGCGACAGCTTCTTCTCGCCCGCGTAGGAGAGTTTCGACAGGCGCGGGCGCGACACCACGGTGACACCCGGCAGCAGCTGCTCGACGACCTTGCGCATGGTGGTGGCGCCGATCACCAGCGTCTCGTCGCGGCCGCGCCGGTTCAGCAGCCGGTCGGTGAACACGTGGCCGCGGTCGAGGTTGGCGGCGATCTGGATCTCGTCCACGGCCAGGAACGACACGTCCAGGTCGCGCGGCATGGCTTCCACGGTCGCGACCCAGTAACGGGGGTTGCGGGGCTTGATCTTCTCCTCGCCGGTGATCAGCGCGACGCTGTCGACCCCGGCCTTCTCGACGACCCGGCCGTAGACTTCGCGGGCCAGCAGCCTGAGCGGCAGCCCGATGATGCCCGACGGGTGGCCCAGCATGCGCTCGATCGCGTAATGGGTCTTGCCGGTGTTGGTGGGGCCCAGTACGGCGGTCACGCCAGCGCCGCGCGCGCCCGGCGGCCGGGGCTGCAGGCCGGCGCCGCTGAAAGCCGCCAGGGCGGCCCCGAAATCGCGCTCCATGGAGGTCATCCTCGGCCCGGGGGCCCGTGGGGCGCCGTGGCGCGAACGTCGTGGGATGCGGGGCGGGACGGTGAACCCAAACGGCCTCGCGCTATCCTTCGGGAAGGGGCGGGTCTCGCGATCGCCGCCCTTGTCCTGCCGACCATATAGGAGCGCGCGACGTCCAGTGCCACCGCGGTCGATGGTGCGGCCGGATTTGCGGGCCGATCCGTACGATCAGCGCAGTCCCCGTCCTAAGCCTGTCGGAGGACGCTTCCAGGGCGTTGCAAGCGGCCGTCCTTCGACCGGCTCAGGACGAGGTGTCGGGTTTCCTGAACCCCCCGCGTGGCCTCAACGCACCGTGGCGGCGGCCCGTGCGGTCTGGTCCACGCTGAACTCGTCGGCCTCGATCACCGTGGTGCCGATCAGGGTCATGACCGAGATGCGGAACGGGAACACGGTGCGAGTGCCGCCGAGCGGCGCGAGCCACACCTCGATGTCCTTGTTGTCGGCCATGAACTGGGTGCCGGCCCCGTCGGTCCGGTGGCCCGAGATCGGCTTGAAGCGGACCGAGCACACCGAGACCGGCCCGCCGTAGCCCTTGGCCCGGACGCTCCGGGTGCCGACGTAGCTCAGGGTCAAGTCGAAGCGCGTGGCGCCGTCGAACATCGGCAGGGTGCGGTTGCAGGCCGCAGGGCCCACCACGTCGCCCCCGGGGGGCACCTGCATCACGAAGGCGCTGAGCGGATCGAGGATGTCGCGCCGGTCGGCGGCCGACACGGGCACGCGCGGGATAGTGGGGTCGAAGGGGGGCATGATCTCGACCCCGCTGACCGTGCCTTCCTTCATGGCCATGCGCAGGGTGCGGGTCATGGTGGAATTGCTGGACGTCGTGGCGTAGCTGGCGGGCGCCAGCCGCCCGTTGTCGATCGCCCCCGTGGCGGTGCCGGCCCCCTTGGAGGAGGACAGCAGGCTCGCGAGGCCTGTCAGCCGCGTGCTCAGCTCCACCCGGTAGGCCGAAGGGTCGACGAAGCCCGTGACGGCGGCGGCCCCGATCGGCAGGCCGATCAGGCTGATGCTGTAATGGGCCTTGAGGGCGTCCGCGGTCGCGGCGGCGCCGGGCCCCGGCAGGCCGGTTCCGGCCAGCAGCAGGCCCAGGGCGAGGCCGCGGAGGCCCGGAGAAAGCATCGTCATGAACGGTCCCGAGGCGCTGGCGGCCGCGGGTCGCGGCCGTTGAGGCACGATGATGTGAGGGGAGAGCATCCGCGGGCCGGCGCGCCACCGTCAAGTCCCCCGCGCTTCGCCCGCCGGGCTTCCCCGGCGCGCCACCCTGGGCCGGGCGGCTTGTCCGGGCCTTGCAAGGCAGGCCCCCGCCCCATAGATCGGCGGCACGCGCGATGCCAGGCTTCCAGGCCGCCGGAGGCCACCCATGCAGGACACGGACGGCAGGCTGCCGAGCTTCCACGCCACCACGATCATCCTGGTGAAGAAGGGCGGCCGCACCGTGATCGGCGGCGACGGTCAGGTGAGCTTCGGCCAGACGGTGATGAAGGCCAATGCCCGCAAGGTCCGCCGCCTCGCCAAGGACAGCGTGATCGCGGGCTTCGCGGGCGCCACCGCCGACGCCTTCACGCTGTTCGAGCGGCTGGAAGCCAAGCTCGAACAGTTCCCGGGCCAGCTGCTCCGCGCCAGCGTGGAGCTCGCCAAGGACTGGCGCACCGACCGCTACCTGCGCCGCCTGGAGGCCATGATGCTGGTGGCCGACCGCGACGCGGCCCTCGTGCTGACCGGCAACGGCGACGTGCTGGAACCCGAGGCGCGCTCCCACGGCTGCGTGGCCGCGATCGGCTCGGGCGGCAATTACGCGCTCGCGGCGGGCCTCGCGCTCCTCGACACCGACCACGACGCCGAGGCCATCGCCCGCAAGGCCATGGGGATCGCGGCGAGCATCTGCGTCTACACCAACGACAACCTCGTGGTGGAAACGATCGGCGGCGCGGCCTGAGGCCTCGGGCCTCACCACATGAAGGCGAAGCAAGCTCATGACGGATTTTTCCCCGCGCGAGATCGTGTCCGAGCTCGACCGGCACATCATCGGCCAGCGGGACGCCAAGCGCGCGGTCGCGATCGCGCTGCGCAACCGCTGGCGCCGGCTGCAGCTGACGGGCGCCATGCGGGACGAGGTGCTGCCCAAGAACATCCTGATGATCGGCCCGACCGGCTGCGGCAAGACCGAGATTTCGCGCCGGCTCGCGCGACTGGCCCAGGCGCCGTTTCTCAAGGTCGAGGCCACCAAGTTCACCGAGGTCGGCTACGTGGGCCGCGATGTCGAGCAGATCGTCCGCGACCTGCTCGAGATCGGCATCGCGCTGGTCAAGGAGCGCAAGCGCAAGGACATCGAGGCCAAGGCGCAGCTCGCCGCCGAGGAGCGCCTGCTCGACGCGCTGGTGGGCGCGACCGCCTCGGCCCCCACGCGCGAGTCCTTCCGCCGCAAGCTGCGCGCCAATGAACTCGACGACCGCGAAGTCGAGATCGAGGTGGCGGCGGGCAGCCCGGCCATGCCCATGTTCGAGCTGCCCAACATGCCGGGCGCCTCGGTCGGCGCCATCAACATCGGCGACATCTTCGGCAAGCTGGGCAAGTCCGCCAAGCCGCGCCGCACCACGGTGCGCGACGCCCACGCGCCGCTGCTGGCGCAGGAAAGCGACAAGCTGCTCGACCAGGACGCCGTGGTGGCCCAGGCCATCGCGGAGGTCGAGAACAACGGCATCGTGTTCCTGGACGAGATCGACAAGATCTGCGCCCGGGAGGGCCGGGCGAGCGGCGACGTGTCCCGCGAGGGTGTGCAGCGCGATCTGCTGCCCCTGATCGAGGGCACGAGCGTCGCCACCAAGCACGGCACGGTGAAGACCGATCACATCCTGTTCATCGCGTCGGGCGCGTTTCACGTGTCGAAGCCCTCCGACCTGCTGCCCGAGCTGCAGGGCCGGCTGCCCATCCGAGTGGAGCTCAGCCCCCTGACCGAGGACGACTTCCGCCGCATCCTGACCGAAACCGAGGCCAGCATCGTTAAGCAGTACGTGGCCTTGATGCGCACCGAGGGCGTCGACCTCGCCTTCGCGCCCGACGCCATCGACGAGCTCGCGAGCGTCGCGGTCCAGGTCAATTCGAGCGTCGAGAACATCGGGGCCCGCCGCCTGCAGACCGTGATGGAGCGCGTGCTCGACGAGGTCAGCTTCACGGCCCCCGACCGGTCGGGCGAAACGGTCACGATCGACCGCGCCTTTGTGCAGCGCAACATCGGCGACCTCGCCCGCAACGCGGACCTGTCGCGGTTCATCCTGTGAGGGTGAGGACGGATGGCTTGCCGGAGGGGACCGGCATTGGACGGTAGGATCTTGGCTTCAGAAGCCGAATGTGTGGGCCCCGCGACGGCATCACCTCCCAAGGACACCGACACGGACGAACTGTCGCTTCCGACAGCTGACCCGGCGGTTGGCGAGACTCGTCCCGAAACCGTGCCAGCAAAGCGCGAACCGTTTCCGAGCGTCGGGGCTGCGGTCGACGCCATTGTCCGGCGCGTTGCTGCCCTGCCCGTGCTCGATGGAAGAACCGCAGAACAGATCATCGGCTACAACGAAAACGGGCTGTCGTTCTGATGGCCGACGCAACTCCCGCTTCCGCGGGCAGGCCTGGCGAGAGCGCGGACGGGCTGCAGGGGTTCCGCCGCACCGTGGCGGCCGCGGCGGTGCTGGCCGCCATCGTGCTGTCGGTGCTGGACAGCGCCATCGCCAACGTGGCCCTGCCCACCATTTCGGTCGCCCTGAAGGTGAGCCCGGCCGCCTCCGTGTGGGTGGTGAGCGGCTACCAGATGGCGCTCGTGGTGGCGCTGCTGCCCTGCGCGGCGCTCGGCGAGTCGCTGGGCTACCGCCGCGTGTTCACGGGCGGCGTCCTCTTGTTCACGGCGGCTTCCGCGGCCTGCGCGCTGTCGCCCGGCCTGCCGGCCCTGGTGGCGTCCCGCGTGGTGCAGGGGTTCGGGGCCGCGGCCATCATGTCGCTGCTGGCCGCGCTGCTGCGGTTCATCTACCCCGTGCGGCTGCTCGGCATGGCGCTGGGGCTGAACGCCCTGTTCGTGGCCCTGTCGTCCGCCGCGGGGCCGACCCTCGGGGCCGCCATCCTGTCGGTCGCGTCCTGGCCGTGGCTGTTCGCGGTCAACATTCCCGTGGGTGCGGTGGTGCTCCTGGTGTCGCGCGCGCTGCCCGCGACACCGGGCAGCCGCCGCCCGATCGACGGCATCAGCGTGGCGCTGAACGCGGCCTTCTTCGCTCCCCTCATGGTGGGGGCCGACCTGCTGGTGCGGGAGCCGCTGCCGGCCTCGGGCCTGCTCGCGGTGTCGGCCGCGAGCCTCGTGCTGCTGGTGCGTCGCGAAGCGCCCCGCGCGGCGCCGCTGATCCCGCTCGACCTGCTGCGGGGCCGGGCGTTCCGCGTGTCGGTGATCGCCTCGGTCTGCATCTTCACGGCCCAGATGCTGTCCTTCGTGGCGCTGCCCTTCTATCTCCAGCACGGGCTGGGCCAGACGGCCCTGGCGACGGGCCTGTTCATGACGCCCTGGCCCTTGGCGGTGGCGCTGGCGGCCCCCACCTCCGGGCGCTTGTCGGACCGGGTGCCCACTTCGGTCCTGTGCGTGGCGGGCGGGGTCACGCTGGCGGTCGGCCTGGGCCTGGCAGCCCTGTGGCCGCTCGCCCGCGACATCCGCCCGCTGGTGGGCTTCACGGTGCTGAGCGGCCTGGGGTTCGGGTTCTTCCAGACCCCCAATAACCGCAACATGCTGCTGTCGGCCCCCCGCGAGCGCAGCGGCGCCGCGGGCGGCCTGCAGGCCACGGCCCGCGTGTCGGGCCAGACCGCGGGGGCCGTGATCATGACGGTGCTGTTCACGCTGGTGCCCGGCGCGGCGCCCCGGATCGGGCTCGGGGTCGCGGCGCTGCTGGCCGCCGCGGCGGGGCTCGTCAGCGTGGCGCGGATCGAGCGCGCGGGAGGGGCACGGCCGGAGCCGCAGGGGTCCACACCGGCTTCGCGCTGACCGGCGCCCCGCCTTGCCAGCGCTTCGGACCCGCGCCATAAGCGGCCCTCTTTCGTTCGGACCGAACCCCATGCCGGAAGCCGCCCCGACCGTTCCCGTCGCCGCGCCCCGCGTCTTCTCGGGCGTGCAGCCGACCGGCAACCTCCACCTTGGCAATTATCTCGGGGCCATCACGCGCTTCGTGGCCCTGCAGGACAGCTACGACTGCGTGTATTGCGTGGTGGACCTCCACGCCATCACGCTGCCGCAGGACCCCGACGAGTTGCGCGCCAGCATCCGCGCCGTCACGGCGGCGTTTCTGGCCGCCGGCATCGACCCCGACAAGCACATCGTCTTCAACCAGAGCCGCGTGCACGAGCACGCCGAACTCGCCTGGGTGATGAACTGCGTGGCCCGGGTCGGCTGGCTGAACCGCATGACGCAGTTCAAGGAAAAGGCCGGCAAGGACCGCGA
>CAXTEP010000105.1:0-11069 GCA_964243125.1 uncultured Lichenihabitans sp. | reverse complement strand
GAGATCGGCCTGCCGGCCGGACGCCGGCTGGGCGCGGCCGAACTGGCGCTGGCCGCCGCCATGAATCACCCCGTCCTGCCGGTCGTCCGGCGGCCCCGGGTTGCCGTGCTGGCCACGGGCGACGAACTCGTGGCGCCCGGCACGACCCCGGGTCCCGCCCAGATCGTCGCGTCCAACAGCTTCGCGCTGTCGGCGATCATCGAAGCCGCGGGCGGCACCGCGGTAGACCTCGGCATCGCGGGCGACACGGCCGAGGCGCTGGCCGCGGCCTTCGGGCGGGCCCGCGCGGCCCGCGTCGACGCGCTGGTCACGCTGGGCGGTGCGTCGGTGGGCGATCACGACCTGGTGCAGGGCGCGCTGGTCCGCGAGGGGCTGGAGCTCGGGTTCTGGAAGGTCGCGATGCGGCCCGGCAAGCCGCTGATGCATGGCCGGCTGGGCGCCATGCCGGTGCTGGGTCTGCCCGGCAACCCGGTGTCGGCGATCGTCTGCGGGATGCTGTTCGTGCGGCCGCTGGTGCGGGCGCTTTCGGGCGATCCCTTCCCCGGCCTGCCCCCGCTCGACCCCGCCTGCCTGGGCGCGGACATGCCCGCCAACGAGGGGAGGCAGGATTACGTCCGCGCCACTCTCGGCTTGCGCGACGGCGAGCTTCCCGTGGCGACGCCCGGGACGGTCCAGGACTCCTCCATGCTGCGCGTGCTGGCCGACGCCCAGGCCCTGATCGTCCGGGCCCCGCATGCGCCGCCCGCACGGGCCGGCGACCGATGCGCCGTGGTCAGGCTCGACCGCCACGGATAGGCGGCTTCAAGCATTGCCGCGTCAGTGTGCCTCGGCGGCGGTCTCCGGCACGGGAGCGACCGGCTTGGCGGGACGAAGCGGGGCGAAGCGGGCCGGCGGCTTCGTGCCCCGGGCGAGCTCGTCGAGGCCGCCGAGCGCGACCGCCTCGGCGAAGCGGGCCCGCGCGGCCCCGTCAGCCTCCGGACAAACCATGAAACCTACGACGCCGAGCGTGATCGGAACGGCCTCCTGGTCGGCCCGGGGCTTCTCCATCTGCCGCGCGAAACCCTCGATCACGACCGAAACGTCCGGATCCGCGTCGGCCTCGACGCGCATCGTCACCCACCGGATCTCGCCGGCCTTGACGGTGCCGCGCAGAACCGTGTCGCCGACCGTCACGTCATAAGGCGTGTCGACGCCGGGAAGCCCGCGCAGACCAAGGTAAAGACGCTGGGCCTCGGCGCCGGACAGCAAGCGGAAACCCAGCTGGGCGGCGCCGGGCTTCAACCAGCACCCGGCCGGATTGAGGCCCCACCAGCCGTGACCGACCCGAAACACCTCGGCGGATCGCATGTCCTCGTAGACGATCGTGTCGCTGACGCGCGCGAACCCGTAGTAGCGGCCGGGCTCGATGGGCTCGAACCCGGTGGCGCGGGTCGCGGGCGCTGCTGCGGCGGCCCTGACCACCGCCGTGATCTCGTCGGCGATGTCCTCCCAGAGTCTCGGTTTGAACGCGCGCGCGATGAGTGCTTCCCGCCCGGCCCGGTAGGCGTCGTCGAAGATCAGCGTTTCGAGGCGGCCGACCAGGTCCGCCTGATCGCCGGGCTCGAAATAATCGACGAAGGGCCCGCCCGCTTCCGGCAGGGAGGACGAGCGCGACACCAGCACGGTCTTGCCGTGGCAGAGCGACTCGGTGACCGGCAGGCCCCATCCCTCGTAGAAGCTGGGGTAGACCGAGAACCGGCATTCCTCGTACAGCAAGGCCAGGTCGACGTCGCTGACCCCCGTGAGCATCACGACCTTTCCGCGGAGAATGCTGCTGCCCGCGATCTTGGCGTAGGTGGCGTCGTTCAGCCATCCGCGCGACCCCACGCAGACGAGCTTGGGCACGGCGGCCTCGCCCCGGGCCTTGCAAAGCTCGATCCAGGCGTCGAACACGGCGGCGTGGTTCTTGCGCGCCTCGACCGTCGACACGAACAGGACGAAGCGGCCCGGCGCGAGCCTGTGGCGGCTCAGGAAGTGCGGCGTCGCCACCGCGGAGGCGCGGGGCTTCCGGTAGTCCGCATCCAGCCGTACCACGGTGATGGGGCGATCCTCCATGGCGTAGCCGAGCGCCGTGCCGACGCGCTTCAGGTCGTTGCGGGTCGCCTCGGAATTGACCAGGAACAGGTCGGCCAGGCTGAACACGCCCTGCGCCCAACTGATGAAATCCTGCACCAGCCCGTCCACGCAATATTCGGGCGTCATGATCGGGATCATGTCGTGCACGAAGGGCACGTAGCGCACGCCGCTGCGCCGCTTGGCCTCGCGCAGGTGGAGGAAGTAATTCTGCAGCCACCACGACGTGCCGATGTTGACCAGGTAGGCCCCCTGCCCGAAGCCGAAGTCGGCCGACGCGCGCATGGTGTCGTCCAGCGCCTGCATGGGGCCGGTCCATTCGGGAACGGTCCAGTCGTTGCCGGTGAGCGAAAGCTCGCACAGGTTCAGGTAGGCGTCGAGCGGCACCTCCCGCCAGTCGTCGTCGGCTTCCGTGAAGCAGCAGAGCCGGATCCGGACGTCGCGGGCGGCCTTCAGGATCGCGATGGTGGTCACCTCGATCTGGACCCGCTGGATGCCGGTCGGCAGGCGATGGTGCCGGAAATACTGGATCAGGTCGGAGATGTCGAAGACGACCTCGATGCGGGGGCGGTCCCGGTCGGCTTCGGGACCCGCGTGCAGGTCGTGCAGGCCGCGGAGCAGCCGGTCGATCCGCTCAACCGTGGCCTCGAAGGTGTCGCGCGCCCCGTCCAGGTCCGCCGCGATCCGGCACGCGTCGATGCGCGCCGCATCGGTGGGCGCCAGCAGGTCTCCGATCGCCATCTTGGCGCGCATGAGCTTGGCGTCGAGGGAAAGCGGGCGTTCCACGGCGCGGCGCGGCGCGGCGGGTCCGGGAACCTGCGCGGCGCCGGCCAGGCTCCGGTATTCCTGGGCGGCCTCCCGGTTGGCCGGATCGAGCGTGGCGGCGCGCCCGTAATGATCCCGCGCCGCCTCCCGGTCGCCGGTGACCTTGAGCAGGTGGCCGAGTTGGAGGTGGACATCGGCGTCATCGGGCGACAGGTCGAGCGCGGCCTGGTAGGCGCGCCGCGAGCGGCTGAAATCCCGCGCCTCCTTGGCCACGTTGCCGAACTGGACCCAGATCGGCGCCCTGTCGGGCCGCAGCGCCAGCGCTCGGTCGTAAAGGTCGGCCGCGCCCGCCCACTGCTTCCTGTTCCGGGCCTCGTCCGCGAGGGCGACGAGACGGGCATACTCCCTGGTCCGGGTGTCGGATGCGGTAAGTCGCTGAAAGACCCGCTGGACCTGATCGAGAAGCGCTACCATCCATCCTTCACTTAAGAAATGCCGTAGCCGGACCGATCTTGGCCGGCCAGGTCGCCGTGAAAGTAGCTAATCCAGGACGCCCGTATAGACGCGGGCCCGGCGGTTGGCTATCCCCACGAACCCGTGGCCCTCGCGGGCGCCGGGCGGCCGAGCTTTCATGAGTGCCGGGCCGAACCGCGCGGTTATCCAGGTAGAGACGATGCCGATCAGATCACTCCTGCCGCACCGCTGCGCCGTCCTGATCCTCGCGACGACGGTGTCGGGCCCGTGCGGCATCGCGGCCGCGGCCGACCTGCCGCCCCAGAACGATGTCGTTCCGCCCGCCGCCTACGCGCCGCCCGTCTACCCGGTCGCGCCCGTCGATCCCGGGCCGGCGTCCGAGAGCGGCTACTACGGGTATTACGGCTACGACATCTTCGGGGTGCCCTACGGCGGCCTCTATAGCGCCAACGTCGCCTGCCTGCGCTCGGTCTGGACGCCGCGCGGCTACCGGACCGTCAACGTCTGCTGACCGGGCGCGACAACGAGAACAGGACCGCAGTGCCGACCCATCCCGCCTCGCACCGGCACCTGCTGGTGACCACCACGCGCGCGGCCTGGCTCGTGGACCTCGCGGCCCGGCGGGCGCGGCTCGTCGACGAGGGCCGGGGCGTCTACTACGGGATCAGCTTCAGCCGGGACCGGGTCTTCATCGCCTGCCGGCAGGCCGAGGTCGGGGCCGACCGCGAGGGGCAGGACAACGCCATCCTGTGCTTCGACCGCCGTCTCAGGCCCGTCGAGGTGCTGCGACCCGCCCCCCGCCTGCGCGACGTGCACCAGATCGTTTGCCGCGGCGACACCCTGCTGGCCTGCTCGACCTACGACGACGCCGTGCTGCGCTTCTCCCTCCACGGCCGGACCTGGGACGCCTGGTACCCGTTCGGCCGGTCCGACCGCGGGCGCGACCGGCACCACATCAACTCCGTGGGCCTGGACGGCGACGCGATCCTGCTGGCCGGCAACAAGCCGTCCGGATGGTTCGCGCGACTGGCCGAGGGCGCGACCATGCCCGACGCGCCGACCCCCTTGGGGATCGGCACACACAACGTCTGGGTCGAGGGCGGCGCGGTCGCGGTGTGCAGTTCGGATGAAGGGGCGATCCGCCTGTCCACCGGCGCCCGGCGCGACCTCGCCGACCGGGGCTGGCTGCGCGGCTTCGCCCGCGACGAGCAATATGCCTACGTGGGCGTGTCGCAGAACCGGGTCCGGGGCGTGCGCGACCGGTCCGACTGCATGATCCTGCAGGTCGACGCGGCGGGGGCAGTGGTCGACACCTACGCGTTCATGGGTTTCGGGATGCTGCACGACATGCGCGTCCTCGGTGTCGCCGACCTCGCGCACAACGGGATCGCGTTCGAGCTGTCGACCGCAACCCTGCTACATCGTGACGCGGATTACATGCTGCCCGCGGATCGCATCGATCTGCAGCCGCGATAGAAGGTTCACGGGATCCTCGGGACGCATCCTGCTCCGGTCAGCCTCCCCGATGGTTGAAGGCTTCGATTGACGCGGGCCGTCCGGTGCGGAAGATGTCGCAAATGTGTCGAGCTGAAACCTTACCGTCCATCACCCGTATCTGAACGGTGTTGGGGGCACCTCGACGCATCGGCGAGCCCAGGAGATCAGGCGAGATGAATAACGAACGAGAACACGACACCCAAGGGACGAACGCGGAGACGCCGAAGATCGATCTGGAAGCGGGCCGGCGCGCCTTCCTCAAATATTCGGGCCTCGCGGCCGCCAGCGCTTCCCTGCTGGCCGTTCCCGGGGTGGTCGGATCGGCCCAGGCGCAGAGCACGCTGTCGTTCAACGATCGTACGATCCTGAACTTCGCGCTCAACCTGGAATACCTCGAGGCGGAATTCTATCTGCGCGCCGCGACGGGCAGCGGGCTCAGCGACGCGGATACGACCGGCAGCATCGGAACGCCCGGCCCCGTCCTGGGCGGCAGCAAAGTTCCGTTCACGAATCCGATCATCGCCGATTACGCCGCCGAGATCGCCGACGACGAGCAGAAGCACGTCAGGTTCCTTCGCACCGCGCTGGCGGGTCAGCAGGTCGCGCGCCCGAAGATCAACATCAAGGGAGCTTTCACGAAGGCGGCCCAGGCTGCCAACGTGATCGGTGCGAACGACACGTTCGACGCCTACGCGAACGACACCAACTTCCTTCTTGCGGCCTATATCTTCGAGGACGTGGGCGTGACGGCCTACGCCGGTGCGGCGGCCGCGATCGACAACAAGGCCATCCTGACCGCCGCGGCGAGCATCCTCGCGGTCGAAGCGTACCATGCCGGCCTCGTCCGAACGATCCTGTTCGGCATGCAGCAGTTTTCGGCGACGACGAAGATCTCCAATCTGCGCGCCCAACTGTCGGCCGGGGCGCTGGCGATGGAGAACAAACCCGCGACGGCCACGCCGGACGACCAGGGGATCAGCGCAAGGGCCGGTTTGCCGACGGGCGGGCCGCAGACGGGCAACATCGTACCGACCGACGCGAACAGCCTCGTCTTCACGCGCGACGTTCAGCAGGTCCTGGCCATCGTCTACGCCGGCGGCAGTGGCGGCGGTCTCTTCTTCCCGAACGGCGTGAACCTTCCCACGAGCTGAGAAGGGATGGCCGTCCCGGCGACGTGGCCGAACACACGGCCGAGCCAAGATCCGGGACCGCAAACGCTAGAATAAGCCGATCAGGCCGGGCCTCCTCCAGGGGTCCGGCTTTTTGCTGGCCCGACCTCGACTCGGAAGCCCACGCGAGCGGCCCACCGCCGGGATGGCTTCCGCCGATCAACCCCCGCTGCTATGCGGTCGGACACCGCGGGAGTGGACGGATGGTTGGATCGCGATCGGCTTGGCTTCGGCTCGGTCTCGCCATGACGGTCGCGGGGCTTTGTCCTGCCGGCAAGGCGGCCGAGCGGCGCCCGATTCCCGCCGCATCCACCCGGTTGGCTTCGAACACGTCCGACGACGTCGCACCGGCGAATTCGCGCGACGATCCTCGCCTGCGCGGCTTCGCGAGCCTTCTCGATTTCGGCGCCCGGTGCGACGGCCGGACCGACGACGCCCCGGCCCTGACGCGGGCGCTCGCGGCCGGGATCGGCCGCATCGTCGTGCCCGATGCCCGCTGCCTTCTCGCGTCCCCCGTCAAGGGGCCGCCGTCGGCCTCGGTCGAGATCGACGGCGCGGCCTTCCATCCCGGCAACCCCGCCACCGGGTCCACCCTGCTCTGCGCTCCGGCCGTGAGCCCCTGCCTGACGCTCGGCGGCAGCAACAGGCAGGTCACGGTGCGCGGGCTCGTGATCGACCGCCAGGGCGGACGGCCCGATCGCGGGACGGTGGGACTGGAGATCCGGGACGCCTACGACGTCGTGCTCGACGACGTGATGAGCCACAACCACGGCCAGTGCTACCTGTTCAAGGCCGACGGTCCCCTGGGGCTCGGGATGATGGGCACCCGGATGTATTCGGGGGCCTGCAGCGACGCTCATCTGGTCAACGATTCCTGGCCCGAGATGCGGATCAGCCTGAGCCGGTTCGGCCAGAACGGGTCGGGCGACTACCCGGCCCGGACCTTTCTGCGCTTCCAGGGCGGCTACAACGGGACCGCGGCCGGCCCGAACACGGTCGAGTTCGACAACACCCAGTTCAACCAGGGATCCGCGCAGGCGGCGCACTGGATCGAGTTCCACGACCGCGCCCGGGGCGACAGGCTGGTCCAGGAAACCTTCGGGTTCCACCAGGTCCACGTCGAAACGATCGGCCACGGCGGCATCGAAACGGATGCGACCTGGACGCGGCTCGGGCTGCTCGACATCACGGGGCTGAGCTTCGTCCAGACCCAGGTGCCGTTCCTGCTCCTGGACCCGGCCACGGAGGTGGACGACTGGCAGATCCAGGGGGCCGACCTGCGCGCGGCGGACTTCTCGCTCGCGCCCGCGGTTCAGATCAATCAGTTCGTCATGACCAACGCGACGGTCCAGCCGGGGCGCTTCACCATCAAGGCGCCCCCGCACTCGGTCGTCGACCTGCACGGCAACAATTTCATCGGCGGGCTGACCCTCGAAGGGTTCGACCAGGGGGCCGTCACGGTGCTGGGCGGCGACACCTACGGCCGGTTCGTCGACCACGTGTCCGGCCGCGCCAAGCTCACGGTCGTGACGCCCGACAACACGATCATGCAGGGCCTGCCCGCCGGTCCCGCCGGCCTGCCGCCCGGCAGCCTGTGGCGGAACGGGACCGCGCTCGGCATCGTGCCTTGACGGCCGTCGCGCGGGGCCCGAGGCCGTGCCCGTGTCGCGAGAGACCCGGCGCATGAAGGTCAAGGTCTACGGCGAGCGCGGCACCGGGACCAAGTTCCTGCGCCAGACCCTGCTGCGCAACGGCGTCGCGGACCTGTGGCCGGGCACGATCGCGGAACTCGGCCTGCAGGGGACAGTGACGTTTCCGGGCGAACACGACATGGCGGCCGCCGACCGGGCGGCCATCCGCGAGGCGATGATCGACGACGTGTTCGCGCGGTCCTACCACCTGACGCTCGGCTGGAAACACGCCGCGCCCGACCCGGAACGGCTGGCCGAGGCCGGGCGCGACACCGTCTTCGTGGTCATCGTCAAGAACCCTTACGCCTGGGTTCAATCCATGTACCGCAAGCCCTACCACAACCTGCTCGACGGCAACATGGCGTCGCTGGCGACGTTCATCGGCTTTCCGTGGGTGTGCACGGCGCGCGACAACCTGCGCCGCCACTGCGCTGACGTGATCGATCTTTGGAACGCCAAATACGGGGCCTACCTCGACCTTTGCGAGCGACGAGAGGGCCTGCTGGTCCGCTACGAGTCGCTGGTCGGCGACGCCGATACGCTTGACCGGCTGCGCCATCACCTCGGCGCCCCCGGACCCTGGAGCCTCCCCACCACGGTCGCGGGCACGGAAGGCGACCTCGCCTCCCATCGGGATCACGCGGGCCGCGAAGGCTGGCGGGACGGGCTCGACGGGCCGCTCATCGACGCGCTGAACCGGCGCCTGGACCACGACCTCGTGCGGCGGCTCGGCTACGCGATCCTGTAAGGCCGATCGGTCGGCGGAGCGGAGCCGTCGTCGGCGGTCCGTGTCAGGCCCGGCGTCCCGGCCGCGTCGCCGTCGAGGCGGCGGAGTTCGATGGCCAGGAGTTCGAGTTCGCTGTCGGGGCCGACGGTGACCACGAATTCGAGCGCCGCGACGTCGAACGGCAGCGCGAAGGGCGTGACGCTGGGACTCGGTCCCGTCCACGTCGCGGCGACGACCTTGCCGTTCCCCTTGTTGTGCCAGATGCCGATGTCGAACGGCTGGCCGGGCGCCCCGTCCCCCCGCGTGAAGTGGCACACCAGGGCGTAGCGGCCGTGCCCGACCGCCAGGTAGGGACCGACCATCAGGTCGCCCGCCCGCCCCGACGCGACGATCCGGTCGCCGTCCCGCCGCGCTTCGCGCATTTCGAACCGGTCGAACGGGACCGCCTGGGCGGCCCCGGCCTCGGTGGCGGGCGGGACCCGGGCTGGGCGCGCGCGCCTGACGGCCGCCAGCCGGTCGTCGAACAGGGCCCGGGCCCGGGCGTGGAGCCTGCGGTCCAGCGCCGTGAGGTCGTCGAGGATGGCGGAGAGTTCGGGGGTGTGCCGGGGCCGCTCGACGGGGCGGAGCAGGGGGCGGGTTTGCAGCACCGCGGTGACCTGCTGGGCCGGTTCCTCGCGCAGCGGCAGGCCCAGGGCGGCGGACAGGAGTTCCAGGCTGTCGCCGAACCGCTCCTGCAGGCCGAAGCCTGCCATGCCCTCCAGGGCCGCCCAGGCGCTCGCGAGAGCCCGCTCGGGGTCGGCCAGCAGGGGGCCGGCCTCGTCGAGCCGCGCGTCGAGCGCTTCCCAGCGGACCGCCGCCTGCGGTTGGACCAGCACGCCCGTCATGGCGTCCCGCACGCTCGGGTGGGTCCGGATGGCGGGGTGGCGGTAGAAATCCTCGATCGACAGGTCGCGGGCCAGCGGGACCATGCTGCCGCTGACCTGGTCGCCCTCGGGCGTGTGGATGGCCATGTAGTGGTAAAGCGAGATCAGCCGGTCGTGGGGGTCGCGCAGCAGCGTGACCACCCTGGTGTTGCGGCCCGCCAGGGCGCGAACGCTTTCGAGATCGAAATGGCCCGAGAACAGGGTGTAGCCCGCGAGCTCGGCGAGGGTCCAGCCGCGCAGGCCGTTGAACCGCTCGGGGCAGATCTCGGCGGGCTCGAAGTGCTGGCGCAGCGTGTCGTGCAGGGTCGTGCCGGCGCATTTGGGCATGTGCAGGAACACGAGGCGCGGCCGGTCGAGGTCGAGGGGCGGGTTGCGGGGCTGGCGGAGCTGGGCCGCGAGCAGGCCGCGGAACTCCTCCGACGCCGTGACGGCCCGCCGCAGCGCCACAGCGTCGCGGGCACGGTGAAGGTCGAGGCGCTCGGCGAGGATTTTGGCGCGCTCGTCCGAGGGTCCGTAGCCGAAGGTCCAGTACAGGCTCTGCACGACGTCGAGTTCATTGACCGGCATCAGGTGTTGGCGATCCGCCTCCCCGGGGATTGTTGGGCCGCGATCCTAGTGCGCAACGTGAACAACGCCAGAGCTTTGTGGCCCGGCAGGCCGTGCCGGGCCATCGGCTTCCCCGTCAAGGGCCGGGCCCAACCGTTTCCCAGGCCCGCACCAGCAGCAGCGCGACGCACAGGTGGGGGCCGAACGGCACCGGGGCGGTGCGGTCGACCGTGCCGCCGAGCCCCCGGCGCAGCCCGATCCAGGCGAGCCCCGACAGGGCGGCCAGGAACACCAGCGGCCCGATGCCCTGCCAGCCGACCCAGGCCCCGGCGGCGCCCAGGAACTTGACGTCGCCCAGGCCCAGCCCGTCGATGCCGCGCCACCGCCGGAACCCGGCCGCCACCGCGGCCAGGAACAGGCCGCCCAGGGCCACGCCCGCGACCGCGTCGACGAGGCCCGGCACGGGCGTCGCCAGGGCCGCGGCCAGGCCGCAAACCAGCAGGGCCAGGTTCAAACGATTCGGGATGCGGAAGCTGCGCGCGTCCACGACCGTCACGGCCCCCAGCAGCACGGCCAGCACCGTCCAGGCTGTGCCCGACGCGACGCCGTCGGGCAGGTTCATCGGGGATCGGGGCGGGTGGACCGACGCGTCGCGGCCCGAGCCCGCCGGATCATGCTCGGCGCGCCCGAGCCTGGCCCGTCCTTCAACGGGCTCGGGAAGGGACGCGGGCCGGCCGAGAACTCGGGCGTCGGCTCATTCCCCATCGTCCACCGCGACGCCCTTGGCAGGCTGGACCGCGAGCTTCACGGTCTGGCCCGCCTTGGCCAGGGTCGCGGTGCGGCCCTCGATCGACCGCAGCGCCCAGCCGCGGCGGTTCTGGCCGAGCTTGACGGTCGCGAAGCTGCGGTCCGCCTCGTCGAACAGCACCGCGGAACCGACGCCGCTGCTCGATACCACGATGCCGGTCAGCGTGAGTCGCGGCTGTTCAACGGCGGCGGGCGGCGGAGGGGCCGGGGGCGGCGGCGCGTCGGGCGGGGCGGGCGGGGCCGCGGCGCGGCGGCTCGGCCGGAACAGGGGACGGTCCCGGGTCGCCCCGAGCGCGTCGAGCCCTACCCGGGCCAGGGGATTGCCGGTGAGGGCCGCGGCGGGCGATGGGTCGGCGGC
>CAXTEP010000104.1:0-11073 GCA_964243125.1 uncultured Lichenihabitans sp. | reverse complement strand
GCGCCCGCGCCGCCCGAGGGGCGGCCGGCGCCCCGTATCTCGTTCGTGTCGCTCGGCTGCCCCAAGGCGCTGGTCGACAGCGAGCGCATCATCACGCAATTGCGCGCCGAAGGTTACGAGCTGACCAGGCACCACGCCGGTGCCGATGCCGTGATAGTCAACACCTGCGGGTTCCTGGACAGCGCCAAGCAGGAATCGCTCGACGCCATCGGGCAGGCGCTCGCCGAGAACGGCAAGGTCATCGTCACGGGCTGCATGGGCGCCGAGCCCGACAGCATCGCGGCCGTCCACCCCCGGGTGCTGGCCATCACGGGCCCGCAGGCCTTCGATACCGTCATGGCCGCGGTGCGGGAGGTCGCGGCCCCGGCTCACGACCCGTTTCTCGACCTCGTACCGCCGCAGGGCGTCAAGCTCACGCCGCGCCACTACGCCTATCTGAAGATCGCCGAAGGCTGCCACAACCGATGCTCGTTCTGCATCATCCCCAAGCTGCGCGGCGATCTCGTGTCGCGTCCGGCCGGGGACGTGCTGCGCGAGGCCGAGAAGCTCGTGCGGGCCGGCGTGAAGGAACTGCTGGTCGTGTCGCAGGACACGAGCGCCTACGGGCTCGACCTCGGCTACGCCGAAAGCGCCTTCAAGGACCGCTCGGTCCGTGCCCGCTTCTTCGACATCGCCCGCGAACTCGGGCACCTGGGCGCTTGGGTGCGGCTGCATTACGTCTACCCCTACCCGCACGTCGACGAGGTGATCGGGCTGATGGCGGACGGGCTGGTGCTGCCCTATCTCGACATCCCGTTCCAGCACGCCGCCCCCAACGTGCTGCGCGCCATGCGGCGCCCCGGCAATCACGAGAAGGTGCTGGCCCGCATCGCCAAGTGGCGCCACCAGGTGCCCGACCTGACGGTGCGCTCCACCTTCATCGTCGGCTTCCCGGGGGAAACCGAGGCGGACTTCCAGGTCCTGCTCGACTGGCTCACCGAGGCCAAGCTCAACCGCGTGGGCGCGTTCAAATACGAGCCGGTGCGCGGCGCCGCCGCGAACGACCTCGGCCTGCCGCCGGTGCCGCCGGAGGTCCAGGAGCAACGTCACCGCCGCTTCATGCTCCACCAGCAGGCGATCGGGGCCAAGCTGCTGCAGGCCAGGGTCGGTCGGCGCCTGCCCGTGATCGTCGACGCCGCCGGCCCGAGCGTGGCGACCGGGCGCACGCAGGGCGACGCGCCCGAGATCGACGGCAAGGTGTATTTTCGCTCGCGGCGCCCGGTGCGGCCGGGCGACATCGTCACGGTCAGGGTCGAGCGCGCCGATGCCTACGACCTGCACGGGGCGGCGGTCTAAGCCGCCAAGGCGGGCCAGTGCCGCCCCGAACTCTCCCCCTACTGCGGGATCGTGTCGTCGATGCCCTTGATGTACCAGTTCAGGCCCAGAATCTCCTTGTCGGGCAGCGACTCGCCGTCCTTCACGGCCAGGGTCCCGTCCTGCTTGGCGATGGGGCCCTTGAACGGCTTCAAGGCGCCGGATCTGATCGCCGCTTCCGTGGCTTCGGCCATCGCTTTCACGTCGTCCGGCATGTTGACGTAGGGGCCCATCTTGACCATTCCGGCCGCGAGGCCGCCCCAGGTGTCGCCCGACTTCCAGGTGCCGTCCGTGACGGCTTTGGCCTGCTGGATGTCGTAATCGCCCCAATTGTCCTCGAGCGAGGTCAGGATCGCCTTGGGGGCGAAGCGGCTCATGTCGGAGGACTGGCCGAAGCCGTGCACCCCGGCCTTTTCGGCCTCCTGCAGGGGCGCGGCCGAGTCGGTGTGCTGGGCGATGATGTCGGACCCTTGCGCGATTAGCGCCTTGGTGGCGTCGGCCTCCTTGCCGGGATCGAACCAGGAGTTCACCCAGACGATCTTGACCTTCATGGTCGGGTCGATCGACTGCGCGCCGAGCATGAAGGCGTCGATGCCGGCCACCACCTCGGGGATCGGGAACGACGCCACGTAGCCGACCGTGTGGCTCTTGGACATCTTGGCCGCGATCTGGCCGATGATGTAGCGGCCTTCGTAGAACCGCGCCGAGAAGGTCGACAGGTTGGCGGCCCGCTTGTAGCCGGTCGCATGCTCGAACTTGACGCCGGGGAACTGCTTGGCGACCTTCAGCTCCGGTTCCATGAAGCCGAACGAGGTGCCGAAGATCAGCTTGCAGCCGCTGCGGGCGAGCTGCTCGAAGGCGCGCGCGCTGTCGGTTTCGGGCACGTTTTCCAGATACGTGGTCTCGACCTTGTCGCCCATGGCCTTCTGCAACGCTTGGCGGCCGAGGTCGTGCTGGTAGGAATAGCCGAAATCGCCGACAGGCCCGACATACACGAAGCCGATCTTCATGGGCTCGGCCGCTTGCGCCGGGGCCGCCAGAGCGGCCGCCAGTGCCGCCGCCGCGACCGTTTTCAACCAGTTCGACATCGATCCGCCTCTCCATTGAGCAGGTGCGTGCGTCCCGCGCCCCGCGAACGGTGAAAACCGTGCAAGTTCCGGACCGGAACGGGTCAGCGGTCCGCCAGGAACGGCACGCCCAGCATGGCGGGCGCCGCGGCGCCGCGGCGGTTGCGCCAGGACAGCACCACGAGGGCCAGCAGCGTGGCCAAGTAGGGCACGGCCGACAGCAGCTGGCCCGGCAGGCCGATGCCGAGCGCCTGGGCATGGAGCTGCAGCACGGTGGCGCCGCCGAACAGAACCGCCCCGGCCAGCACCCGCAAGGGCCGCCAGGACGCGAACACCACGAGCGCCAAGGCGATCCAGCCGCGCCCGGCCGTCATGCCGGGTGACCAGAAAGGGGTGTAGACGAGCGACAGGTAGGCGCCCGCGAGCCCCGCGCAGGCGCCACCGAACAGCACGGCCAGCACCCGGATGCGGCGCACCGGCAGGCCCAGCGCGTGGGCCGAGGCGGCATTGTCGCCCACCGAGCGCAGCGTCAGCCCGGCCCGCGTCCGGAACAGGAAGAACGCCACCGCGGCGGCGAGCGCGAGCGCCCCGTACACGAAGGGATCCTCGCCGAACAGCACCCGGCCCACGACCGGGAGGTCGGTCAGGTGGGGGATCGACAGCGTGCCGGCCGGCGTACGCTTCTCGCCCACGAAGCCGTTGCCGATCAGGCCCGACACGCCGACGCCGAAGATCGTCAGCGCGAGACCGCTCGCCACCTGGTTGGCCGCCAGCCCGATGACCAGGACGGCGAAGAGGCTTGCCAGCATGATGCCCGCCGCCATGCCGGCCAGCGCCCCCATCATGACTGAGTCGTTGATGTAGGCGGCCGCGAAGGCTGTCGCGGCCCCGACGATCATCATGCCTTCGAGGCCGAGATTGAGGATGCCGGAGCGCTCCGCCACGAGTTCGCCGATCGCGGCCAGGAACAACGGCGTGGCGGCCGTGACGATCGTGATGAGGACGAGCTGGATCGTGTCGGCGCTCATCGGACGCTCCCGGTCACGACCCGGACCCGGTAGCGCGCCAGGACGTCGGCGGCCAGCACGCACATGAGCAGGATGCCCTGGAATGCGCTCGTGAGGTCGAGCGGCAGCTTCATGACCACCTGGGCGCCTTCCCCGCCGATGATGGTGAGCGCAAGCACCAGTCCGGCCAGGACGATGCCGAAGGGCGAGAGCCGGCCCAGGAAGGCCACGATGATGGCCGTGAACCCGTAGCCGGGCGAGATGGAGGGCTGCAGCTGATTGATCTGCCCCGATACCTCGATGATGCCGGCAAGCCCCGCGAGCCCGCCCGAGATCGCGAACACGGTCAAGGTCAGGGCCGTATCGCTGAAGCCCGCGAAGCGGGCCGCCTTGGGGGCTGCGCCGAACAGCCGGACCTCGTAGCCGAACATCGTGCGGCCCAGCACCAGGGCGGCGAGCAGCACGGCCGCGACCGTCACCAGCACGCCGGCATGCAGCCGCCCGTCGGCGATGAGCGAGGGCAGCGTCGCCTCGGGGTCGAAGGTCACCGAAACGGGGAAGTTGAAGCCCTGCGGGTCGCGCCAGGGCCCGCGCACGAGGTAGTCGAGCCCGTAGCCCGCCACGTAGACCAGCATGAGGCTGGACAGGATCTCGGACACCCCCAGGCTGACCCGCAGCATCGCCGGGATCAGGGCGTAGAGGGCGCCTCCCGCGGTGCCGAGCACCAGCATGGCGGGCAGGATCCACCAGCCCCCAAAAGTCTGCTGGTAGGCGCCGTCGTGGGTCAGCAGCGCCAGCCAGCCGCCGAGCGCCCCGCCCGCCACGAACTGTCCCTCGGCCCCGATGTTCCACAGGTTCGCCCGGAACGGGAAGCTCAGGCCCACCGCGATCAGGATCAGCGGCGAGGCCTTCACGGCCAGGGCCTGCAGCGACCAGCTTTCCGACAGGGGCGCCACGAAATAGACCGCGAAAGCCTGGCCCGGCGACCGGCCCAGTGCCAGCACCGCGAGGCCGCCGACCGCCATGGCGGCCGCGAGCGCCAGCACCGGCGTGGCCAGGGCCACCCAGCGGCTCGGCGCCGGCCGCGGCTCGAGGTCAATGCGCATGGGGATCGCCGGCGCCGCCCATCAGCAGCCCGATCGCCTCGCGGGTCGTGTGACGCGCCGGCTGGCCGGGCGACAGGCGGCCCGCGTGGATCACCGCGATGCGGTCGCAGATCTCGAACAGCTCGTCCAAGTCCTGGCTGATCACCAGCACCGCGGCCCCCCGCGCCGCGAGGTCCACCACGGCTTGCCGGATCGTGGCGCTCGCGGCCGCGTCGACCCCCCAGGTTGGCTGGTCGATCACCAGGATGGCGGGGTCGCGCAGGATCTCGCGGCCCACCACGAACTTCTGCAGGTTGCCGCCCGAAAGCGTCCGGGCCAGGGGATCGGGCCCGTTCCTGCGCACGTCGAAGCTCGTGCCGATGACCTGCGCGAGGCGCCGCGCCGCGCCGCCCAGGACGAAGCCCGCCCGCTCCACCCCGCCCGTGGCATGACGGGTGAGCACCACGTTGTCGGACAGCGTCAAGGCGGGCGCGGCCGCATGGCCGTTGCGCTCTTCGGGCACGAAGGCGGCGTTGCGACGACGGCGCGCCGTGATCCCCTCGGAGCCGACCGGCGTGCCATCGATCACGACCGCGTCGGCCCGGGGCGCGGCCCGCTCCCCCGACAAAAGTTCGAACAGCTCCGCCTGCCCGTTGCCGGCCACGCCCGCGACGCCGACGATCTCGCCCTCGTGCACCGCGAGGTCGATCGATTCCAGGGCTGTGCTGTGCAGGTCGGCCGCGGGAGCCGACAGGGCGTGGGTGGACAGCCGCACCCGTCCGGCGGGCCAGCGCCGGTCGAACCGGACCTCGTTGACCTGCTGGCCGACCATCAGGGCCGCGATGGTGCGCGCGGTTTCCTCGGCGGGCACGCAGGTGCCCACGACCTTCCCCTGGCGCAACACCGTGGCGCGGTCGCACAGGCGCCTGACCTCGTCCAGGCGGTGCGAGATGTAGAGCAGCGCCCGGCCCTCGCGCTTGAGCCGCTCCAGCGTGGCGAACAGGCCCTCGGCCTCCTGGGGGGTCAGCACGGAGGTCGGCTCGTCGAGGATCAGGAGCTTCGGGTCCTGCAGCAGGCAGCGCGCGATCTCGATGCGCTGGCGCTCGCCGGCCGACAGGCTCCAGACCGGCCGGTCGGGGTCGAGCGCGATGCCGTAGCGGTCGCCGACCTCGGCGATGCGTCGGGTCACGGTGCCCAGGCCCTCGCGCCGGGGCAGCACCAGGGCGATGTTGTCGGCGACCGTCAGGTTCTCGAACAGCGAGAAGTGCTGGAACACCATGCCGATGCCGAGCGCCCGCGCGGCCTCCGGACTGGCGAGCCGCACGGCGCGGCCCTCCCACAGGATGGCGCCCTCTGTCGGCTCCAGCACGCCGTAGAGCATCTTGACGAAGGTCGACTTGCCGGCCCCGTTCTCGCCCACCAGGGCGTGGATCTCGCCCGGCCGGAGCTCCAGGTCGACGCGGTCGTTGGCCAGGGTGGCGCCGAACCGCTTCACCAGCCCGCGCGTGGCGAGCAGCGGCTCGACGGGATCGGCCGCGGCGTTCACCTCAGGGCAGCAGCACGGAGGTGCCGGTCGTGGCGCGCCCTTCCAGGGCGCGGTGGGCCTCGGCGGCCGCGGCCAGGGGAAAGCGCGCCTGCACCTCGAAGGTCACGTCGCCGGCCTGCACGGCCCGCATCAGGTGGTCGGTCCTGGCCAGCAGTTCCTCGCGGGTGGACGTGTAGTTGGCCAGGTTGGGCCGCGTGGCGAAGAGCGAGCCCTTCTGGTTCAGCAGGTTGATGTTGAAGGCCTCGACCTGGCCGGAGGCGGATCCAAAGCTCACGAAGGTGCCGCGCGGGCGCAGGCAATCCAGCGACGCCGGGAAGGTCGCCTTGCCGATCCCGTCGTAGACCGCGTGGCATCCCTTGCCGCCGGTGATCTCCCTGACGCGGGCCGGGAAGTCGTCTCGGGACAGGACGACGTGATCGGCCCCCCGGGCGCGGGCGATCTCGACCTTGTCGTGGCTGCCCACCGTGCCGATGACGGTGGCGCCGAGCGCCTTGCCCCACTGGCACAGGAGCTGGCCGACGCCGCCCGCCGCCGCGTGGACCAGGATCACGTCGCCGGGCCGGACCTCGTAGGAGCCGTGCAGTAGGTATTCGGCCGTGAGCCCCTTCAGCATCATGGCGGCCCCGACCTCGTAGGACAGCGAGGCCGGCAAGGGCACGAGCTTGTCGGCCGCGATCAGGCGCTCCTCCGCGTAGGCGCCGATCGCGGTCCCGTAGGCCACCCGGTCGCCGACCTGCAGCCCGACCACTCCCTCGCCCAGGGCCGCGACTTCGCCGGCACCCTCGTTGCCGGGCGTGAAGGGCCGCGGGTTGGGGTAAAGGCCCGTGCGCTGGTAGGTGTCGATGAAGTTGAGCCCCACGGCGTGCTGCCGCAGCCGGACCTGGCCCGGCCCGGGCGCGCCCAAGACCACGTCCTCGAAGCGGAGCACGTCCGGGCCGCCGAACTCGTGAACGCGGATCGCCTTGACCATGAACCCCGCCGCGCCTCGCCCGTGCAACCGTCCAGCATCATAGGAACGATCGCGGCCCGACCGCAATGGGCCGCGTGTGTCGCCCAGAGCTGCGAAATCAGGCGCGAGACCGCAAGCATTCGCCGATCGGCCTTGGCCCCGCTCGCGGGAAGGCAGGAACCCGGCTATCGTCCATCGGAGTTCGGCACCCTGGAAGCGGACCAGATTCCATTGAACGCCGAACGACGACCTCCTACACACGGCGCGGGGATCGGTGCTCGGCCGCTGCGTGCCCGCGGGCGTCCGACCGGTCTTCGCGCCGTCGCGACAACGTGATGGCCTCCTCAGGCGACGCAAAGGTCGGCTCGGCGATGCAGGCCAGCGGCACAGCCCGAAGTCCCCGTTCGACGCCCTTGGTTGCTGTCGGGCTGACGATCCTGTCAGGGCTGCTCTACGTCCTGGGCTATACGCTCTCGAAAAGCCTGGTCGCGAGCGACGGGCTGAGCGCGCTGCAGGTGACCTTTCTCCGTTGCGCCCTGATCCTCCTGGCCGGCTTGCTCGCGATCGCCTGGCCGGGAACCGGCGTGACCTGGCGCCGGCTGCTTTGGCCCGAGCGGGCCTGGGAGCAGAGGGCGGCCGCGGCCGCGCTCGTGGCATCGAATGCGCTGGCGGTGGTCGCCTTCGCGCTCCTGCCCGTCACGGCGGCCTCGGCGCTTAGGTTCACGGCGCCGCTCCTGCTGACCCTGCTGGGCGGGCTGATCCTGCGCGAACGGGTTTCGCTCGGCCGATGGCTCGGCACGCTGATCGGCTTCGCCGGCATGCTGCTGATCGTCAGACCGGGTGGGAGCCCGAACCTGCCCGGCATTGTCGCGGCCTTCGGCGGCGCCCTGACCTACGCGGCCTATCAGATCCTGATCCGGCGGCTGCGCGACGTCGCCACCACGCGCGACACGATCATGCAGGTCGCCCTGGTGGGCGTCGTGCTCCTGGCCGGACCGGTTGCGGCCGACTGGCACCCGGTCAGCGCTCGGACGGCCTCCCTGGCCCTGGCGGTCACGGTCATCCAGACGGCCGCCCTGGCGAGCATCGCGGCGGCGCTTCACCGTGGCGAAGCCTCGCGCCTGGCGCCCTGGCAGTTCTTCGGGCTGCTGTGGGCGATGGCGCTCGACGCCCTGATGTTCGGGGCGGAGCCTACGGCCGACGGCGTCGTCGGTGCGGTTCTGGTCATCGGCGGTGGCGTGCTCGCGCAAACCCTGAAGGCGCCGACCCGCCCCTGACGGGGCTGGCCGACGGAATGCCGGGCCGGAGCGCCGGCCCGCTTCGGCTCAGCGCCGGCGCAGCACGTCGAGCCGGTAGTCCGGGTTTCGCTCGGCGCGGGTGATCTCGCAGGCGCCCGCCAGCGCGGCGATCAGCCGGTCGCTGGCTTCGCGGCCCGTCGGCCGGCCGGCCTTCTTGCCGACCCAGTGAACCAGGACGAGGTCGCCGCCGGGGTGCAGCGACGCCGCGATCCGGCCCCCGAGCACGGCCAGGTCCGCGGTTCCGAGGTAATCGACGACCTCGGACACCACGATCAGGTCGAACGATCCGTCGGGCCATTGCGCCGGGACGAACGCGGGCGCGAACCGGACGTGCGGCAGGTGCGCGTTGCGCCGGCGCGCCTGCTCCAGCGCCGACCGGACGGGCTCGATCCCCAGCAGGTCGTCGCACCGGGCCGCCAGCGCCTCGGTCAGGACCCCGATCGAGCAGCCGACGTCGAGGCCGGCGCGGTAGCGGGCCCGCGGCAGCGCCGCGAGCGTGGCGGCGTATTTGGCGCGTTCGTAGGGGCTCGACGCGAAGCGCCACGGGTCGGGGTCGGCCCGGTAGAGCTGCTCGAAATGGGCCTGGTCCAGCGTCCTGTCCCGCATGGACCCGTCTTCACGCGCCGCGCCGCGCTTGTCCAGCGGCGGGCCGGATCCGCATCGGAGCCTGGCTCCTTCACCACATGCTGTTCTCGATCGTGCCGCGGCTGGTGACCACCACCCAGGACCGCCCGTGCCTCTCGATGCTGCGGACCTCGCCGGAGCCCGGAAGGTATTCGCCGGGCGCGATTTCCCGCAAGCCGGCCCGCCCTTCAACCAGCGCGATGCCGTCGTAAACGTCGCGCAGCACCCAGCCGGCCACCACCGGCGGGCGGGCGGGCGTCGCCTTCGCGTCGGACGCCTGGGGCACGAGCGACGCTTCCGGCTTTCCCGGAGGTTTTGGGGGCGGCAGGCGCGGCGGCACAGCGGCGGCCTGGGGCTGGCCCAAGACTGCGGCTGGACGCGGGGGCGCCCCGATCGAGCCGGTCGGCACCGGCGAGGACACCTGCCGTTCGAGCCGGTCGACGCGGCCCTGGAGGTCGGCCATCTTCTGGCCGGGACCGCGCTCCACCGCCTCGACGCGGCTCGATAGCGGGGCGAGGCCGGCGGTCCTGACCTGCTCGACCTCCCGCCGCAACCCCTCGACGCTCGTCTGAAGGCCGCGCATTGCTTCGTCCTGCCGGTTCGCGGTCCCGGACGCGCGCAGGGTGTCCAGCCCGTCCCTGAGCTGCGCCACTTCGGCCTGCAGCTGCCGCAGCACGTCCGCGGTGGTGCCCGCCTCGGCGACCTGATTCCCGCGCGAGGCCCAGTCCGCGCCGGAGCGGACCGACGACAAGCCGAAACCTCCGGCCCCGAGCGCCACGAGCAGCCCCGACGCCCAAACGAGGTGGCGCGTCCGGACAGCCCCCTGCCGCGGCGGGCGCGTCGGCCTCAACAGCGGCACGAGGGCCGTGCCCGGTTCGGTGCCGCGTCGGTCAAGGCTCACGATCCGTCCTCCGGAGATGCGTCGTCGAGGACAGCACATTGCGGCGCAATGATTGACGAGCCGTTAACCTTGACGACCCGTTACGGTTGCGGAGCCGTACACGCCGGAGCGGCGCCAAACCCTTGCGATCCCGTTCGCGCCGTTTCATGCTCGGCCGCGAGCGGGCCACGCGTGCCGGCCGTCGGGGGGAGGACCGGGTTGATCACGAGCAGTTTCCAAGTCGTCGACAAGCGCTTCGCCAAGCTGGTGCACGGCAACGTTCACGTCGAAAAGCTCTGGACGGGAGGGCGATGGACGGAGGGGCCGGCCTATTTCCCGGCCGGCAAGTACCTGGTCTGGTCCGACATCCCCAATGACCGCGTGATGCGCTTCGACGAAACGGACGAGTCGGTCTCGACCTTCCTGGCGCCCGCCGGCAACCACAACGGCCACGCGGTCGACCTGGAAGGCCGGCTCATCTCCTGCGAGCACCGCGGCCGCTGCGTGTCGCGGATCGACCACGACGGGTCGCGCACCGTGCTGGCCAGCCACGTCGACGGCAAGCGTCTGAACTCGCCCAACGACGTGGTGGTGAAGTCGGACGGCACGATCTGGTTCTCCGACCCGACCTACGGTATCGACAGCGAATACGAGGGCGACGCCACCGACCCGGACCTCGAAGCCAGCCACGTGTACCGGCTCGACCCGCGCGACGGGTCGATCGCGGCCGTCACGGAAGATTTCGTCCGCCCGAACGGCCTCTGCTTCTCGCCGGACGAGTCGCTGATCTACATCGCCGACACCGGCACGTCGCACGTGGAGGACGGACCGAAGCACATCCGGGTGTTCGACGTGAAAGGCGGCGCGAAGCTCGCCAACGGCCGGGAGTTCGCGACTTGCGACGTGGGCGTGTTCGACGGCTTCCGCTGCGACACCCGGGGCCATGTTTGGACGTCGGCGGGCGACGGCGTGCACTGCTACCACCCGGACGGCACGCTGCTGGGCAAAATCCGTATTCCCGAGGTCGTGGCGAACCTCTGCTTCGGCGGGCGCAAGCGCAACCGGCTGTTCATCTGCGGCACCACGAGCCTCTACGCGGTCTACGTGAACGCCCAAGGGGCGCGCTGGCCGACCGCGGCGGCCGATGCGCCGGCGGATGCCGCGGCTACGCCACCAACGCCGTGAGCTGACTCCGGGCGTCCTCCACGGCCAGCGGCTCGGGCTGGCCGAGGCGGGCCAGGGCCGCCTGGGCGCGGGCTCCGGC
>CAXTEP010000103.1:0-11416 GCA_964243125.1 uncultured Lichenihabitans sp. | reverse complement strand
TCGGCCTGCTGGCCGCCAAGGCGTCCAAGACCGGCAAGGTCGGCTTCGTGGGCGGCATGGACATCCCGCTCATCCGCCGCTTCTCCTGCGGCTACGTCCAGGGCGTCAAATACGCCAACCCCAAGGCCGAGGTCTTCGCCAACATGACCGGCACCACGGGCGAGGCCTGGCACGACCCCGTCAAGGGCGCCGAACTCGCCAAGTCGCAGATGGACCGCGGCGCCGACGTGATCTACCACGCGGCCGGCGGCACGGGAGTGGGTGTGCTGCGCGCCGCCGCCGACGCGGGCAAGCTCGGCATCGGGGTCGACTCGGACCAGAACGGCCTGTTTCCCGGCAAGGTGCTCACCTCCATGCTGAAGCGGGTCGACAACGCCACCTACACGACCTTCATGAACGCCAAGGCCGGCACCTGGAAGGCGGGCGTCGAGGTGCTGGGACTGGGGCAGAATGG
The DNA here is from genome assembly GCA_964243125.1 of uncultured Lichenihabitans sp. Taxonomy (GTDB): domain Bacteria; phylum Pseudomonadota; class Alphaproteobacteria; order Rhizobiales; family Beijerinckiaceae; genus Lichenihabitans. The sequence goes on along the minus strand of CAXTEP010000103.1, from coordinate 10,962 downwards.
CGTCGGCTATGCGGTGGACGACAACAACAAGGCGCTGATCACGGCCGACATGAAGGCCGCGGCCGATGCTGCCACGGCCGACATCATCTCGGGCAAGATCCAGATCCACGACTACATGGCCGATTCCAAGTGCCCCGAGTGAGGCGGCGGCTTGGCTGAGCCCGCGGGGTCCGAGGAACCAGCGACCCGCGACGCGGCGATCGAACTCGTCGGCATCGACAAGCGGTTCGGCGCCGTGCACGCCAACCGCGGCGTGAACCTGATCGTGGCGCGGGGCTCGATCCACGGCATCGTAGGCGAGAACGGCGCCGGCAAGTCGACCCTGATGTCCATCCTGTACGGCTTCTACGAGGCCGACGCGGGCGAGATCCGGGTCGGCGGTGCGCCCGTGCGGATCCGCTCGTCGCGCGACGCCATCGCGCACGGGATCGGCATGGTGCACCAGCACTTCATGCTGGTCGACACGCTGAGCGTGCTCGACAACGTCATGCTGGGTGCCGAAGGCGGAGCCCTGGTGGCGCGCGGGGCCGCGGCCGTGCGGGCGCGGCTCGCGGCGCTCGGGCGCGACTACGGCCTGACCGTCGATCCCGACGCGCTCGTGGGCGGGCTCGGGGTGGGGCTGCAGCAGCGCGTCGAGATCCTGAAGGCGCTGGTCCGGGGCGCCCGCATCCTGATCCTCGACGAGCCCACGGCGGTGCTGACGCCCGGCGAGGCCGACCAGCTCTTCGGCATGCTGGACACGCTGCGCCGCGAGGGCAAGACGGTTCTGCTGATCACCCACAAGCTGCGCGAGGTCATGGCCGTCACCGACCGGGTGTCGGTGATGCGGCGCGGCGAGCTCGTGCTCACCACCGACACGGCCCGCACCTCGCCGGCCGCGCTCGCCGACGCCATGGTGGGACGGCGCGTGGCCCTCACGGTCAGCAAGGCGGCGGCGCGCCCCGGGCCGCCGCGCCTGGAAGTGCGCGACCTCGTGGTGCGAGGCCCCAACGGCGTGGCCCTGGTGGACCGCGTGAGCTTCACGCTGAGGGCCGGCGAGATCACCGGGCTCGCGGGCGTGGCCGGCAACGGCCAGTCCGAACTGCTCGAAGCCCTGGCGGGCCTCCGGCCCATCGCGTCCGGCACCGTGCTGGTCGACGGTGTCGCGGTGCCCCCCGCCTCGCTCGACCCCCGCGCCATGCGGGCGCTCGGGGTCCTGCACATCCCCGAGGACCGCCACCGCATGGGGCTGGTCACGGCCTTCGAGGCCTGCGAGAGCGCGATCCTGGGCTTCCACCGCGACCCGGCCTACGGGCTCGGGGCCTGGCTGTCGCGCCGCCGCATCATCGCGGATCTCGCGCGCAAGATGGTGGCCTACGACATCCGCCCGCCCGTCCCGCGCCTGAAGACCGCGAATTTTTCGGGCGGCAACCAGCAGAAGATCGTCCTGGCCCGGGAAATGGAGCGCGGCCCGCGGGTCGTGCTGGCCGGCCAGCCCACCCGCGGTGTCGACATCGGCGCCATCGAGTTCATCCACCGCCGGCTCGTGACGCTGCGCGACGAGGGCGTCGCGGTGCTGGTCGTGTCGGTCGAGCTGGAGGAGATCATGGCGCTGTCGGACCGCATTCTCGTGATCTGCGGCGGCCGGCTGACGGGCGAGCGGGGGCCACCCCGCGGCACGGGCTCGGACGACGCCCTGGTGAGCGAGCTCGGCCTGATGATGGCGGGCATCGCGGTCGCGGAGGCCGCCTGATGGACCCGCGCCTCGGCCTCGTGACCCTCGGGGTCAGGGACCTGGCGGCGAGCCGCGCCTTCTACGAGCGCCTCGGCTGGCGCGCATCCGGCGCGAGCGGGGGCGACATCGTCTTCTTCCAGCTCGGCGCCATGGCGCTCGCCCTGTTTCCGCGCGGGGAACTCGCGGCCGACGCCCGGGTGGCGGACACGCCCCCGGGCTTCCCGGGTTTCAGCCTTGCCCAGAACTATCCCGGTCCCGACGAGGTCGATGCCGCCTTCGCGGCCGCGGTCCAGGCCGGCGCCGCGGTTCTGAAGGCGCCGTGCCGGGCCGCCTGGGGCGGCTATTCGGGCTACGTGGGCGACCCGGACGGCTTCGTCTGGGAACTCGCCCACAATCCGTTCTTCCAACTCGACCCCCGAGGCGCCCTGACCTTGCCCGCATGAGCGCGCCCCTCGGCCTCCCGCGCTGGGCCGACCTCGTGCTCGTGCCGGTGCTGAGCGTGGTCACGGCCTTTCTGGTGGCGGGTCTCGTGGTGGCGGCCCTCGGGGTCAGCCCGGGCGAGGCGCTCGTGAGCCTCGTGCAGGGGGCGCTCGGCAGCCCCGAGGGGATCGGCTTCACGCTCTATTACGCGACCGACTTCATCTTCACGGGCCTCGCGGTGGCGCTGGCGTTCCAGGCGGGACTGTTCAACATCGGGGCGGAAGGTCAGGCGCAGCTGGGCGGGCTCGGGGCCGCGCTGGTGTGCCTGCACGGCCAGGGGCTGCCGTCGGTGGTGCTGATCCCGCTCGGGGTCGCGGGCGCGGCCCTGTTCGGGGCCGCCTGGGGGTTCGTGCCCGGCCTGCTGCAGGCCCGGCGCGGCAGCCACATCGTCATCACCACCATCATGTTCAACTGGCTCGCCACCACGCTGCTGGCCTACCTCCTGGTCAACACGCTGCGGTCCCCGACCTCTATGCAGCCCGGCACGGCGCGCCTGCCCGCGGCCTCGATCGTGCCCTCCGTGCAGGGCATGCTGGCCCGGTTCGGGGTCGAGACGACCCAAACGCCCCTCAATCTGTCCTTCGCGCTGGCGCTCGCCTGCGCGCTCGCAACCTGGATCTTCGTGTGGCGGACCCGCACGGGCTACGAGATCCGCACCGTGGGCGCCAACCCCGTGGCGGCGGCCTACGGCGGCATCGCGCCGGCCCGCATCGTCATGCTCACCATGGCGCTGTCGGGCGCGCTGGCTTCGGGCGTGGCCGTGAACGAGGTCATGGGCGTGCAGAACCAGCTGCTGCTCGACTTCACGGCCGGCTACGGTTTCGTCGGCATCGCGGTGGCCCTGATGGGTCGGGGCCATCCGCTCGGCGTGGTGCTGGCGAGCCTGCTGTTCGGCACGCTCTACCAGGGCGGCGCCGAACTCGCCTTCGACCAGCCCAAGATCACGCGCGACATGATCGTGGTGATCCAGGGCCTCGTGGTGCTGTTCGCGGGCGCGCTCGAAGGCCTGTTCCGCCGCCCGCTCGCGCTGGCCTTCGCGCGCCTGCCCCGCGGGGCGCCGCGGCGGCCCGCCCCGGCCGAGTGAGGCGTCGCCCGTGCCCGACGCAGCCCTCGACACGGCGCTCATCCTGTCCTCCAGCGTGCGGCTCGCCGTGCCCTTGATCTTCGCCTGCCTGGCCGGGCTGTGGTCCGAGCGGTCGGGCGTCGTCGACATCAGCCTTGAGGGCAAGATGCTGGTGGCGGCCTTCGCGGCCGCGACCGCGGCGTCGCAGACCGGCAGCGCCTGGATCGGGCTCGCGGCGGGGCTCGCGGCCTCGGTGGCGTTCGGGCTGGTGCACGGCTTCGCGGCCATCGACCAGCGCGGCAACCAGATCGTGTCGGGCGCGGCCATCAACCTGGTCGCGGCGGGGCTTACGGCGCTGCTCGGCAATGCCTGGTACGGCGAGGGTGGCCGCACGCCGGGGCTCGACGCCGCGGCGGCGCGCTTCGCGCCCCTGCAATGGCCCGGTGCGGACGCGGTCGGCGCCGTGCCGGTGCTGGGGCCTTTCTACCGCGACCTCCTGTCGGGGCACGACATTCTCACCTACGGGGCCTTCCTGGCGGTGCCGCTGACCACCTTCGTGCTGTACCGGACGCGGTTCGGCCTGCGCCTGCGCGCCACGGGCGAGAACCCCGCCGCGGTCGACACGGCCGGCATCTCGGTGCGGCGCATGCGCTACGCCGGCGTGGTGATCTGCGGCGTGCTGTGCGGTTTCGCGGGCACCTACCTGTCGGTCTCGCAGGCCGCGAGCTTCCTGCCCGGCATGACGGCCGGCAAGGGGTTCATCGCGCTCGCGGCCCTGGTGTTCGCGAAATGGCGGCCGGGGCCGGCCCTGCTGACCTGCCTGCTGTTCGGCTTCCTGGACGCCGTCGCGATCAGGCTGCAGGGTGTCGTGGTGGCGGGCCTGGGCGAGGTGCCGGTCCAGGCCATCCAGGCCTTGCCGTACCTGATGACCGTCATTCTTCTGGCCGGGTTCGTGGGACGGGCCATTCCTCCCCGCGCGTCCGGCATCCCTTACGTCAAGGAGCGGTGATGGACCTCGTGGATCGCTTGTTCGAAGCCGGGCGGGACGCCCACGCACGGGCCTACGCGCCCTACTCGAAATTCCGGGTCGGCGCCGCCGTGGCGGGCCGCTCCGGGGCCGTCTACACGGGCTGCAACGTCGAGAACGCGGCCTATCCGGTCGGGGTCTGCGCCGAGGCGGCGGCGATCGCCGCCATGGTTGGGGCGGGCGAAACGACGCTCGCGGCCGTGCTGGTCTACGGCGAGGGAGCGTTGCTCGTGACGCCGTGCGGGGGCTGCCGGCAGCGCATCCGGGAGTTCGCCGGGCCCGACACCCCCATCCATGTCGCGGGTCCGGAAGGCGTGCGCGCGACTTTCACGCTGAACGAGATCCTGCCGCAGTCGTTCGGCCCCGACCACCTCGGGGGCTTCCAGCCTTGACGGACGCCTCCCTGCAAGCCCTGGCGATCCTGCGCGAGCGCGGCATCGCCGGGCCGGTGCGGACCGCGATCGTGCTAGGCACGGGCCTGAGCGGGGTGGCGGACAGCCTCGAGGAGGCGATCGCGGTGCCCTACGCCGACCTGCCCGGCTTTCCGCAAGGGACGGTCACGGGCCACCGGGGCCAACTCGTGGTCGGGCGCTGGGACGGGGTTCCCGTCGCCGTGATGCAGGGCCGCGCCCACTATTACGAGCACGGCGACCCACGGGCCATGCTGACCCCGATCGAGACGCTGGCGGGCCTCGGCGCCCAGGTCCTGCTGTTGACCAATGCGGCCGGAACGCTCGTCCTCGACTGGTACCCGGGCAGCCTCGCGGTCATCAGCGACCACATCAACCTGACCGGGATCAACCCCCTGATCGGGCTATCGGGAGACGAGCGTTTCGTGGCCCTGGCGGACGCCTACGACAAGGCTCTCCGCGCCCGCCTGCGCCGGGCCGCGGCGGCCAGCGGCGTTGCGAACCTGCGTGAAGGCGTTTACATGTTCTTCCCGGGTCCGTCCTTCGAGACGCCGGCCGAGATCAGGATCGCCAAGCAGTTCGGGGCCGACCTGGTGGGGATGTCGACCGTGCCCGAGGTCCTGATCGCCCGCCGGCTCGGCCTGCGGGTCGCGGCCGTTTCGGTCGTCACGAATTTCGCAACCGGCCTGCCCGGCGGCAACCCGACCCACACCGAAACCAAGGGAGCGGCCCTCGGGGCGTCCGTGTCGATCCGCCGCCTGTTCCGCGCCTTCGTGAAGATCCACGACGCGGCGCCGACCTGAAGGCTCCGGACCGCCGGGAGCCGCCGCAAACCGCCGATCGAGCGCCCGCGGCCCGCGACGGCGTTCGATCCTGGACCGTCAAACCGGAGGAGGGGAGCGATGCTGCCGCAGGAGATCATCCGCAAGAAGCGCGACGGCTTGCGCCTCGATGCCCACGAGATCGCGGCCCTGATCCAGGGGCTGGGAGCCGGCACCGTCACGGGCGAGCAGGCCGCGGCCTTCGCCATGGCGGTGTTCCTGCGCGGCATGGACGCGGGCGAGACCGTGGCCCTGACCGAAGCCATGACGCAATCGGGGCGGGTGCTCGACTGGGCGCCCCTCGACCTCCCAGGCCCCGTGGTCGACAAGCATTCGACCGGCGGGGTGGGCGACAACGTGAGCCTCGTCCTGGCCCCGCTCGCGGCCGCCTGCGGGGCCTTCGTGCCCATGATCTCGGGCCGGGGCCTGGGCCACAGCGGCGGCACGCTGGACAAGCTCGAAAGCATCCCGGGCTACCGGACCCGGCCCGACCTGCCGCTGTTCCGCAGCGTGGTGCGGGACGCGGGCTGCGCCATCATCGGCCAGACCGCCGACCTCGCGCCCGCCGACCGGCAGCTCTACGCCATCCGCGACGTGACCGCGACAGTCGAGTCGATCCCGCTCATCACGGCCTCGATCCTGTCCAAGAAGCGCGCCGCGGGCCTCGCGGCCCTTGTCATGGACGTGAAGACCGGCTCGGGCGCCTTCATGGCGGGGCTCGACGACGCGCGGGCGCTGGCCCGCAGCATCGTGACGGTGGCGGGGGGCGCCGGCCTGTCGGCCGCGGCGCTCGTGACCGACATGAACGAGTCGCTCGCGAGTGCGGCCGGCAACGCGCTCGAGGTCCGCAACGCGATCCGCTATCTCACGGGAACGGCGCGCGACCCGCGCCTGCACGAGGTCGTGCTGGCGCTCTGCGTCGAGATGCTGGTCGCGGGGGGGCTCGCGGCCGATCCCGGCGCGGCGCGGCGGATCGCCGAGGCCGCGCTCGACAGCGGCGCCGCGACCGATCGTTTCGCCCGCATGGTGGCGGCCCTGGGCGGCCCCGCCGACCTCGTCGAGAAGCCCGAAACGCGCCTGCTCGACGCGCCCGTGTGGCGCGAGGTGGCGAGCGAGGCGCGGGGCTTCGTCGAGCGCGTCGACGCGCGCGCGCTCGGCCTCGCCGTGGTGGCGCTGGGCGGCGGACGCACCCGTCCCGACGACGCGGTCGACCCGCGCGTGGGCTTCGACCGGCTCGCCCCCGTGGGGGCCGCCGTGCCGGACCAGCCGCTCGGCGTCGTGCACGCCGCGAGCGACGAGCAGGCGGAAGCCGCCGCCGACGCGCTACGGCGCGCCTACGCGATCGGGCCCGCGCGGCCCGCGCCCCGGCCGACCGTCATCGAGCGTGTCGGTCCCGAGGACCGGCCGTGACGGAGGTCCATCGTCCCACCGTGGTCGTGGCGTTCGGGTCGGAGCCCGAAGCCGAGGGATGGATCAAGGCGCTGCGGGCGAGGCTCCCGGACTTCCCGGTGACATCGGTCAGGCGGACGTCCGATCCGGCCCGCGTCGGCTACGCGGTGGTGTGGCGGCACGAGCCCGGCTGTCTCGCGAGGTTCGACGGGCTGAAGGCCGTGTTCTCGGCCGGCGCCGGGGTCGACCACGTTCTGGCCGACCCGGACCTGCCGCCCGCCGTCCCGGTCGTGCGGGTGGTCGACTGCACGCTGACCAACCGCATGAGCGAGTGGGTGCTGCTGCACGTGCTGATGCACCATCGCCAGCAGCGGATGTACGACTACCAGCAGGCCGAGAGGATCTGGGGCGACGATCCCTTCCAGCCCGTCGCGGCCGACGTCCGGGTCGGCGTCATGGGGCTCGGCGTGCTGGGCCGGGACGCGGCCGCCAAGCTCAGGATCGTGGGGTTCGACGTCGCGGGCTGGAGCCGCGGTCCCGCCGCGGTCGAAGGGATCGAAACCTTCGCGGGCGCCGGGGGCCTCGACGCCTTCCTGGCCCGCACCCAGATCCTGGTGGTGCTGCTGCCGCTCACGCCCGACACGCGCGGGATCCTCGACATGGGGCTTTTCGCCAAGCTCGCGCGCGACAGCTATTTCGGCGGTCCCATCCTGATCAACGCCGGGCGCGGCGGGTTGCAGAACGAGGCCGACATCCTGCGGGCGCTGGACGAGGGCGTGCTGCGGGCCGCGACCCTCGACGTGTTCGAGCACGAGCCGCTGCCCGCCGCCTCGCCGCTGTGGCATCATCCGGCCGTAACGGTCACGCCCCACAGCGCCGCCGTGTCCGACACGGTCGCGACCGTCGACTACATCGCGCGGCAGATCGAGGCGCACGAGGGCGGCGCCCCCCTCGCCAACACGGTCGACCGTGCCCGGCATTATTGACGGGCACGACCCGGGAGCCTCGAAACATCAGTTGACCAATTCGGTAGACAAGGTGAGATCAGCTTCGCCCAACGGTAGGAGAACGATCAGCATGTTGAAACCGAAGCGGTCCTTCCCGGCGACGCCAGCCATGCGGCGCGGTCTGCTGTCCCTCGCGGTTCTGGCCGGCCTCGGCCTGTTCGCGTCCGCGGCCCAGGCCGGCGCGACGCTGGATCGGGTCACCAAGACCGGGGTCGTCACCGACATCCTGGTCGACGACTATCCGCCGTTCTCCTTCATCGGCGACGACAACCGGCTCGCGGGCTTCGACGTCGACGTCGCCCAGGCCTTCGCGGACAAGCTCGGCGCGAAGCTGAAGCTGGAAACCCCCGGCTGGGAGTCGATCGTCGCGGGCAAGTGGAACGGCCGCTGGGATGTCTGCATCGGCTCCACCACGCCGAGCACCGAGCGCGCCCAGGTGCTCGACTTCCCGGTGGTCTACTACGACTCCCCCGCCGTGCTCGTGGTGCACAAGGACAGCAAGATCGCCTCGGCCGCCGAGCTGACCGGCAAGAGGGTCGGGGTCGGCTCGGGGTCGAGCTACGAGGTCTACCTGGCCAAGACGCTGACGATTCCGGACGCCCCGAAGCCGATCGCCTATCCGTTCGATACGCTCACGGCGGTGCCGGGCGACGAGACGGTCGCGTTCCAGAACCTCGCGCTCGGCGACGGGGTGAGGCTCGACGCCGTCGTGGCGGACCTCGCCACCACCAAGGCGCGGATCGACAAGGGCGCGCCCCTCAGGATCGTGTCCGAACTCTATGCCGAGCCGAACGTGGTCACTACCGCGAAGGGCGACCCGGAGTGGAACGCGAAGGTGAAGGCCACCATCCTGCAGCTCAAGGCGGACGGCACCCTGGCGACCCTGTCGCGGAAGTGGTTCGGCCAGGACATCACGGTGGACGCGCACTGAGGTGACCGTCGCGACCTCGAAGGGCCCGGTCGACACCGCAGTCGATCCCGAAGGCCTGTTCGACGATGCCGGTGGAGCGCCGGCCGGCCGCGGGCGGCGTTTCGCGGGCGGCCTTCGGGCCCGGTCGTTCGGGCTCAAGGTCGCCACCACCTGGGCCGTGCTCGCCCTGCTGCTGGCCGGGCTCTTCGCCAGCTTCGGCCTGCAGTACAGGCTGATCGGCCAGAAGCTGCCGTTCCTGCTCGGCCTCCGGCTGTCGCCGGACGGCTTCATCCAAGGCGCGGCGCTGACGCTCTTCGTGACGGCGCTGTCGCTCGTCTTCGCGTGCCTGGCGGGCGGGCTGACCGCGCTGGGGCGGCTGTCCCGCAACCCCGTCGCGTTCGCGGCCGCGACCTTCTACGGCTCGTTCTTCCGCGGCACCCCGCTCCTGGTCCAGGTGCTGCTCATCTACCTGGCCCTGCCTCAGGTCGGCCTCGTGCTCGGCGCGCTGAGCTCCGGCGTCATCGCCCTGTCGCTGAACTACGGCGCCTACCTGTCGGAAACGATCCGCAGCGGCATCCTGTCGGTGGGGGCGGGACAGCGCGAGGCCGCGATGGCGCTTGGCCTGCCACCCTGGCTCGTCGCCTGGAAGATCGTGGGCCCGCAGGCGGTGCGCGTGATGATCCCGCCGGCCGGCGCCCACTTCGTGTCCATGCTGAAGGATTCCTCGCTCGTGTCCATCATGGGCCTGTGGGAGCTCAACTTCCTGGCCCAGTCCTACGGGCGCGCCACCTACCGCTACATCGAGATGCTGACCACGGCGGCGGCAATCTACTGGATCATGTCGGTCGTGTTCGAACTGGTCCAGGTCCGGCTCGAACGCCGTTTCGGTCGCGGCCACGGCCCCCGCGGACGCTGAACCCCATGCCTCTGATCGAAGAGTTCCACCTCGTCAGCTACCTGTCGCGGTGGGAACACGCTGTCCGGTATCCGCTCTCCTCGTCGTTTCCCGAAAGCCTGACCGCGGACGACCTCCTGGCCTTCGCCACCGAGGCGGATCGCGACGCCCTGTTCCGGGCGCCGCTCAACTACATGCCGATCCGCGGCGGCGCGCGGCTGAGGCGGGCGATCGCGGCCACCTACGACACGCTCGGGGCCGAGGACGTGATGGCCTTCGCGGGCGCCGACGAGGCCATCTACGCGACGTTCCAGGCGCTGCTCGACCCGGCCGATCACGCGATCGTCTGCGTGCCGGCCTACCAGTCGCTGGAAAGCGTGCCCGCCTCGATCTGCGCCGTCACGGCCGTTCCGCTCGATCCCGGGCGGGCCTGGGTCCCGGACCCCGACCGGATCCGCGACGCGATCCGGCCGAACACCCGCGTCGTGGTGCTCAACGCGCCCCACAACCCGACGGGCTCGCTGCCCTCGCGCGACATCTTCGACGCCGTCGTGGACCTGTGCGGCCGGCACGGACTGTGGTTGCTGTCGGACGAGGTGTACCGCGGCCTCGAGTTCGAGCCGGCCGCGCGCCTGCCGCAGGCCGCCGACGTTTACGAGCGGGGGATCTCGCTGAACGTCATGTCCAAGGCCTACGGGTTGCCGGGCCTTCGGATCGGCTGGCTGGCCACCCGCGACGCGACCGTCCTGGACCGGGCCGAGCGGGCCAGGCAATACCTGTCGATCTGCAACGCGAATGCCAGCGAAGTGCTGGCCGCGGTCGCGCTCGATGCCCGGGCCGTCATTCTCGACGCCGTGATGGCGCGGGCGCGCCAAAACCTCGCGCAGCTCGACGCCGTCATGACGGCCCACCCCGCGGTCTTCGCCTGGACGCCGCCGCGGGCGGGCGTGCTCGGGTATCCGCGCTACCTGGGCCGCGACGGCGCCGAGGCCTTCGCGGCGCGCCTCGTGGCCGAGACCGGCGTCCTGCTCGTCCCCTCGACGGTCTACCGCTCGGCCCGGGCCGACGTGCCGGGCGACCATCTCCGCATCGGCTTCGGGCGCGATGGGGCCCGGCAGGGCCTGGACGTGCTGCACGCCTGGCTGTCCGGGCGCGCAACGGCGTGAACGGGCGTCGCCGACGCGGCCGGAACCCTGGACAGGGCCGCCATGACGGGTCACAACGACGCCGCATCCGAGGACCCGGC
>CAXTEP010000102.1:7779-11502 GCA_964243125.1 uncultured Lichenihabitans sp. | reverse complement strand
GCCTCAAAATCCCGGTCCGGGAAGCCGGCCCGGTCGCCGGCGCCGGCCTGCACCGCCACGGCTGCGCCGAGCGCGATGAACTTGCGCACCGTTTCGGGCGTCGCGGCCACGCGGGACTCGTCACCCGCCGTTTCGCCCTGAACCGCAACACGCATGAACGAACTCCGCATATCCGACCCGCCGGATCGCCGCCCGAGCGGGCCGGTCAGACCAGGAAGTAGGCCATCAGGATCAGCAGAACCGCGAGCGCGATCGAGACGCGCTTGGTCAGCGTCGTGAACATGCGGTAGGTCTGTTCGTGCTCCGCGTAGTCCATGTACCGGCTGTTCATGGGGACGTTGTCGGGGTCTGCCACGGGTGATCCTGGTCCTATTGGAGCTCTTCCGCTCCGCTTAGCTCAAGTTCACCCGCCGGGCAACGCGGTTGCCGACGGCCGGTCACGCCCGCTCCGCCGCGGCCCGGACGCGCAGGGGTATCTTCGGGAACAGGGGAGGTCGGCAGGGGGCGTCAGGGACCGTAAGGTCGGCTCAGCCGGCCGTCATCTGCGGCACCGAGAAGATCTCGGCCACCTCGTCGGGCACGACCTGCTGCCGGTCGGCCAGGAGACGGCGCTCGGTACGGCGGCGGTTCACCTCGTACGCGACGGCGCCGACGACCGTGATGGCCACCATGAGCAGCGCCAGGGCGTTGATCTTGGGCGTGATGCCGGCCCGGACCTGGCTGAACACGTAGACCGTCAGGGTCGAGGCGTTGCCGGCCGTGAACAGGGTGACGTTGAAGTTCTCCACCGACTGGAAGAAGGCGATCACGGCCGCGGCCCCGAAGGCCGGGTAGAGGTGGGGCACGATGATGCGCCGCATGACCTGGGCGTGCGAGGCGCCGAGGTCGAGGGCGGCCTCCTCCAGCGCCCCGTCGAGGCTCTGCAGCCGGGCCAGCACCAGCAGCATCGCGTAGGCGCTGATGAAGGAGGACTGGCCCAGCACCGTGAGGTGCAGCCCGGCCGGCGCGTGCAGCCGGTTCCAGAACAGGATGGTGGCGATGCCGATCACGGCGCCGGGAGTCAGGATGGGCGCCACCATCACGCCGTAAAGCACGGAGCGCGTGCGGGCCTGCACGCTGTTGATGATCAGCGCCGCGGCCGTGCCTACCGGCACCGACAGGACCACCACCGCGACCGCCACCAGCACGGTGTGGAGCAGCGCGAGCCACATCTGGCCGTCCCCCATCAGCTCGACGAACCAGCGGTTCGTCAGGCCGACCCAGGGATAGATAGACGGGAAGCGCGAGTCGTTGACCGCGGCTCCGCCCATCACCACCAGCGGGGCCAGCAGGTAGACCACGAACAGCACGACGTAGAGTGTGATCAGAAGCCGGCCGAAACTGACGCGCGTCATGGCCCTGGCCCCTACCTGGCGATGTCGACGAGGCGCACGTTGAGCACCTTCATCATCAGGCTGACGAAGACCGTGCACAGGACGAGCAGCAGGAACGCGTAGGCCGAGCCTGTATTCCAGTCGACCGACTCGAACATCCACTGCTGGATGATCTCGGTGAACCAGCGCGACGTGGTCGAGCCCAGGATGCTCGGCACCAGGATGGAGCCGGCCGACAGCATGAACACCATGATGCAGCCCGACCCGATGCCCGGCTTGGCGTGGGGCATGACGACCCGCCAGTGGATGCGCCAGAGCGGTGCCCCGAGGTCCTGGGCGGCCTCGATCTGGTTGGTGTCGAGCGACTGGATGGCGTTGTAGATCGGGAACACCATGAACAGCACGTAGGTGTAGACGAGCCCGATGATGACGCCGTTGAAGCCGGTACGCCAGCGGATCGACTTGTCGATCAGCCCCAGGCCGTGCAGCAGGGCGTTGAGCGGCCCCTGGTAGGCCAGGATGATCGACCACGCGAAGGAGCGCAGCACCTCGCTGACCCAGAGCGGGATCAGCAGCAGCAGGAACCAGCTCGCCGCGTTGCGGGGCTGGGCGACCTTGGCCAGGAAGTAGGCCACCGGATAGGCCAGCACGAAGCAGATCAGCGTGACGACGCTGCTGTACAGCACCGTCAGCCCGAACACCTGCATGTGGATCGGGCTGTTGAAGAAGGTCGCATAATTGTCGAGCGTGTAGGTGTCGCGCGGGCCGCCCATCTCGACCACCGGAAGGTAGGGGCGGAACGAGAATTCGAGCAGGATGAAGTTGGGCAGGACCACCATGGCGAGCAGCCAGAAGGCCGTCAGCGCCAGCAGGACGGCGGTGAGCGGCCCGCCGTAGCGGTTGACCAGGGCCGTCATGGGCGCGCGCTCCCCTTGGCCGCGACCGTGTCGGCCAGCACCACGGCCTGGTCGGGCGCGAAGCCGAGCGTGACCTGGTCGCCCGCGGCCGGCACCGGCAGGCCGGGTTCGTTGCGCATCTGCACCATGTGGGCGCGGCCGCCGCCGTCGCGGGCGTGCACGTTGATGAAGGCGCCCTCGAACGCCACCTCGTCGACCTTGACGGGCACGCTGTTGCGGCCGTCGCCCGACAGCCGGGCGTGCTCGGGGCGGACGTAGAGCTTGGCGGTCGACCCGATCGCGATGCCCGGGCCGAGCCGCGCCAGGAATGAGCCCGCGGGCGTGTCGAAGCGGCCGAACCCGCCTTCCATGCCCACGACGTGGCCGGGCAGCACGTTGTTCTCGCCCACGAAGGAGGCCACGAAGCCGTTGGCGGGCCGGTTGTAGATCTCGGCCGGCGTGCCGACCTGCTGCAGGACGCCCGCCGACATCACCGCGACGCGGTCCGACATGGCGAGCGCCTCGCCCTGGTCGTGCGTGATGTACACGAAGGTCACGTCCGTGCGCTTCTGGATGGCCCTTAATTCGCTGCGCATGTGCTGGCGCAGCTTGAGGTCGAGGGCCGACAGGGGCTCGTCGAGCAGCATGACCTTGGGCTCCACCGCGAGCGCCCGGGCGATCGCCACCCGCTGCCTTTGGCCGCCCGACAGCTGGCTCACCCGCTTCTCGCCCGACCCGGAAAGGTCGACGGTGCGCAGCAGGTCGTCGGCGCGTGCGCGCCGCTTGTCCTTGGGGACTCCGCGGACCTCGAGGCCGAACGCGATGTTCTCCCATACCGACATGAGCGGGAACAGCGCGAGATTCTGGAAGATCAGCGCGGTCGGCCGCTTGTTGGGGCCGATCCCCCGCATGGCTTGGCCGCCGATCGTGATCTCCCCCGCGGTCGGCTCGATAAAGCCGGAGATCATCCGCAGGATCGTGGTCTTGCCGCAGCCCGAGGGGCCGAGGAAGGAGAAGAACTCACCCGCCCTGATGGTGAGGTCGACGTCGTCGACGGCCCGGAATGCGCCGAAGTCAACGCTGACGTGAGAAAGCTGGACGTTCTCGCTCATCGGCCTCCGTCACGGATCCGTGCGCCCCGGAGGGCGCGGCAGTCGAGAGGGCCGGCGCGCCCGACGCGCGCCGGCCCGGTTCACGGCGGGATGCGGCTCAGGCGGCCTTGAACTTGTCGGCATATTCGCCGCGCAGCTTCAGGAACCAGGCGTCCTGGGCGGGCCACCACCACATCTTCTGCAGCGCGTCGCCCGGGTAGGCGGCCTTGTAGAAGGCCGCGACCTGCGGGTCGAGCAGGCTCGCGGCGTCCTTGCCGGTCGGGTTGGCCGAGAACGCGGTCGCGTTGAGGGCCGACCCTTTGGGGCTCGACACGAAGTTGGCGAAGGCTGTGGCCTGCTCGA
>CAXTEP010000102.1:4928-7679 GCA_964243125.1 uncultured Lichenihabitans sp. | reverse complement strand
GTCGCCTCGTCCTTGTAGCTGTCGAGGTAGGGTTTGGGCAGCTTGCCCTGCTCGTCGAGCACGCGGCCCATGGCGGCCAGCGCCGAATGGGCCCGGACCACGACCTTGCCGTCGAACTTGGGGTCGAACAGGGACGCGAGCGTCGTGTTCGGGTAGCTCATGGGGGCGTCGGCGGTCGAGTGCACCAGCGCTTCCGTGCCCCACACGCTCGGCAGGTAGTAGCGCTTGCCGTTCACGGTGGCGGCGTCGCCGGCCTGGCCGGACACGAAGGCGGCGTCGTAGTTGTCGAGCTTGACCTTGTTCAGGTCCCAGGGCTGGACGATGCCGTTGGACACCCAGGCCGGCACGCGGTCGAGCGTCGGTTCAACGAAGTCGACGCCGCCGGTCTGCAACGCGACCTTGCACTTGGCATACATCGTGTCCTGGTCGGGCTGGTCCAGGAAGTTGACCTTGATGCCCGTCTGGTCCGTGAAGGCCTTGAACAGGTCGTCGAACTTGTAGCCCGACCAGCCCATGAAGTTGACCTCGCCCGAGGATGCCCGGGCCTTGGATGAAATGATGGCCGGCGCGCTCACGGCCCCGAGGCCGAGCGCGGCCGTCTTGAGCAGCGAACGCCGGCTGAGCCCGCCCGTCCGATCTTCGTCACGCATCGATCAACTCCCTGTTGGTCGCGGGCCTCGCGCCGGTCGGTCCAGCATCCGCGGTTTTCGGCGACAGATCCGAAAACCATTGCGGATTTACGACAGGCCGGTCTTGCGGCTTCTTCGCCACGAAATCTTAGCTGCAAGACGTATGCCGGACAAGGGAGGCGTGGCCGACGCCGACCTGGGCCGGCGATGCCGCGGTGATCGGCAGCCCTGCCCACGATCGGTGCAGGGCCGACGACGGTTTCAGCCGACCGGCCGTCGAAACTCCCTTGTCAGCCCCGTTTCGGCGCGTAGTGTTGCGCCGCCGCCCGATGCCCGGTCGGCTGGACGGGCAAGGAGGATGCGCCATGGCGGTCACCAATCTGCGGGAGCAGGGCGGCGCCCAGCCGTCGCCGGAATGGGACGCGCGGGTTGAGCTCGCGGCCTGCTACCGGCTGCTCGCCCATTTCCGGATGACCGACCTGATCTACACCCACGCCACCGTGCGGGTGCCGGACGAGCCCGGCCATTTCCTCATCAACCCCTACGGGTACCGCTGGGAGGAGATCACGGCCTCGTCGCTGGTGAAGATCGACGTCGACGGCCGCATCGTGGGCGACAGCCCGCACCGGGTGAACCCGGCCGGTTTCACCATCCACAGCGCGGTCCACATGGCCCGGCACGACGCGGCTTGCGTGATCCACACCCACACGCGCGCCGGCATGGCGGTGTCGGCCGTGGAAGGTGGGCTGCTGCCCATCAGCCAGATCGCCCTGCAGTTCCACGGGCGGATCGGCATCCACGACTACGAGGGCATCGCGCTCGACCTCGACGAGCGGCAGCGCATCGTGGCCGACCTGCGCGGCCATTGCGGCGTCATCCTGCGCAACCACGGCCTGCTGACGGTCGGCCGCACGGTGGCCGAGGCTTTCAGCCTGATGTTCTACCTCAACCTCGCGTGCGAGGTGCAGGTGTCCACCCTGTCCATGGGGGTGCCGCTGGTGACCCCGCCCCTGGACGTGTGCGAGAAGGTCGGGCGTCAGTACGACCAGATGGTCTTCGACGACGGCGACCTGCTGCTCGAATGGGCCGCGCACTTGCGCATGCTCGACGCCCTGGACTCGTCCTATCGGACCTGAGTTTCGACCATCCACCCCCCGAAAGGCCCGTTTTCATGATCGAGACCGCGCAGTTCGATTGGACCCTGCCGGCCAGCGCCTACCGCGACCCCGCGCTCTACGAGCAGGAGCGGCAGGAGATCTTCGCCCGCAACTGGATGCTGTTCGCCCCCTCCGAGCACCTGAAGGGACCCGGCGACTACGTAACCGGCACGGTGGCGGGCTACCCGGTCTTCGCGATCCGCGACGATGCGGGCCGTGTCCGCGCGTTCCACAACGTGTGCCGCCACCGCGGCGCGCAGCTGCTCACCGCTCCCCAGGGCCATTGCGGCAAGCTGGTGGTCTGCCCCTACCACAGCTGGAGCTTCACCCGTGACGGGCGCCTCAACAAGGCGCACGACTTCGGCTCGGACGCGACGTTCGATCCCGACGCCTGGGGGCTCTACGCGATTGAGGCCGACGAATGGCGCGGGCTCGTGTTCCTGCGGCTGAAGCGCGGCGGCCTCGACCTCGTCGACTGGCTCGGCCCCATCCACGACATGGCGGCCGACTACCCGCTCGAGGCCCAGCACTACTTCATGAGCAAGGACCGCGACTGCGCGGTCGACTGGAAGACCTACGGCGAGAACTACCTCGAATGCTACCATTGCCGGACCATGCATCCGGGCCTGTGCGCCGCCATGGACATCGACAACTACCGCGTCGACACCTACGCGCGTGAAAAATTCTTCCACCTGCACGCGCCCCGGCGCGAAGGCGGCCTGACGCGCGGGCTCTACTTCTACCGCTTCCCGTTCCTGATGCTGAACCTCTACGACTGGGGTTCGTCCATCGCTACGATCGAGCCGCTCGGGCCCGGTCGCATCCGCCACATCAACTGGTACCTGTTCACCGACGTGTCGCCCGCCAAAGCCGACGAGAACCGCCGTTCCGCCGAATGGTCGGCTGAAATCGTGTCCGAGGACCTCGACATCATCACGGGCGTGCAGCGCAACCTCAACGCCGGG
>CAXTEP010000102.1:3247-4828 GCA_964243125.1 uncultured Lichenihabitans sp. | reverse complement strand
ACCTACGATGCCCTGATCATCGGGGCGGGCCACAACGGGCTCGTCTGCGCCAACTACCTGGCCCGCGCCGGGCTCAAGGTGCTGGTGCTGGAGCGGCGCGACGTGGTGGGGGGCGCGGCCGTCACGGAGGAGATCGCGCCGGGGTTCCGGGCTTCGATCTTCTCCTACCTGATGAGCCTGCTGCACCCGCGCATCATCCGCGAGTTCGAGCTCAAGCGGCACGGGCTGGAGGTGCTGCCCTGCTCCGACATGGTGTCGCCGGTGGGCGGCGACGACTACGTGCTGTTCTCCGACAACATCGCCAAGACGCAGGCGAGCTTCGCCAAGTTCTCGCAGGCCGACGCCGCCGCCTATCCCGAATTCGACCGCTACCTGAACGAGGCGGCTGCGATCGTGCGCCAGCTGCTGTGGGAAACGCCCGTCGACCCCACGCGGCGCGACTGGCGCAGCTTCAAGGACGCGGCCTCGCTGCTGTGGCGCTACCGCAAGATCGGCCGCAAGATGTACCGCGTGGCCGACATGCTCACCATGAGCGCCTACGACTTCCTACGCGAATGGTTCGAGGACGACCGCGTCATGGCGGTGCTGGCCTATTACGCCTCGATCGGCACCTTCGCGGGGCCCAAGACGCCCGGCTCGGCCTACGTGATCATGCACCACATCATGGGCGAGCACGAGGGCGCGGGCGGCTGGGGGTTCATCAAGGGCGGCATGGGGGCGATCACGCAGGCGCTGGCGGCGGCGGCGCGCGAGAAGGGCGTCACCATCGTGACGGGAGCGGCGATCAGGGAGGTGCGGGTCCAGGGCGGCCGGGCCACGTCCGTGATCACCGACAAGGGCGACACCTACGCGGCCCGCGCCATCATCTCGAACGCCAGCGCCAAGTCGCTCTACCTCGACCTGGTCGCCCCCGAGCACCTGCCCGCCGAGGTCACCCGCGAGATCAAGGGCTACCGGACCTTCTCGACCGCCTTCAAGATGAACATCGCCTGCGAGCGGCCCCCGCAGTACCGCATCCTGGACCGCGTGCGGCGCGAGGGCGCGATCGGCAACTTCGCCTACCCCACCTACATGCACATCGCGCCCGACATCGACTACCTCGAGCGGGCCTACGACGACGCCAAGCACGGCTGGTACTCGTCGCGCCCCTTCATCACCCCCGTGGTGCCCACCATCGTCGACGACACCCTGGCGCCGCCCGGCAAGCACGTCGTCAACCTGTTCGGCGGCCACGCGCCCCACACGCTGAAGGGTGGCGACTGGGCGGTCGAGAAGGAGAATTTTCGGAAAACCGTGTTCGACACGATCGAGGATTACGCGCCCGGCTTCTCGAACGACGTGATCGAGGCGCAGCTGCTCATCGCCCCCGACATCGAGAAGATCGTGGCGCTGCCGCAGGGCCACATCTTCCACGGCGAGCTGTCGACCGACCAGCTCTTCTTCCAGCGCCCCGTATCGGGCTACGCGGACTATCGCACGCCCGTGAAGGGCCTCTACGTTTGCGGCGCCTCCATGCACCCGGGCGGCGGCGTGTCGGGCATCCCGGGCTACAATGCGGGCCGCGAGATCATGAAGGACATC
>CAXTEP010000102.1:0-3147 GCA_964243125.1 uncultured Lichenihabitans sp. | reverse complement strand
ACATGAACCTGTCCAGGCCGTTGCCCAACCTGCAGCCCGGCTGCAATGTCGCGCCCGTCACACCCGTTGGCATGGGGCGCCCGAACGCCGACGCCAGCCGCGAACTGGCCACCGTGCGCTGGTGCTGATCCCGGCGTAGTCGGGGAATGTGTCCAAGGCCGCGTCCACAACCTTGACGATTGGACCGGGACGATGGCCAGGAAGCTCATGTCCTGCCCGGCTATGGGAAGAATAAGAATTCGTTAAGGAGAAATAAACATACCAAAAACGTACAACATGGCGATAAGAGATTGTTCAAAATCATATGGCTCCATGCGGTCTGCAGCGTGACTCCACGTTGGGGAGAACAGACCATGGGACTTCGCATAGCACTCGTGTCACGAACGACGATCCTGGTCGGCTTCGCGCTGTCAATCGCTCTGGTGCCCGCGCAAGCCGCCTATGAGGAACAGGCCGCCAAGACCAAGGCCTACGCACTGAAGGCGGTGGAGTTCTATCGAAGCAAGGGCATGGAGGCGGCCAAGGCCTCGTTCCTGACCCCGAAAGCCTGGTTCCTCGGCCCGGAGGAGTACAACCTTCACGTCAGCGGGCTGACCAGCGACCAGATGGTCTGGGCGGACAGCGGATTCCCGGAAGTCGTCGGGCAGAGCTACAACGACCTCGATGACCTCGACGGGGTTCCGGTCGGCAAAGCGGTCGCGGGCGGCCTCGCCAAAAGCCCCGACGGTTTCTCGATCCAGCTCCGGTTCAGCAATCCCGTGACGAAGGCCGTCGCCCACACGGAAGGGTACTGCATGAAGGCGGACGCCGCCAACGTCGTTTGTGCGTGGTCCGAGGCCAACTAAACCCAGCATCCTGCCGGATCGACCACGGGCCCGCCCTCGCGCGGGGTCCCGCCTGCCTGGTCGATCCGCCCCCCTACGACGCCATCGCGGGATCGTCCATGCGCCTTCCAAGACTGAACATCACCAACCGTCTGATCGCCGGCTTCGGGGCGCTCGTCGTCCTCGGCGTGGGCGTGGCCGCCTATGCGATCTTCCAGATGTCCATCGTTGGCGCCAACGTCAATCGCATGCAGATGCTTGCGGAGGTGTTTCAGGACGTGCTGCAGAGCGGGCGCCTGCTGGAAGCCCAGAGCCGGGCTGAGTACCGCTTCAGTGTGGATGCGGATCAAGCGAGCTTGAAGGAGGCCCAGACCGCCGCCACGGACATCGAGGGGCTGCTGACGAACGCGGCGCGCGACTCCGGCCGCCCGGATCGTGAACAGGCCTTTCGCGAGGTCGTGGCGTCCCTGAAGCGTCACGAGAGTTCCCTGCGGACCTTCTCGGACCTCACCGCGGTGGTCGAGGCCGGACGGACGAAACTGCAGTCCGACGGCGACGACGTGATGTTGGCCATGGGCAAGATGTCGGATCAGGCCCGCTCCACCAGCAACATGGACATCCGCAACGCGGCCAGCGACGTCGAACGATCCGTGCTCCTGGTTCGGGTCGCCAACTGGCGGGGAATGCTGAACGTAGAAAAGCGGGGGTTGATCAATTTCAAGCGGGCCGCCGGCACGGCATCCGCCGCCTTGGCCATTCTGGAGAAAGTCGGCGATGCCGAGATGAAGCCGCTGGTCGAGACCCTACGGTCCAACCTCGACACCTATATCGGCAGCTTCACGCAGAACTTCGGCGACCGGGGCAAGCTCGCCGCCATGGTCAGCGGTGAGTTGCGGTCGCAGACCATCGAAAGTCTCGGGACGTTGAAGAAGCTTTCCGACTCCATGCGGGACGATTTCGCGGCCAGCGCGGCCCTCAGCATGGCGACGATCTCGCGGACGTTCGTCATGCAGACGGCTTTGGCCGGAGCGCTTCTGGTGATCGGAACGGCTCTGGCCATCCTGGCTGGCCGCAGTATCACGGTGCCGCTGCGCCGGATCACGAGCGCCATGCGGCGCGTGGCCGAGGGAGAGTTCTCGATCTCGGTGCCCGACCTGACCCGCTCCGACGAGGTCGGCTCGATCGCCAAGGCCGTCGAGATCTTCAAATCCAACGGTCTCAAAAACCAGGCGACGGAGGCCGAGATGGTCCAGACCCGCGCCAGGACCGAAGCCGAGCGGAGCCGCGTCGAGGCCGAGAAACGCATGGAGGCCGACGCCGACCAGATGACGATCGCGTCCCTCGCGACGGGCCTGGACGCGCTGTCCAACGGCAACCTGACGCATGCGATCACCCAGGCATTCCCGCCGAAGACCGCGCAACTCAAGGACGACTTCAATCGAACCGTCGACCGCCTCCGCGAAACGGTGACGAAGATCTCCGGCGCGGCGACCAGCATGAAAAGCGGAACGTCGGAGATTTCACGCGCGGCCAACGACCTTTCCAAACGGACCGAGCACCAGGCCGCGAGCTTGGAGGAGACGGCTGCCGCGCTCGACCAGATCACCGCAACAGTGCAAAAGACCGCCGCCAGCGCGATCCAGGCCCGCAAGGTGGTTTCCACGACGAAACAAGCCGCCGAGAAGTCGGGCGAGATCGTCCAGACGGCCGTCGAGTCGATGGCCAAGATCGAGGCGTCGGCGCGGGAGATCAGCCAGATCATCGGCGTGATCGACGAGATCGCCTTCCAAACCAATCTGCTGGCGCTGAACGCCGGGGTCGAGGCCGCGCGCGCGGGCGATGCGGGCCGCGGCTTCGCCGTGGTGGCGGCCGAAGTCCGGGCGCTCGCCCAGCGCTCCGCCGAGTCCGCCAAGCTGATCACGTCGTTGATCTCGACGTCGGGACAGCAGGTCGGCCTGGGCGTGACCCTGGTCAGCCAAACGGGAACGGAACTGCTGCAGATCATCGAGCAGATCGCCGAGATCCATAGGATCGTCAGCGAGATCGCCTCCTCGGCGCAGGAGCAGGCGACCGGCCTACAGCAGGTCAACACCGCCGTGAACGACATGGACCGCATCGTTCAGCAGAACGCGGCCATGGTTGAACAATCGACCGCCGCCAGCCATGGGCTCGCCCAGGATACCGCTGGCCTCGCGACACTGGTCGACTTCTTCCAGGTCGGCACATCGCACCGCCGCACGGCCAAGGCCGCGAAGGCGTCGGTGAACAACCGCCACGTCGCCACCGCCCTCAAGAACGTCGGACGGGGCGCCGTGGCGGAAAG
>CAXTEP010000101.1:10084-11581 GCA_964243125.1 uncultured Lichenihabitans sp. | reverse complement strand
ACATTCACGGTGCTTCCATACGGAATGCTAGTTGGAGAGACCGAAGGACAGGTCAGCATATCCGTGCAAGTCGATGGCGCAAACACCTTAACTGGAGGGCCATAAAGATAGAAATTGTTTGTGACCACCCACTTGTATGTAGTGACCGCCTCTGCAGAGCCGAACATTAATGCAAAGAAAAAGCATGTGCTGTACGCGATATGCTTGATCGATCCCGTGACAAACTCCCGGCAGCCCTGGCCGGAATTCGTAAAAATCACGCGTCGCTTGAAGGAGAGTAATCGATATTCGCCAGTGCAAGCAATACGTTCGAGTGAACGATAACGGTCTAGTCAGACTGCAATCCCTCTCCCACCTTGCATTTCAAGCGATTTATCGGGCAATTTCATATCCCAAGAACCGATTTTTAAAAAAAAGCTGGCAGCGTCCCGAGTGTCCATATGCGTGACCTGTTGGACAGTTTGGAAGCTGAGGCGATGACGTTCATCAACGCGTTTGGGTCGTCGCAAATCGAATCGTGGATGGTCGCCAAGCTGTTTGGCTCGCCGGGTCGGAGCCAAGACGTCAATCAGACCTCTGGCTCGACCGTCAAAGCGTCCCAGGCGGCTCCGCCGCTCTTGGCCGGCTTGTCGGACACCGTGGCGCAAGCCCTGCTATACCTCAAGCGCGGGGGAACCGACGCGAGTGGTTCCGACGTGGATCCGCTTCAGGCGGCGGCAGACCATCGAGCTCAATCCGATGCGCGAGTGAACGCCACGTTGAGCGCGAATGCAGCGATGACATCGACGAATGTCGCGTCGGCGATGTACGGCGCGGGGATCCCCAAACTGTCCGTGGAAGGGTCGACGATCTCCTTTGCCAGTCTCATCGCCGACGAGCGCGAGGCCGTCCGGACAGGGGCTGAATTCGTGAACCAGGACCCTCGGTTCAGCGAGGCCGACAGGCGTCAAGGGGCTGAGCAGGATGTCGAGTACACCCATTTCCTCGATCAAATCGAGACAGCATACCGCAATCACACTTTGGTGTTCCAGAACGCCGCAGACGTAGCAGGGTTGGATTACGCCAGGAGCAACGTTGCGAGTTCCGCGGCTGGCGTTCAGTCGAGCACGGGGACGGAGACGTACAATCAAGACTTCTATGCAAATCGCGCAAACAAGGAAAACAGCCGCATGTTGGACACTGGCGGAGGGCTCACGCTTTACCTGACGTGGTGACGCAACTGCGAGATGATCGCCCGGCTGCCTGTCGATCTCACGGCACAGCCGGACAAGGACATTCCGCAGGCCCTCGATGCCGCCCACGTCGGGCCCTACATTGAACGAGCGAGGCGGCGTCGATTGCCTCCCGTCCCGATTCGGTTACGCTGCGGCGCAATCGAAGCAATCGGGACAATTTCATGAACATTGGGTATCGCGGTTCTCGCTCCGGTCTGGCGCTCGCGTTGGGCGCGGCCCTGATACTTCCTGCTGCCCCGGCCCTGGCCGAAACGGTGCTGCA
>CAXTEP010000101.1:7963-9984 GCA_964243125.1 uncultured Lichenihabitans sp. | reverse complement strand
TGGGCGCGGCCCTGATACTTCCTGCTGCCCCGGCCCTGGCCGAAACGGTGCTGCACCGCGGCAACGCGGGCGAGTCGCAGACCTTCGACCAGGCCCACACCTCGATCAACGTCGAGGAGTTCGTGCTCAAGGACCTTTACGAGGGCCTGACCGTCTACGACGCCATGGGCAAGATCGTCCCGGGCACGGCCGAAAGCTGGACGGTGTCGCCCGACGGGCTGACCTACACGTTCAAGCTGCGGACGAACGCGAAATGGTCGGACGGCAGCCCGGTGACGGCGGCCGATTTCGTGTTCTCGTTCGGGCGGGTCGAGGACCCGAAGGAGGCCGCCAACTACGCCAACATCCTTTATCCCATCAAGAACGCTGAGAAGGTCAACAAGGGGACGCTGCCGGGTGACCAGCTCGGCGTCAAGGCGCTCGACGAGGGGACGCTCTCCATCACGCTGGAGCGGCCCACGCCCTTCTTCCTGGAGCTGCTGGCCCACCAGACCGCGCTGCCGGTCTCCAAGGCCAGCGTCGGGCGCAACGGCAAGGACTTCGTCCAGCCCGGCAGGATGGTGTCGAACGGCGCTTTCACCCTGACCGAGCACGTCGCCAACGACCACATCACCGCGTCCAAGAACCTCAACTACTGGGACGCCGCCGCGGTCAAGCTCGACAAGGTGATCTTCTACCCCCTCGAAGACCAGGCCGCCGCGGTGCGGCGCTACGAGGCCGGCGAGCTCGACGTCGACTACAACTTCTCGGCCGACCAGATCCCCCGGCTCAAGCAGCAGTTCGGGACCGCGGTGCACATCTCGCCCGCGCTCGCCACCTACTACTACACGTTCGACACCCGCGTGCCGCCCTTCGACGACGTCCGCGTCCGCCGCGCCCTGTCGATGGCGGTCGACCGCGATTTCCTGTCCGAGAAGATTTACAACGGCGCCCAGCAGCCCCTCTACGGCTTCGTGCCGCCCGGGCTGGCCTTGTACGGGCAGCCGAGCCAGGCCGACTTCGCGGGCCTCGACCAGCTCGACCGGGAGGACAAGGCGACGGCTCTGATGAAGGAGGCGGGCTACGGCAAGGGCGGCAAGCCGCTGCAGATCGAGATCCGCTACAACACCAACGCCAACCACGAGCGCGTCGCCACCGCGATCGCCGACATGTGGAAGACGACCTTCGGGGCGAACGTCACGCTCGTGAACCTCGACCTGTCGTCCCACTACGCCTACCTGCAGGACGGCGGCAAGTTCAACGTGGCCCGCTGCGGCTGGACGGCCGACTACGGCGACGCGGAAAATTTCCTGTCCATCAGCACGACCGGCAACAAGACGTTCAACTACGCCCATTGGAGCAATCCCGCCTACGACGCCGCCGTGGCGAAGTCCTATGACGAGCAGGACCCCGCGGCGCGGCAGAAGCTGCTGCACGACGCCGAAACCATCCTGATGGCCGAGCAGCCGGTCGCGCCCCTCATGGTCAGCAACGACCTGTGGCTCGTGTCCAAGGCGGTCGCGGGCTGGCACGACAATGCCGACAACCAGCACCTGAGCCGCTTCCTTTCGGTCGAACGCTGAGGGCGCGGCTGGCCGGGCCGGCATTCCATGCTGTCCTTCGTGCTCCGCCGCCTGCTGAGCGCGGTGCCGACGCTGTTCATCGTGGTGACGCTGTCGTTCTTCCTGATGCGGTTCGCGCCCGGCGGCCCGTTCAACCTGGAACGGCCGCTGCCGCCGCAGACGATGGAAAACCTGATGCGGGCCTACGGGCTCGACCAGCCGCTCTGGCGCCAGTACCTCACCTATCTGGGCCACGTGGCGACGGGCGATTTCGGGCCGAGCTACGTGTACCGCGACAATACGGTGGACGAGCTGATCGGCGCGGGCCTGCCCTATTCGCTCCACCTCGGCACGCTGGCGCTCGTCGTGGCGCTGGTGGGCGGGGTCGCGACCGGCACGGTGGCGGCGCTGCGCCAGAACGGCCCCGCCGACGTGGCCGCCATGGGGGTCGCGACCGTCGGGGTCACGGTGCCCAATTTC
>CAXTEP010000101.1:6071-7863 GCA_964243125.1 uncultured Lichenihabitans sp. | reverse complement strand
CGCCGACGTGGCCGCCATGGGGGTCGCGACCGTCGGGGTCACGGTGCCCAATTTCGTGGTCGGGCCGGTGCTGACCCTCGTGTTCGCGGTGCTCCTGTCCTGGCTGCCGGCCGGCGGCTGGGGCGACGGCTCGTTCCGGTTCCTGCTCCTGCCCACGGTCGCCCTGGCGCTGCCGCAGCTCGCCGTCTTCGCCCGGCTCACCCGCGGCGCCATGATCGAGGCGCTGCGCACCGACCACATCCGCACCGCGCGCGCCTACGGCCTGCCGGCCCGCACCGTCGTGCTTCTCGCCATGCGCGCCGCCATGCTGCCCGTCGTGTCCTATCTGGCGCCCTGCGCGGCGGGCCTGCTGACGGGCTCGGCCGTGGTCGAGAGCCTGTTCACCATCCCGGGGGTCGGGCGCTATTTCGTGATCGGCGCCCTTAACCGCGACTACACGCTGGTGATGGGCACGGTGGTGCTGGTCGCGGTCTTCGTGATCGCCTTCAACCTGATCGTGGACCTGCTCTACGCCGTGCTGGACCCGCGGGTGCGCTATGAGTGACCTCGCCTACCCGGGTCCGCAGCACGACCCCGGCCCGTTGTCGGCGCCCGCGAACCTCCGCGCGGGCGAAATGCGGGGCCGCAGCCTGCTCGGTCTGGCGCTGCTGCGCCTGCGCCGCAACCGGGCGGCGCTCGGCGGCATCGCGGTGCTGGTCCTGATCACGCTGTTCTCGTTTCTCGGGCCCGCGCTGGTCCGGCACCGCTACGACGAGGTGTTCCCCGCCTACGTGGCGGTGCCGCCGAGCCTCGAGCCGCGACCCGGCGCCGGCGAACTGCAGGGCGCCGCCGCCGACGCGGCCCGCCGGGCGCGCCTGACGCTCGCGGGCTTCGCGGTGGCGGGCCAGCGCTTCACCGCCACCGTGACGGCCGCCGATCCGATCGACCCGCGGGTCGTGCGCTACTTCGACCGCGGCACCGCGTTCAACGGCACGGCCGTCGCGTCCACGGCCGAGGACGGCCGGCGGCTGGAGCTGACGGGCCGGGTCGACCGCGACGTGTTTCCGCTCGGCACCGACGCCAATGGGCGCGACCTGCTGGCCCGCATCATGCTGGGCGGCCAGATCTCGCTCACCGTGGGGGTGCTGGCGAGCCTCGTGTCGCTGCTGGTCGGCGTCACCTACGGCGCCGCAGCGGGCTACATCGGCGGCCGCGTCGACAACGTGATGATGCGCCTGGTCGAGATCCTCTACTCGCTGCCTTTCGTGTTCTTCGTGGTCATGCTGGTGGTGTTCTTCGGCCGCAGCTTCATCCTCATCTTCCTGGCCATCGGGGCCGTGGAATGGCTCGACATGGCCCGCATCGTGCGGGGCCAGACCCTGGCGCTCAAGCGGCGGGAGTTCGTGGCCGCGGCCGAGGCCATGGGGCTCACCGACGGGCAGATCATCCGCCGCCACATCATCCCCAACACGATCGGCCCGGTGATCGTCTACGTCACGGTCGTGGTCCCCAAGGTGATCCTGCTGGAAAGCTTCCTGTCGTTCCTGGGCCTGGGCGTGCAGGCGCCGCTGACCAGCTGGGGGGCGCTGATCGCCGACGGCGCGGCCCGCATGCAGTCGGCGCCCTGGATGCTGGTCGGCCCCGCGACCTTCTTCGTCGCGACTCTGTTCGCGCTCACCTTCGTGGGCGACGGCTTGCGCGACGCGCTCGATCCCAAGGACCGCTGAGCGTGGCAGGGACCGATGCGGTGTCCGGCCCGATCCTGGTCGTCACCGACCTCGCCGTGACCTTCGCGACGCCCGACGGGCCCGTG
>CAXTEP010000101.1:0-5971 GCA_964243125.1 uncultured Lichenihabitans sp. | reverse complement strand
CACGCTCCGCCACCATCGCGGCCTGCGCGGCCGGGCCGCCCGCGGCCGCATCCTCGACCTGTTCCGCCTCGTCGGCATCCCGGACCCCGAGCGCCGCATCGACAGCTACCCGCACGAACTGTCGGGCGGCCAGCGCCAGCGCGTGATGATCGCCATGGCGCTCGCCAACGATCCCGACATCCTGGTCGCGGACGAGCCCACCACGGCGCTCGACGTGACCATCCAGGCCCAGATCCTCGACCTGCTGGGGTCCCTGCAGCGGCGGCTGGGACTGGCGGTGGTGCTCATCACCCACGACCTCGGGGTCGTGCGCCACCTTGCCGACCGGGTCGTGGTGATGCGGCACGGACAGGTGGTCGAGCGCGGGACCACGCGCCAAATCTTCGAAACGCCGCGCGCCGACTATACGCGCATGCTGCTGGCCGCTGAGCCGCACGGCCACAAGCCCCCCGTGCCACCCGAGGCCGCGATCGTGCTCGAGGCCCGCGACCTCGCGGTGGCGTTCCCGCTTCCCCGAAAACTGTTCGGCAGGCCGGCCCGGTCGTTCGTGGCGGTCGACGGCGTGTCGCTGGAGCTGCGGGCCGGCCAGACCGTCGGGGTGGTGGGTGAGTCGGGCTCCGGCAAGTCGACGCTGGGCCGCGCCCTGCTGCGCCTGCTGCCGAGCGCGGGCACCATCCGGTTCGAGAACAACGACATCAGCGGCGCCGATCGCGCCGCGATGCGCTCCGTCCGGCGTCGCCTGCAGCTCGTGTTCCAGGACCCCTACGGCTCGCTGTCGCCGCGCATGACGGTAGGCGAGATCGTCACCGAAGGCCTGCTGGTCCACGAGCCCGCGCTGTCCCGCGCCGAGCGCGACCGGCGGGCCGGCGTGGCGCTGGGGGAGGTCGGCCTCGATCCCGGCAGCCGCAACCGCTACCCGCACGAGATGTCGGGCGGGCAGCGCCAGCGGGTCGCCATCGCCCGCGCCATGATCCTCGCCCCGAGCGTCGTCGTGCTCGATGAGCCGACCTCGGCGCTCGACCGCTCCGTGCAGGGGCAGGTCATCGCCCTGCTGCGCCGCCTGCAGGCCGACCACGGCCTGTCCTACCTGTTCATCAGCCACGATCTCGCCGTGGTGCGGGCCATCGCCGACACGGTGGTGGTGATGAAGGAAGGACGCATCGTCGAAGCCGGCCGGACCGAGACGATTTTCGCGTCGCCGCGGGACCCCTACACCCGGGCCCTGGTGAGCGCGGCGTTCCAGCCGCGGGTCAAGGATCGGGCGTAGGGCACCTTGTCCGGGCGGAGCGACGACCAAGCTTTGCGACGAGGCAGGTCCGCCACGCCGTCGGGTCAGGGATCGCCCTGCACGGCGCCGGATCCGCGGTTCCAACCGTTCAGGTCGCGGGTTTCTCCCCGGAGCACGCCGAGGGCCGCGAGGCGCCGGACCTCGGTCTGCAGCAGGCCGATCGTGGACCGGACCATGGCGGTGACGGGCTTGTGGGGCGGCGTGGCGATCACCAGCATGGCCCGCATGGAGGGCGCGTGGAACGGGCGGGCGCTCAGGCGGCCCTGCTGCACCTCGCGGTGGATCGCGCCGAACGGCAGCACCGTGCAGCCCCGGCCGGCTTCGATCAGCTGCTTCAGCGCCGCCACGCAGTCGATCTCCATGACCACGTTGGGCTGGATCCGCTCCGACCAGCAGGCGGCATCCACCACGCGGCGCAGACCGTTGCTGGGCCCGGTCAGCAGGCAGGGCCGTTGGGCCAGTTCGCCGACGTCGGCCGCGTCCGTGCGAACGGCCGCGCCCTCGCGGCCTGCCGCATCAGTGCGGCCTGCCGCGTCGCCGTGACCGGCCTCGACGAGGAACAGGTCCTCGAGCAGGAGCGGGGTGGACAGCACGTTGCTGCCCCGTCGCGCGTCGTAGAGGACCGCGCAATCCAGCCGCCCCGCCTCGATCCATTCGAGCAGGACCCCGCTGAACCCCTCGCGGATGCCCAGCCGCGCGCGGGGGTAGCGGTCCGCGAAGGCGGCCGCCAGGTCGGCCCCGACCGTGGCGGCGATCGAGGGCGGCGTGCCGACCGTGACCTCGCCGACCTCGTCGAGGGTGCGGAATAGAAGCTCCTCCTTGACGCCGTCGAGCTGCCGAAGCGCCGCGGTCGCGACGTCCAGCAGCCGCTGCCCCGCCTCGGTCGGCAGAACGCCGCGCCCATGGCGGTAGAAGAGGTCGATGCGCATCTCGCGTTCGAGATTACCGAGGCGCCGGCTCAGGGTCGGCTGGCTGATCGATAGCCGTCCTGCGGCCCGGGACAGGCTGCCGGCCGCAGCGATTTCCACGAAGTAGCGAAGCTCAAGGAGGTCCATGGGCCGCAAGCTTGCAGTATCGGGCCGCGGCGTCATAGCCCCGAGAACGCACGGCTCAGCGGCCGCCGGTTTGGCGGCCTGGAACAGGAATGGTTCCGACCACGATTCCTAGGCCGGTGTGGCCGCGGGTTGCAGGTTGGCGAAGCGCCCGTCGGCGTAGAGAAGCGGCCCGTCCGGTTCGGCCGTCAGCAGGATGTCGTGCACCTCGGCCACGAAGATCGTGTGGGTATGGACCTTCAGCTTCGACACGACCCTGCAATCGAAGCTGGCCAGGGCGCTTGCGAGCGCCGGGGCGCCGCTCTTGAGGATTTGCCAGTCTCCCGCCGAGAAGCGTTCGTGGCGGAGATGAGCCGAACTGAACTGCTGCGCCACCAGGCTGTCGCCAGCCCCGAGCAGGTTGACGCAGAACACGCCCGAACGCTCGATGACATCGTGCGAGGATACGAGACCGTTGACGCAGATGAGCAGCGTCGGGACGGGCTCGGCCGCGACCGACGACACGGCCGTGGCCACGAAACCGTGGCGATCGGCGCCGTCGATCGTGGTGATGAGCGACACCCCGGATGCCAGGCGCCGCATGCCCAGCTTGAAACGGGCCGAATCAGTCATCCGTGATCCTTCCGCGCGGTCAGGAATCCTGCAGGTGGGGTATCATGGCCTGGATCAGATTCCGCGCCGATGCTGGTCCATGGCCGTGATCGCCCGTCTCGGGTAAGCAACCGGGTTGCTCCGCCTTTGGGCTCGGCACTCCGTTCTGAGCGGATGGCGGTCACGGCCCGCTCGCGCGTCGAGCGGCCGTGCCTCGGTGATCTTGCACCCGCCGACGAGAACTTGCACCGACCGTGCATGTCGCGCCCCGCCCTTCTCACGCCGACACGGCCTCAGGCCGCCGCAATGCCGCCAGCCGTTGCATGAGGAACCGCCCGCCGTCCATGATGTGCGTGTCCAGGAGCGCAACGGCCCGCTCGCTATCGCGGGCGCCGCACAGGTCCAGGAGCGTGAGGTGCTCCTGGTGCGACTTGGACTGGCTGCCGGCGAGGGACAGCATCATCCGGGTGTGGCGTTCGATCTGCTGGTGGATCTTGGCGACGATCTCGATCGTCCTCCTGCGCCCGGAAGGTGCGTAGAGTGCGGCATGGAAATTCCAGTTGAGCTCGTGCGAGTAGTCGGAGTGCTCACCTTCCTGCCCGAACAGGTCGGCGCTGACCCGCGCGCGATCGAGATCCCCTCTGGTCATGTGCGGGATCGCCAGGGTCAGGAGCCATGTCTCGATCCGGGCCCGCAGCTCGTAAAGCTCGACGATCTCGTCGGACGATATGTCCGACACGACCGCGCCCTTGTGGGACACCAGGGTCACGAAGCCTTCCGAGTGCAGCTGGTGCAGCGCTTCGCGCACCGGAATGCGGCTGACCCCGATCTCGGTCGCCAGGTGCTCCTGCCGCAACTGCATGCCGGCCTTGTACTCACCCGACAGGATGCGCTTGCGGACCGCGTCCGCGACCTGAGCCGAGATCGTCTTCTTCTCAACGACGATGGACACACGACCTCGAACATTCGACGGGTGATCACGGGTCTGACCCGACGGTAACCTCATCGCGCGGCGTAATGTCAATGGCTCGCAACGGTTCGGTTCGGGCCTCAGCCGCGTCCGACGAATGGCATCGCGGTCGCCATGATGGTCATGGATTGCACGTTGGCGTCGAGCGGCAGGCCGGCCATCATCACCACAGCCTCGGCGACGTGGCGCACGTCGAAGGTCGGCTCGACCCGGGTCGACAGGTCGGCCTGCAGCACGCCCTTCTTCATCTGGGCCGCCATGGGCGTTTCGGTGTTGCCGATGTCGATCTGGCCGCAGGCGATGTTGTATCTGCGGCCGTCCAGCGAGATCGCCTTGGTCAGGCCGGACACCGCGTGTTTGGAGGCCGTGTAGGGGGCCGAATTGGGTCGCGGCGCGGTGGCCGAGATCGACCCGTTGTTGATGATGCGGCCGCCCTGCGGGGTTTGCTCCTTCATCAGGCGGAACGCTTCCTGGGTGCACAGGAACACGCCGGTCACGTTGGTGTCGATCACGGCCTTCCACTGCTCGACCGTGAGGTCCTCGAGGGGGATGGGCGGCGCATTGACCCCGGCATTGTTGAACAGGACGTCGAGGCGGCCGTGGACGGTCCGGATCTCCGCGAACAGCGCCGTGACCGAAACCGGATCGGTCATGTCGGCCACGACCGCGCGCGCCTCCGGCCCGATCTCTCGGGCCACCTCGTCGAGCGGGGCCCGGCGGCGGCCCGCCAGCACGAGCGTGTAGCCGGCCGTCCCGAGCGCCATCGCCACGGCCCTGCCGATCCCGGTGCCGGCGCCGGTGACGAGGGCGATCTGCTTGGGCGCGTTCATTGTGGCTCCGGAGGGCTGGCGTGCAGCGAGACAGGACGGGGCGGAAGCGGACGCCGCGGGTCACGGACCGACGGAGGCGAGAACCGCGGGAGACGGTTGCTAACACGGCGTGGCCCGGCCGCAAACGCCCCGGCGGCGGGCCTGCGCGCGGGATCGTGGGACGAGGTCGCCGGACGCGGCCCGCGACCGGTTTCGAGACCGGCGTGGTGGCGCGTCCGGTGAGCCGATTGACAAGGATGCTCCCGTTATGGATAGCAGGATGGCGGGTCCGCTGGCGCACGCTCACGATGCGCTGCAGCTTGCAGGGAGAACCGCAGGATGGACGCGCGCGCTGTTCTTGCCTTCGACGACGTCGTCAAGAGCTTCGGCGGGACCCGCGCGCTCAAGGGCGTGAGCTTCGAAGTCAGCCGCGGCGAGGTGGTGGCCCTGCTGGGCGAGAACGGGGCCGGCAAGTCCACCCTCATCAAGATCCTCGGCGGCATCTTTAGGGCCGACAAGGGCGGCGTCACGATCGGCGGGGAGCCGTACCGCCACGGTGCCGCGGGGCGCGGCCAGCATCGCCCGGTGGCGTTCGTGCACCAGGACCTCGGCCTCGTGGAATGGATGACGGTGGCCGAGAACATGGGGCTGGCGCAAGGCTTTCCGGGCCGCTCCCGCGTCGGCGCCATCGACTGGAACGACGCGGAGCGGCGCGCCGCGGCGGCGCTGGCGGCGGTGGGATGCGACATCGAGCCCACGACGCGCGTCCACGGCCTGAGCCGCACGGAAAAGTCGCTGGTGGCCATCGCCCGCGCCCTGATGGTGGATTGCGACTTCCTGGTCCTGGACGAACCGACCGCCAGCCTGCCGGCCGACGAGGTGGAGCGGCTGTTCGAGGCGGTGCGGCGGCTGCGGCGCCGCGGGGTCGGGATGATCTACGTGTCGCATCGGCTCGACGAGATCTTCCGCATCGCCGACCGGGTGGTGGTGATGCGCGACGGGCTCAAGGTGGGCGAGCAGCCCGTAGCCGAAACCACGCCCGACGCCCTGGTGAGCCTCATCGTCGGTCGCTCGACGCTCGACCTGTTCCGCAAGGCGGCCCTGCGCGCGGGCGCCGTGCGGGCCTCGCTGCGGGCCGTGACCACGCCGCACGCCGGGCCGGTCGACCTCGACATCCGCGAAGGCGAACTGCTCGGGCTCGTGGGCCTGCGCGGCGCCGGGCAGGAGGAGGTCGGCCGCGCCCTGTTCGGCGCCGTGCCGC
>CAXTEP010000100.1:0-11661 GCA_964243125.1 uncultured Lichenihabitans sp. | reverse complement strand
GCCGCACCCGTGCTGTAGGAATTCCGCCCGCGGTCCGGGCGCATCCCGCCGGGGTGCGGGAGCGGATCGGCGCATGACGGAGCGGTTGCGGTCGGATTTCTGGGTGTCGGCGCTGCTGCGCCGGTGCGGGTCGGCGGGCGTGGCCGCGGTGCTCCGCCGCCGCGGAGCTCCCGAGGCCGGGGCCGTGCTGGTCGTGGTCGACCGGCTCGACGGCAGCGCGAGCCTGTTCGGGCCGGCGCCGCAATCGCTGGTGGCGGACCGCGGCGTGGAGCGCCGCTTCGTGCGCATGCACGATGCCGACGCGCTCGCGGTCGCCGAGGTCGAGCGCCGCGTGGCCGGCGAGCTCCGCTTCGACTCCGACCTGTGGATCGTCGAGATCGAGGACCGCGCCGGACGGAGCTTCCTCGACCTCGGCTGAGACTTCTCCCGGCGGGGTCCTATCGTCGCGATCGGGCCGCGCTCGCCGGGACCGCGGGCACGTCGCGGCGTGGGGCCGGCGGCGCGACGGCCGGCAGCTCCGTCCGCCGGGACGGGGCCGCCTGGGTCTGTGCGGGCCGGGTCCGCCGCTCCTGCTGGGGCGTGCCGTCCGCCATGGCGCCGACCAGCCGCCGCGCGGCGTGCGGCGGAACGCTCGCGACGATTCGAACCAGGGCGCGCACGCGCGGCAGCGAGCGTCCGACCCGCGCGTCCCCGAGGATGAAGGCCCGGGCCGCCACGTCGGGCGGCACGCCGACGGCCGCGAGCGCCAGGGCCAGGATGTCGCCGCCGTCGTCGCGCAGCAGGGGCGCCAAGCGCACCCCGTCCAGGCCCAGGGCCGCGCAAACCATGTCGTCGAACCCGTCGCGCTCGCCGCGGCGGATCAAACGGTCCATGCGCGCGACCGCGGCGGGCTCGAGGACGTTGGTTCGGGCCGGGGGGCGCTTGCCGAGCTCCTGCCGCAGCGTCGCGGCGATCACGGCGCGGCGCTGTTCGGGGTCCAGCATGGGGTAAAGCGGGGCCAGGTCGAGCACGTCGCCGGCCCGGCGCACCAGGGCCGCGGCGAGGTCGGGGTCGTGGCGGGCCCGGCGCACCAGCGTCCGGATCGACGAGCGGTCGAAGATGATGGCGGGGTTGCCGACCAGGTCGTGCAGGATCTCGGGTTCGGGCCGGTCGACCAGCACGCTCACGACCTTCGGGCTCAGGTCCCGCCGCCGGGCGACCGCGGCCGCCACCGACGCACCCGTCAGGGCTGCGGCGGCCCGCAGCGTGTCCTCGCCCAGCGCCGCATGTTCGTAGATCTTCTCGGCGATGGCGGCCTTGTCGGCCCGCATCTGTTCCAGCAGCGCGGGCGGGGTGGCATGGTGGCGCGACAGCTTGTCGGCCACGATCAGCCGCGCTTCGGCGTCCGCTTCCCCGAGGAGGTGCGACACGATGGTTTCGAACTGGGCCAGGTCGGCGGGCGCGTGGTGGTCCTTGCGGAGGAACATGTCCACCACCACCCGCAGCAGCACCGGCTTGATGTTGACGTTGGGCAGCTGGCTCAGGACCACGAGGCGCTCGAGCGCCAAAGGAAGATCGTCCGGAATGCCCATGCACCGAAACCTCATGAACCGATTATTGCCCGATCCTCCGAGGTTACTCGCTCGTTCTTGACGCACCATTAACCTTCCGGCGTCCGTAATCTTTTCCGCGCCGTAGCTTGACCAAGACGGCCGCGCGGGAAACCAGGACATGACGAACGTGATCGCGTTCAGGATCGAGGGGAGGCGGACGCCGTCGGGGCAGGCCGGCGGAGGCTTGCCGGCCGCCATCCTTTTCTTCACCGGCATTCGCTATGTCAGGGACCGCGACGACGAACCCGTCGGTGTGGCTGCGGCCGAGCCGGATCCTGCGGTCGAGCACGGGCCGGGGCCCGTCCACGACGCCGCGGAACGCCTCCAGGCCTGACGCTCACGGCTTGGTGGCGGCCCCGCAGACCAGCCGCCGCACCCGGCTCAGGGCTGCGTCGGCGGCCGAGGGCGCGGTGGCGAGCACGGCGGCGGCCGCGAACCCCTGCGGCTCGGGCGCGACCGCGCGCAGGTCCGCGGGCTCGCCCGTGTCCTGCGCCTGGGCGGCGGCGAACTGCGCGGGCGTCATCAGGGTCACGGCCAGCACCCCGTGGCCGGCCGACCGGTTGGTCAGCCCGTAGAACGCCGGGCCGTGGCGGGCATGCAGCGACAGGCCGAGCTCGTCGGCGTCCCCGACATCCAGGCTGATCCGCACGGGGCCTGCCCCGAGGTCGTAAAGGCAGAAGGCCCGGGCCACCGCCGGGTCCCGGTCGGGGAAGGCCGCGGGCCCGGACCGCGCTTCCGAGACCGTCGCCAGCGGCTTGCCGCCGGCGAGCGCCGCCACCTTGGCGTAGGCGTCGCGGTCGGAGCGGTAGGGCAGGGCGAGCACGGACGCGAGGTGCGCGATGCCGGCCGCCACCAGAAGCACCGCGAGATGATAGGCGGCGGCGCGCCGCCGCGCGCCCCGCTCCGGCCCCGCATCCGTCACGGACACCCGACCCTGCTGACGCGCGCAAGCCGGGGCGGGGCGCTGCCCATCTGGAGCGCCACGGTGAGCGGCGTGTCGTAAAGGTTCAGCATCAGGGTGAAGCGGCCCGCGGCGCCCAAGGGCAGCCAGTTGCCCGGACGCGCCGCGCGCGCCAGCGACACGGTGAAACTCCCGTCGGCGGCCCGGACCAGTTCGGCCGAGGTGAAGCCCGCCCGCGTGTCGGACGCGGCCGGCGAGGCATCGGCCGCATCGAGGCGGGTCAGGGTCCAGAACTGGGCCGGCGGGGTGGGCCCGGTCACCGTGTAGGCGCACCGCGCGTCGAGGCGGGCGCCCCCATCGTCCACCTCGGCCAGGAAGCGCAGGCCCTCGCCGGTCGCGGGCGGCAGCTGCCCGGTGCGGGCGTAGGCGGCCAGCGCGTAGGGGTCGGCGTCGGCGGCGCCCCCGCGCGGCCAGGCCGTCCAGGCGCCGCTCCGGACGGCTCCGAACCACGGCTGCCCGCGCGACGCGACTTCGGTCAGTTCCAGCCCCAGCGCGCCGCCGCCCACGAGCGCGAGCGCCACCGTGAGAAGCCGGACCAGTCGCTGCGCCACCCCGGTGCCCGGCACGTCAGGGCAGGCCGACGGGTCCGCCGACCGAACGGTTCAGCGCCCCGTCGCGGTCCGCCGCGACGTCCAGACTCGCGCTTGAAGCCGCGCCCACCTGCGCGACCGACCGCATCGTGGCGCCGATGTCCAGGATGATGCTCGCGGCACGGCGCGACAGCGCGTCCGGCCGCCCCTGCGAGGCCGGTCGGCCCGGCGCCACGGCGGCCGCGACGGCGGCCGTTCTGCCGGCCCCATGTCCGTCGTCGATCCCGAACGGCGGCTTGGTGACGATGCCCTGGTGCGCGAACGCCATGATGTCGTGCCACGTCATGGCGGGCAGCAGGCCGCCGGTCATCTTGTTCATGGACGCGTCGTCGTCGTTGCCGAACCAGACCGCCCCGGCGTAATTGCCCGTGAAGCCGCAGAACCAGGCGTCGTGGTACTCGTTGGTGGTGCCTGTCTTGCCCGCCACCGTGACATTGTCGAGCCGGGCCCGCACGCCCGTGCCGCCTTCCACGACCCGGACCAGCATGGAATTCAGGGTCGCGACGTCCATCGGCGGCACGACCTGCACGGGGCGGGGCCCGTCGCGCTCGTGGCTGTAGATCAGCTCGCCCCGGCCGTTGCGGATCTCCACCGCCGCGTAGGGCTCGACGCGCTTGCCGCCGTTGGCGAAGGCCGCGTAGGCCGAGGCCATGTCGATCACCGTGACCTCGTCGGCGCCCACCGGCAGCGACACGGTGTCGTTCAGCGCCGTGGTGAGCCCCAGCTTGCGGGCGTTCTCGACGATGCGGGCGCGGCCCGCCTTGGCGTTGCCGTTGCCGATGGCGATCGACAGCTTGACCGCCACGGTGTTGAGCGAATGAGCCAGGGCGGTGACCAGCGGCAGGGCGCCCTCGTAGCGGTTCTCATAGTTGTGGACGCACCAGTTGCCGATGCAGACGGGCCCGTCCACCACGACCGTGCTGGGCTTGAAGCGCCCGGTCATCAGGGCGGTCAGGTAGACGAAGGGCTTGAACGAGGAGCCAGGCTGGCGCTGCGCGTCGATGGCGCGGTTGAACTGGCTCGCCCCGTAGTCCCGGCCCCCCACCATGGCGCGCACGGCGCCGTCGAGGTCGACGATCACGGCGGCGCTCTGCCGGGCATTGTAGGCCGGACCTTTCTCCCGGAGCTGATCCTCGATGGTCAATTCGGCCTGCGCCTGCAGCGCCGTGTCGACGCCCGTGCGGACCGTGAACACGCGGTTGTCGCCGAGCTTGCCGTCCGCCACGAGCTTGCGAACCTCGTCGTAGGCGTAGTCGAGGTACCAGTCGGGCGAAACGTCGCGGCTGCGGTCCACGGGCGACGCGGGATGCTCGCGGGCCGTGCGGACCTCGCCCTCGGTCATGTAGCCCGCGTCGACGAGGTTGCTCAGCACGTCGCTGGCGCGCGCCCGGGCGGCCGGCAGGTTGAGGTGGGGCGCGTATTTGGTTGGAGCCTTGAAAAGGCCCGCCAGCATGGCGGCCTGGGGCAGCGACACGTCCCGCACGGACCGGCCGAAGTAGAATTCGGACGCCGCCTGGATCCCGAACGTGCCGCCGCCCATGTAGACTCGGTCCAGGTAGAGTCGCAGGATCTCCGCCTTGGTCAGGTGCCCTTCGAGCCAGAGCGCCAGGTAGGCCTCGCGCAGCTTGCGGTCGAGGGTCCGCTCGTTGGACAGGAACAGGTTCTTGGCGAGCTGCTGGGTAATGGACGACCCGCCCTGCACCACGCCGGATGATCTCGCGTTCACGGTCACGGCCCGCAACGTGCCGATCAGGTCAATGCCGAAATGCTGGTAAAAGCGGCGGTCCTCCGTCGCCAGCACGGCCTGGGTCAGGTAGGGCGGCATCTGGTCGAGCGGCACGCTGTCGTCATGTAGGATGCCGCGGCGCCCGATCTCGACGCCGTTGCGGTCCAGGAACGTGATCGCGAGGTCCTGCTTCTTGAGCCAGTCGTCGCTGGTTTCCTGGAAGGCCGGCACCGCCAGCGCGAGGGCCAGGACCGCGAAGCCCGACCCCAGCGTCAAGGCTTCGCAGGCGAGTTCCACCGTCACGCGTCGCCAACCGCCGACGTGGAATCGGCGCATGAGGTTGGAGAAGTCGGCGAAGGCCGTTCGGACGCCCTGGCCCACCTCGAACAGGGCGGAGTCGAACCAAGCGTCCACGGCCAGCAGGGCCCGCCCGGCCTGCCGCCCGAGCCGAGCGACCCGGTTGCGCCGCCGCTCAGGCTCATCGTTCCGATCACCTCGACGGCTCTGCACGTTCACCGGTCCCCGCGCGCCTCGCCGGACGCCGCGCGACCCGACCACGCGCGCGACAGATCAGGCGAAAGGGCGCCGCAAGCCTCGTGCCCGGGCCCCATGTCACATTTTGGGCCAATCGTGAGCCGATCACCATCGGGAATGACGGACCATCCCCAACCTGTAACGCCCACGCCCGCCTTGCCTGAACCGTTCTGGCGCAAGCCGCTCGAACGCATGAGCGTGCCGGAATGGGAAAGCCTCTGCGACGGGTGCGGCCGCTGCTGCCTGG
This sequence comes from uncultured Lichenihabitans sp., assembly GCA_964243125.1. GTDB lineage: Bacteria > Pseudomonadota > Alphaproteobacteria > Rhizobiales > Beijerinckiaceae > Lichenihabitans. The sequence continues at coordinate 6,011 of CAXTEP010000100.1, read as the reverse complement.
TCAAGCTGGAAGACGAAGACACGAGCGAGGTGTATTTCACCGGCATCGGCTGCACGCTGCTGTCGGACGAGACATGTCGCTGCACCGATTACCCGAACCGGCAGTCCAAGGTTCCGGACTGCATCAAGCTGACGCCCGCGACCGTGCGCAGCATCGGCTGGCTGCCGCCCACCTGCGGGTATCGGCTGGTAGCCGAAGGCCGCGACCTACCCTGGTGGCACCCGCTGGTTTCGGGGCGCAGCGAGACGGTCGTGGAAGCGGGCGTTTCGGCGCGCGGCCGCGTGGTGGCGTCGGAGGACGACGTGCCGGTCGAGCGATTGCCGGACTACGTCGTGGCCTGGCCCGCCAAGGTGCCGGCGCGCGCGCGCCGACGCGCCGTGGCGGCGGGCGGGCGCAAGCCCGTCGGGCGCTGAGCGAAGCCGCGGGGCTTCAGCCCTCCACGGGCTCCTCCGGCCAGACGAGGCCGGTCAGCCGGCCGTTGCCGGCCGGAACCGACCAGGGGTCCGGCACATCGATCACCGCCAGGCAGGCGGTCGGGAACCGGGCCGCGAGCCGCCCGAGGTCGGCGGTCTCGCCGGATCCCGCGAGCTGCCGGGCGAGCGCCCCGATGCCGGGGTTGTGGCCGACCACGAGCAGGCGGCCGACCTCGTCGCCGACGGCGGACGTCGCTTCCAGGATCTCGTCCGCGCTTGCCCCGTAGAGCGCCGGCGTGATCACGGCCCGCGGTGGTCGCGGCAGCGCGGCCGCGACGTGCTCGAAGGTTTGCCGGGTCCGCCGCGCGTCCGACACCAGCGCCAAGTCGGGAAACCAGCCACGCGCGCGCAGCACCGTGCCGGCCCAGGACGCATCCGCGACCCCGCGGGCGTCGAGGTCGCGCTCGCGATCCACGGATCCGGGCCTGGCCTTGGCGTGACGGAGCAGGAGAAGTTGTCTCACGGATGTAACCATTGCGAGCGAAAGAAGCTCACCGGACATCCTGATGCGGACCGCATGCAAGGATCAAGCCGGGGCCCGATTGTGGAGCCGTTCAACCATCGCTATAAGGCGCGCACTTCAGTGACGGGGAACCCGCCAATCATGACATGGCCCGCGACGATCGACCAAGAATATCGGCCATCGGATGACGAGACGTTCATGAGCGAGCGTCAGCGCGATTACTTCCGGCGCAAGCTGCTGGCCTGGCGCGACGACCTGCTACGGGAAAGCCGCGAAACCCTGACGGCCCTGCAGAACGAGAACGAGAATCATCCCGACATCGCCGACCGCGCCTCCTCGGAAACCGACCGCGCCATTGAACTCAGGGCCCGTGACCGCCAGCGCAAGCTGATCGCCAAGATCGATTCGGCCCTCGGCCGCATCGAGGACGGCAGCTACGGCTACTGCGAGGAAACCGGGGAGCCGATCGCCCTCAAGCGGCTCGACGCCCGCCCGATCGCCACCCTGTCGGTGGAGGCCCAGGAACGGCACGAGCGCCGCGAGCGGATCTACCGCGACGATTGAGCCGGTTCGCCGCTCGCTCACGCGCCGTCACCGCGCTCGACCCGGACCTGCCGAACGACCGTGCGGGTCGCGTGTGGCGCGCGATCCTGCGTGCAGCCCGATCCCGCTCGAAACCGAACCGGCGCCCATGCCTCGGCTTACCCGTCGGCCTTGCCGGACGGCGCGGTCGGTCGCCCCAGCAGCTTGGCCATCTCCTCTTCGAGCGACTCCAGCGTGTTCAGCGTCGTGGGAAGGGGCCGCGGCGGCTCGGGGGCCGGGCGTGGCGGCTGGCCGGGACGGTCCGCAGCCGGGCTGAGGGGCTCGGCCTGATCCGCGAAACGGTCAACCGGGGTCGGAAGGGGCGGTGAAGACGCCCCGGGAGCCTCGCCCGGCGCGGAACCGGCCGGTGTCCCGTCCTGGGATGGCGTGACGGGCAGCGCGGTCGAGGCCGGCGGCGTTCCGGGCACCGGTTCGCGCCGCAGCGACGCCGCCGAGGTGCCGCGCGTCAGCGGGGCCGAAGGGGTCGGCCGCGGGCTCGTCGCGAGCGGCCGCGGTGCCAGGGGGGTGCCGGGCGGGCGAAGAGCGGAAAGGCGCGTCGTCGCGGGCGTGGCCGCGCCGGGGCGCGCCGGGAACGGCGTCCGAGGCACGTAGGCGGGCCGGCTCGGCGCCGCCAGGATTTCCTCCGCGACGGGTCCGCCGGGCGTGGCCGGCGCGTCGGCCCGCGGCGGTTCCGGCGCCCCGACCGCGGTCACGTCCGGCGGCGCAGGCGGCCTTTGATCCACGGCCGGGGCCACCGCGACCGTGGGCAGTGTCCCGTTCAGGACCGCCGGACCAGGCGAAACCGCCGGCGCGACGCCGCCCGCCGCCGCCGTGTCCTTGTCGCGCCCCACCGGGATCGCGACGCTCGGCTGGGCCCTGACGATGGCCGATTCGATCAGCACGTCGTTAGGGCCGCCGATCATGACGAGGTGCTCGACATTGTCGCGCCGAATCAAGACGAGTTGCCGTTGGCGGTCGACGTCGAAGGCGTCCACGATGCCGAGCCTGGGCTGGCGGGTACGACTGTTCGCCATGCGGAGCCTGCGTCCGAACAGCAGCCGATAAATCGCGTAGAGCAGCACCGCGGCCGCGGCCACGACCAGGCTCACGATCACGAGTGTCCGGTTGTCATTATAAAATGCGCCAAAAGACTGCATCAGGTCGTCTGCCTCTCGACACGAAACGAGACAAGTGTTGATGGTACCATAAGCTGCCCCAAACGCGCCAAGAAGGTTAACGAATGGTTAACGGTCTTGGCTCATCCTGCCGATTGTTGTTCCATGTCCCTGAAAGCGAGCGCCGTCATGAGTCAGGCACCGGCCGCGGTGGTGGACCGGGCCGAAAGGACCGGCAGCCCCGTCCTGGTCGTGGTCCTGGCGCTTCTGCTGGTGGGCGCCGTTGCGGCCGCCTCCGTGCTGCCCCAGGAGCAGGCCGGCCGGCTGACGCTGGGCCTGCTCGCCGCGATGGCCCTGGTCGGCCTCCTGTCGCTGTTCTCCTACGCGGTCGGGTTCCTCCAGTTCGCGGGCTACGCGGCCCGCAACGACGTGACCAAGCTCGTGGCCGACACCAGCGCCGAGGGCCTGCTGGTCACCGAGGGCGAGGCCCGCATCGTTTACGCGAACGAGAGCTACATGGGGCTCGCGGGCGCCCGCGACACCGCGGACCTGCGCATCGTGCCGCGCCTTTTTTCCGGCCCCCCGGAGGTGTCGGAAGCCATCTACCGCCTGGCCCAAGCGGCGCGCGAGGGACGGCCACTGGCCGAGGAGGTGCGACTGTCACCGCCCCTGACCGGGGAGGGCGCGGTCGGCTGGTACCGCGTGCGGGTGCGTCCCGTTCCCCGGCCGGGTGGCAAGCGCGGCAGCCTGTGGAGCATCGCGGACGTGACCCGCGAACGGGAGCGCCACGAGAACGTGTTCCAGGAGCTGCAGCACGCGATCGACTTCCTCGACCATGCCCCGGCGGGATTCTTCTCGGCCGACGCGGCCGGCCGCATCTCCTACATGAACGCCACCCTGGCCAACTGGCTCGACCACGATCTCGCGCAGGTCGGCTCGGGCGGCCTTTCGGTGGCCGACATCGTGGCGGGCGACGGCGCCGCCATGCTGACCACGGTGGCGGGCAGCCCCGGGGAGGTCAAGACCGAGCGGTTCGACATCGATCTCCTGCGCCGCAACGGCCAGACCGTGCCGGTGCGCCTGCTGCACCGGATCGCCTTCACGGACGATCGGCAGCCCGGATCGTCGCGCACGCTGGTCCTCAACCGAGCCCCCGGCGAGGAACCCGCTGAAGACCTCAGGGCCGCCGAGGTCCGTTTCGCGCGGTTTTTCAACTCCACCCCCATGGCGATCGCCTCCATCGACCCGCAGGGCAAGATCATCCGCTCCAACGCGGCCTTCGCCCGGCTGTTCGGCGAGCAACTCCGGACCGGCCGGGGCGATGGCGTGGCGTCCCTCTACGGCGCCCTCGCGGACCGGGACCGGGGCGACCTCCAGGCCGCCGTGGCGGCCGCGGCGGCGGGGCGCGGCGACCTGCCGCCCGTGGACGCAGCTTTCGGGGCTGGGGGGGAGCGCTCGGTCCGCTTCTTCGTGTCGGCCGGCGAGCGCGGCGGCGAGGGCGCCGCCGTGAACATCTTCGCGCTGGAAACCACCGAGCAGCGGACCCTGCAGGAAAGCTTCGTGCAGGCCCAGAAGATGCAGGCCATCGGCCAGCTCGCGGGCGGCGTGGCGCACGATTTCAACAACGTGCTGACCGCCATCCTGGGCTATTCCGACCTGCTGCTCGCCAACCACCGGCCGACCGACCCGTCGTTCCAGGACATCATGCAGATCAAGCAGAACGCCAATCGGGCCGCCGGCCTGGTGCGTCAGCTGCTGGCCTTCTCGCGCCGCCAAACCCTGCGGCCCGAGGTGCTGCAGCTCGGCGACGTCGTGTCCGAACTGCAGAACATGATGCGCCGCCTCGTGGGCGAGAAGATCGAGATCGACGTCAAGCACGGCCGCGACCTCTGGCTCGTCAAGGCCGACCTGAACCAGTTCGAGCAGGTCGTCATCAACCTCGTGGTCAACGCGCGCGACGCCATGCCGAACGGCGGCAAGATCCTGGTGCGTACCCGCAACGTCGCGCCCGAGGAGTGCGCGGCCTTCGGCGAGAAGCTGCTGCCCGAAGCTCCCTACGTCCTGGTCGAGATCAGCGACAACGGCACCGGCATCCCGCCCGACGTGCTGCCCAAGATCTTCGAGCCGTTCTTCACCACCAAGGAGGTCGGCAAGGGCACGGGGCTCGGCCTGTCCATGGTGTACGGCATCATCAAGCAGACCGGCGGCTTCATCTCCTGCGACAGCACGGTGGGCCGGGGCACCTCGTTCCGCATCCTCCTGCCGCAGCACAAGCCCGAGCCCGCCGAGGAGGCGGCCCGCAAGGACGTGGCCAAGCCCGCCGCCACCGACCTGACCGGGCGCGGCACGGTGCTGCTCGTCGAGGACGAGGAAGCGGTGCGGGCCTTCGGAGCGCGGGCCCTGGCGTCGCGCGGCTACACCGTGATGGAGGCGAGCTCCGGGGTGGAAGCGCTGCAGGTCGTGGCCGACGCCGACCACCCCATCGACCTCATCGTGTCCGACGTGGTCATGCCCGAGATGGACGGTCCGACCATGTTCGGCGAACTGCGCAAGCGCGGGATCACCGCCAAGGTCATCTTCGTGTCGGGCTACGCCGAGGAGGCCTTCTCGAAGAACCTGCCGGAAGGCGAAGAATTCGGCTTCCTGCCAAAACCCTTCTCGCTCAAGCAACTCGTCGAGGCCGTGAAGACCAACATGCCGGTTTGAAGTCCGTGCGTTTCGTCCGTTGCGGGAAGCGCCGATCGAGGACGGCCGCGTCCTCCTATCGGGCGGTGAAACGGGACCGCAATGCCGGTGATCAAGCCTGCGGATACAAGCCGGCCTCGACCGGCCGATAAAAAACCCGGGCGGCCTGTCACGGCCGTCCGGGTTGATCAAGAACGTGTCGGGACCGCGGCGAGCGGCCCCGACCGTTGATGCCTGCGATCAGCCCTGGTTCTCGCGCTGCCGCTTGAGGGCCGCGCCAAGGATGTCGCCCAGCGATGCGCCGGAATCCGCCGACCCGTAGGTCGCGATGGCCTCCTTCTCCTCGGCCATCTCCAGCGCCTTGACCGACACCTGCACCTTGCGGGCCTTGCGGTCGAACAGGGTGATGCGGGCGTCGACCTTCTCGCCCACCGCGAAGCGGTCCGGACGCTGATCGTTGCGGTCGCGCGCCAGTTCCGAGCGCTTGACGAAGCAGGTCAGGTCCGTGCCGGCGATCTTCACGTCGACGCCGCCGTCGCGCACGTCGATGATCTCGCAGGTCACGACCGCCCCCTTGCGCAGGTCGCCCGCGGCCCCACCGGCCGCCGGTTCGTCGGCCGCCTTGGACACGAAGGGGTCGCCCGCGAGCTGCTTGATGCCGAGCGAGATGCGCTCCTTCTCGACGTCGACGTC
>CAXTEP010000099.1:0-11800 GCA_964243125.1 uncultured Lichenihabitans sp. | reverse complement strand
TGCTGGCCTTGAACGCGGGCGTCGAGGCGGCGCGGGCCGGCGACGCGGGACGGGGGTTCGCGGTGGTGGCGTCGGAAGTGCGGGCCCTGGCCCAGCGCTCGGCCGAGGCCGCCAAGGAGATCAAGGCGCTGATCCGGACGTCCAGCCAGCAGGTGAGCGCCGGCGTGGATCTCGTCAACGAGACTGGTTCGGCGCTGGGGCGGATCGTGCGGCAGGTGACCGAGATCAACACCGTGGTGTCCGACATCGCGGTCAGCACGCAGGAGCAGGCCGTGGCGCTGCAGCAGGTCAACACGGCCATCAACCAGATGGACCAGGTCACCCAGCAGAACGCCGCCATGGTGGAGCAGTCCACCGCGGCCAGCCACGCCCTCCTGGCGGAGACCGAGGGCCTGGCCCGCCTAGTCGGCGAGTTCCGGGTCGACGTCGCGGTGGGTGCCGGTCCGAAGCCTTCGGCCGGGCGCCGGCCGGGCGGCGACGCGCGGCCCGCGCGCGTGGTGGCGCTCAAGACGGTCGGTCGGGGCGGCGCAGCCACCAAGGTCGAGGCCGCGGCCGACGCCGGCTGGCAGGAGTTCTGACCTACGGCGCTCCCGCGACGGCGTCAGGCGGCGCGGTCGCTTGCCGGCTGCGGCGATGGTGCTGCAACGAAAAGTCCGAGCCAGAACGTGCCCGGTCGGCCCGGGCCGCCAGAACGTGCCATGGCGGCCCGCGGGCCGACAGAACCTGCCCGGGCGGCCTGCGGGCCGCCGTGGCGCGCGTTACGGAGACCCGCCAGGCAGGAGCGGCCCGGGACGGCCCTCCGCGGTGCGCAGCGTCACGTCGGCGGGACGGCTGCCGGACAGGACGAGCCGCATGTTGGGCAGGTCGTTGCCCTCCATCTTGGCTTCCAGCATGGCCGGATCGTAGCCGAACCCGAGCCAGCGCTGCGTGAGCCGCTCGACCAGGATGGCCTCGTCGACCGCGATCATCACGGTCAGGTCGAACAAGGGGCCGAGATCGCGCCAGCCCGGCGCGTCGAGGAGCAGGTAGTTGCCCTCGGTCAGGACCAGCCGCGTCGCGGTCCCGATGATGCGGCCGCCCGCGCGCGCGATCTCGATCGAGCGGTCGAACACCGGCACCGCGACGTCGCGTCCGTCGTCGGCGCGAAGGCGCTCCAGCATGGCCCGGAAGCCGTCGAGGTCGAACGTGTGGGGCGCCCCCTTGCGCGGACGATGACCGCGGGCGTGCAGGACCACGTCGTCCAGGTGGTACCCGTCCATGGGCAGGATGTCGGCGCAGGCCGGCCGCACCGCGTTGATCCGCTCTTTCAGCTGCTCGGCGAGCGTCGACTTGCCGGCCCCGGGAGACCCCGCGATCGCCACGATCCGCCTCACGCGCCCTTGCCCGGCCGCGAGCCTGTCGGCAAGCGCCGCGGTTGTCAGCTCTTCGCTCAATACCATGGTCTCCGCTTCATGCCGCCGCCGCGACCCTCGTTCCGCATCCGGACCGCTCACTCGGCGCGGGCACGCTCGTCCCGCCGGGGGTGGCGCCGCTCCTGCGAGGGGGTGCGGTGGAAATGCTCGCTGTAGCATTTGGAGAAATGCGACGCCGACACGAACCCGCAGGCGAGCCCGATCGACAGGACCGGCATGCTGGTCTGCAGCAGCAGGTGGCGCGCGCGCTCCAGGCGGAGCCCGAGGTAGTAGCGGGTCGGCGCCTGGCCGATGTAGCGGCGGAACAGGCGTTCGAGCTGCCGGGTCGACAGCCCCACGCCCTCAGCCAGGTCGGCGCAGGACAGCGGCTGCTCGATGCGCCGCTCCATGGCGGCCACGACGCCGATCAGCTTGGGATGGGCCACGCCCAGCCGCGCCCGCAGCTCCATCCTCTGGCGCTCGTGAGCGTCGCGCATGCGGTGGTGGATCAGCTGGTCGGTCACCTGGGCCGCGATGTCCTGGCCCTTCTGCTGGGCGATCACCGACAGCATCATGTCGATGGCGGCGGTGCCGCCCGCGCAGGTGAAGCGGGCGCGGTCGATCTCGAACAGCTCCTGGGTCACCGACAGGTCGGGAAACTCCTCCCTGAACGAGTTAAAGTTCTCCCAGTGGATCGTGCAGCGGTGGCCGTCGAGCAGGCCGGCACGGGCCAGCACGTAGGACCCGGTGCAAAGCGCCCCGAGCGGGATGCCGCGCGTGGCCAGTGCCCGCAGCTTCGCGGTCATGTCGCGGTGGTCGAAGCTCTGCACGTCGACCCCCGAACAGACGATCGCGGCCGAGGCGCCGGCGGTGTCGCCGTAGCTGCCGTCGGCCGCCACCGGGATGCCGTTCGAGGCCGTGACGGGCTGGCCGTCGCCGGTCAGCACCCGCCAGCGGTAGACGCGGGTGTTCATGGCCCGGTTGGCCAGGCGCAGGGGCTCCAGCGCGGACGCGAAGGCGATCATGGAGAAGGACGGCACCAGCAGGAACAGGATGGTGGTGGCCCCATCCGGATCCGGCGCGGGCGCCTGGCCCGGCAGGGAACACGGCTGGTCGCGGCGCCCGTCGAGCCAGGCGGGTGGGCGGGCGGCGGGCTGGACGAGCGCGAACGGTTTTATGACACTCTCACCTTGATCCGACGCCCGGACCTCTCGGGATTGTCACGCGACGCAAGACTGCGATACTTCCCACCATGCGTCAAACGCCGACCTCGTGATACGAACAGCGCCGATCGGCCGGGCCATGTCTCCGCCCGCACTGCGAGCTCGGGCCGACGGCTTGGCGATGGCGAGCCTACTGTCGGCGGGCGATCCGGTTTTAGCCGGAGCCGGCGCCCTCCTTGTTATAATCCCGGACGTGCCGTTGCGCGCCACGCCCAGAAGCAGCGCCCTCGTCCTGTTCGCCTTCGGGCTCCGGGCCACGGTCGGCCTCGCCGCGAGGCCGCAGCCGCGGGTCGCCGATTGAGGCCGCGCGGTCCTGCACGCCGGCAGCCGGAGATCCCTATGATCGTCACGACCACCAACGAGGTCGCGGGCTACCGCGTGACCGCCCATCTCGGCCTGTGCCGCGGCATCACGGTGCGGTCCCGCAGCGCGCTGGGCAACTGGGCGGGCGGCTGGCAGAGCCTGTTCGGCGGCCGGCTCGGCATCTACGTCAAGCTCGCCGAGACGGCGCGGCAGGAAGCCTACGACCTGATGGTCCGGCACGCCGCCGACGCGGGAGCCAACGCGATCATCGGCATGCGCTACGACGCCAACGAGATCATGGACGGCATCACCGAGGTGCTGGCCTACGGATCGGCCGTGCTGGTCGAGCCCTTCTCCGAGGCGCCCCGGGTTCAGGCGCCGTAGAGCCAGTCGTAGCGCCCCAGCATGCCGGCGGGCCCGAGCCCCCGCATCACGAGATCGCGCGCGAGCGACGCGGGCGCGCCCAGGTGGTACACGGTCCCCTGTCGGCGCGACTCGCGCTGGACGCGGGCGGTTCGGTCCCGGCGCGCCGCCGCGTAGGCCGCGAAGGCCCGCTCGATCCCGCCCGCACCCGCCACGGCCGCGCCCAGCGCCGCCGCATCCTCGATCGCCTGGGCGGCGCCCTGGGCCAGGAAGGGCAGCATGGGGTGGGCCGCGTCGCCCAGCAGGGTGACGCGGCCTCGCGACCAAGCGCGGAGCGGCGGCCGGTCGAACAGGGGCCAGACGCGCCAGCCCGGGGCCGCGGCGACCAGGGCGCGGGCGTCGGCGCACCAGGCGCCGAACCGGGCCGCGAGGGCAGTCGGGTCGCCCGGCACGGCCCAAAGGTCGGCCGCTCCCGCGCCTCGCCAACCATCGTCCACGATCGCCACCACGTTGACGAGCGCGCCGCCGCGCACGGGGTAGTGGACCAGGTGGGCGTTCCGGCCGAGCCAAAGGTTGGAGCAGGGCTCGCGGCCGAACGCCGGGGCGCGGTCGGCGGGCACCAGCGCCCGCCACGCCGTGCGGCCGGAGAAGACCGGCTCGCCTTCCGCGGGGAAGAGCGCGGCCCGCACCCGCGAGCGCAGGCCGTCGGCACCGACCAGCCCGGATGCCCGGACCGTGCGGGGCCCCTCGGCGGTCCCGACCGTCACGGCCACGTCGCCCGCGTCATCGCTGAACCCTTCGACGGCCTGCGCGTGCGCCAGCGTGACGGCGGGGGTGCGGCGGGCCGCGTCGAGCAGGATCCGGTGCAGGTCGCCGCGGTGGATCAGCAGGAAAGGGGCCCCGAACCGGCGTTCGGCCGCGTCGCCCAGCGGGATCCGCGCCACCGCGGCTCCGTTTCGGCCCCGCCTGATCCGGACCGCCTCGGACCGGACCGCCGCGGCATGGACGACGTCGAGCAGACCCATGCGGCCGAGCACCCGGCACGCGTTGGGCGACAGCTGGACCCCGGCACCCGCCTCGCTCCCCTCGGCGGCGCGATCCAGCACCGTCACAGCCCGGCCGGCCGCCGCCGCCTGCAGGGCCGCCGCGAGGCCGCCGATCCCGGCTCCCGCGATCAGCACGGGCCCGGGCGGGGAGGCACCCGACGTCAGGGCGCGGTGTCGGGATTGTACGCGCAGCCGGGCGGCACGCAGCCGCCGTGCAGGGTGGCGTCGAACACGAAGCGCGTGGAACAATAGGGGCAGACCGAGTCGTCGCTGTCGCCCATGTCGATGAAGGTGTGGGGATGGTCGAACGGGGGCAGGGCGCCCGTGCACATGAACTCGCGGACCCCGATGCGGACCACCGGCACGCCCGGCTCATTGTGGAAATGCGGCGTGCTGAAATTCTCGGCCATGCGGGATTCCGATAAGCAGTATGGGGCGGGTTCGGGCTCGCGGCGCACCATAGGGGCGGGCCGCAGCCTTGTGTAGGGCAAAACCGGGCGGTGCGCCGCCGAGGGGGACCGGGTGGAAAGCTACGATTCGGCGGGCTTGCGGATCGCCTACCTCGACGCGCGCCCGGCGGCGCCCGCGGGGTTGCCGGTCGTGCTGGTGCACGGCTTCGCGTCGACCCACGCGGTCAACTGGCTCAATCCGCTCTGGGTCCAGACCTTGACCGCGGACGGCCGCCGCGTGCTCGCGCCCGACAACCGGGGGCACGGGCGCAGCGACAAGCCGCACGACCCGGCGAGCTATCACACGGCATTGATGGCCGGGGACGTCCTGCGCCTGCTCGACCATGCCGGGATCGAGCGGGCCGACGTCATGGGCTATTCCATGGGGGCGCGGATCACGGCCTTCCTGGCCCTCGCCCATCCCGACCGGGTCCGGTCGGTCGTGCTCGGCGGCCTGGGCCACCACCTGGTCGACGGCTACGGCCTGCCGCCCGCCATCGCTGACGCCATGGAGGCGCCCGACCCCGAGGCGCTCGCCGACCCGACCCAGCGCATGTTCCGCCGCTTCGCCGATGCCAACGGGGGCGACCGGGTCGCGCTGGCGGCGTGCATCCGGGGGTCGCGTCAGGTGCTGTCGCCCGACGAGGTGCGGCGGATCGCCTGTCCGGCGCTGGTCGCGGTCGGCACGAAAGACCATGTGGCGGGCGATGCGGCGCGGTTGGCGGCCCTGCTGCCCGACGGCCGGGCCCTCGATATCCCCGGCCGCGACCACAATCTCGCGGTCGGCGACAAGGTGTACCGGCGCGGGGTGCTGGAGTTCCTGGCCGCGCTCGACGACTTGGCGGCCGGTACCGCCGCCTGATCGGCGGGGCTTGTCCCCGGGCCGCAATCGCGTATCTGTGGGGCGCCGTCCGAACCCGCGGGGGAGGCTTGATGATGCAAAGCAATGCAGCCAGGGTCGTGGGGTTCGCGGGCGTCGATCCGCTGTTCACCCGCATGCGGATCGAGGCCGAGGCGGTCATCCGCGCCGAGCCCGCGCTGTCGGGCTTCATCCTGGCCGCGGTTGTCAACCACGAGACGCTGGAAGGCGCCGTCATCCATCGGATCACGGCGCGGCTCGACCATGCGGCCGTGTCGGCCTCCCTGCTCCAGCAGGTCTTCACCGACCTCGCAGCCCACGACCCGCGGCTGGGCGCCGCCATGGCGGCAGACATCCTCGCCGTGGCGGAGCGCGACCCGGCCTGCACGCGGCTGATCGAGCCGCTCCTCTACTTCAAGGGTTTCCATGCCATCCAGACCCACCGCATGGCCCACGCTCTCTGGCAGAACGGCCGCCGTGACCTGGCCCTCTACCTGCAGAGCCGGGCCTCGGGCGTGTTCCAGACCGACGTCCACCCGGCGGCCCGGTTCGGCACCGGCCTGTTCCTCGATCATGCGACCGGACTCGTGGTCGGCTCGACGGCCGAGATCGACGATGAGGTGTCCATCCTTCAGGACGTGACGCTCGGCGGCACCGGCAAGGAGACGGGCGACCGCCATCCGAAGATCCGGCGCGGCGTGCTGATCGGGGCGGGCGCCAAGGTCCTGGGCAACATCGAGGTGGGCTCCTGCTCGCGGGTCGCGGCCGGATCGGTGGTGCTGCGGCCCGTGCCGCCCAAGACCACGGTGGCGGGCGTGCCGGCCCGGGTCGTGGGCGAGGCCGGATGCGCCGAGCCCGCCCGGAGCATGAACCAGCTCCTGCGCAAGCTCGACGGCGGCCCCGAGGCTTCCTGACACGGGTCGCCGGCCCGGGCCGCGTCGTCCTTTATTACCGAGCGGAGTTCATGACTTGAACAAGACCGAATTGCACCGGCTGCAGGAGTATCTCCGGGATACGTTCGGCAACAAGGGCCTGCGCGTGACGCCCCACCAGAAGGACGACGCCGCGGCCGACGTGTCGCTCGGCGAGCGCAAGATCGCTACCGTCAGCATCGACGACGAAGACGGCGACCGGTCCTACGCGTTCGAGATGAAGATCCCGGTGCAGCGGCCCGCCATCGAGGAGTACGTCCGGCTGCTGTTCGAGAACCCCAAGCTGAAAGTGGTGCCGCGGGGCCGCAAGACCGACTCGGTCGAGCTGAACGCCGGCGACGACTTCCTCGGGATCGTGTCGGCCGACGACCCGAAGGGCAAGTCCTTCACCTTCGCGATGGCGATCCTCGACTACGATCTCGACGAGGGTTGAGCGATCTCCCTCCTAGCGCCCGCCCTGGTGGACCGTGAGGAAGCCGTGCTGCCGCGGCGGCGCGTAGGTGGCGGGCCGGGTCCGGGCCTCCGGTTTCGCCGGGACCGGTTCGCCGCTGTCGATCCAGCGCAGCGAGGTGATCGCCAGATGGTCGATGGCGATCAGGCCCAGCCAGGACGGGATCTCGAACGGCGCGATCGATCCCAGCACCCGCGCGTGGGTGCGGCCGTGGTGCCGGAGCGGCAGGAGCAGCAGTTCGAGGTCGACCGGGGTGCAGCCGTCGGGGTGACCTTGCAGGCCGGCGATCGCGGGCGTGACATGGTCCTGGACCGTTTGGATCAGCCGGGTCGCGCCGGCCCGGTCGGAGGCGGCCCACAGGTCGAGCACCGGACGGCCTTTCAACTCGTGCAGGAACAGCGCGTTTAGCCGCGTGCCCGACAGCCGGAACGTCGGTTCGGCCGCGGTCAGCCCGGTGTCCAGGATAAACGTGTCGGACAGGATGCCGCGGATGGCCGCGGGGTCGATGTCGCCCCTGTCGGGTGCGGCACGCCCGGCGCGGAGGCGAGTCCAGTAAGCGAACAGTTCGCGCGTGACGGCGTGTTTCAAATTGCAGCCCCCGTGTTCCGAAACGAGCCGGTCTGTGCCGGAATGACGCGACCGAGCGCGATCCAGACCCGTTTCATGCGGTTGGGAGCACGAGCGGTGCCGTTACGGCACGGGACGCGGCGGTTCCCACCGGGCGCGGGGTGATCTACAGCCACGGGCGGCTTCCGCCCGCCGGTCAGGCCGCCGCAACCGAAGTCGATGTCTTGAGCCAGTCCTCGCCCCGCCAGCCGATCTTCAACGTGCCGTCCGTTCTCGTCGCCGTGCTGGCCGTCCTGGTCGCGATCCACCTGCTGCGCGTCGCGCTGTCCGACGACGCCGACGCGACGCTGCTGGCCCGCTTCGCTTTCGTGCCCGGCCGGCTGTCGTTCGCCTGGGAACCGGGGCGGGTCGCGGCCGCCGCGAGCGCGCTCGCCCGGGACGACCCCGACGGGGCCGAGGTGGCCCGGTTCTTTCTCGGCTCCGGCACGCCCCAGCCCTGGACGGCGCTGACCTACGCGCTGCTGCACGGCAGCTGGGCTCACGTGGGGCTGAACGGGGTGTGGCTGCTGGCCTTCGGGGCGCCGGTCGCGCGCCGGTTCGGGCCGTGGCGGTTCCTGGTGTTCCTGGCCGGCGGCGCGGTGGCGGGGGCGGCGGTTCACCAAGCCATCTATCCGCTCGACCTGCATCCGCTGGTCGGCGCTTCCGCGGCGGTTTCGGCCTGCATGGGCGCGGGCGTGCGCTTCATCTTCCAACCCGTTCCGGACACACGCGGACCCGACGCGGCCGAGGACGCCGCCGTTCCCTGGCCGCCGTCGGCCCGCCTCGGCGTCCTGCTGCGCGATCGGCGCGCGATGGTCTTCGTGCTGGCCTGGTTCGGCACCAACCTCGTCACCGGCCTGGGTGTGGTCGCCCCGCAGATGGCCGAGGCCCCGATCGCCTGGCAGGCCCACATCGGCGGGTTCTTGTTCGGTCTTCTGGCCCTGCCCCTGTTCGATCGGGTGCGGGCCGCCGGAACACCGGCCGCCGGGGCGCCGCCGCCCGCACCCTGACCGGGCCGGGGCGGACGCCGGTCCGAGCGGCAGCGCGGCCGGCCAGGGGGCTTGTGCGGGCCGCCGGACGGGATCATCCTCCCCCGCAATCACCGGATCACGCGGTGACAGCAAGCAAGGGAGATGACGATGACGCTTTCGCAAATCCTCGCCGCCAAGGGAACCGACGTCACCACCGCGGCGCCCCACCGCACCCTTGGCGAGGTCGCGGCGCTGCTCAGCGACAAGCGGATCGGCGCCGTGGTGATCACGGGCGCCGACGGTGAGGTGCTCGGCATCCTGTCCGAGCGCGACATCGTCCGGGCCGTCGCGGCACGGGGAGGGGAGGCCCTGGGCGACACGGCGTCCCGGCACATGACGAGCAAGCTCGTCACCGCCACCGAGGACATGAGCGTCGACGACGCCATGAGCCGGATGACGGACGGGCGCTTCCGGCACATGCCCGTGATCCGGGAGGGTCGACTGGCGGGCCTCATCTCCATCGGCGACGTGGTCAAGCACCGGTTGGAAACGATCGAGCGGGAGAAGCAGTCCATGCTCGACTACATCGGCGTGGCCTGACCGCCCCGATCCTCGCGCGGCGCGCTGAGGCGGCCGACCGGCTTGCATGTCGGCCTGAAGCCTCTAGGCTGCGGCCGGCTGATGGTGGAGTGGCGTATGCTGGTGCCGTTGGGAACGGTAACGGCCCTGATGATCGTGGTGACGGCCAAGCATTTTTGCGCCGATTTCCTGTTCCAGACCAATTGGGTCGCGGCCGGCAAGGCGGCCCCGACCGGCTGGCTGCTGCCCCTCCTCGTGCACGTCGCCGGACATGCGGCCCTGACGCTCGCCATCATGCTGATCGTGGCGCCGCGGCTGTGGTGGCTGGCCGCTGCGGAATTCGCGGTGCATGCCGCGATCGATCGCCTCAAGGCCGTGGTGGGGCAGCGGCAGCGGCTCGATCCCGGCAAGGCCGAGTTCTGGTGGCTGCTCGGCTTCGACCAGTTTCTTCACCATGTCACCAACATCGCGCTCGTGTTCGCGATTGTGGCCTACGGAACCGTTCAGGCCTGACCGGACCGCAATCGTCCGGTTAATGCTTCCTCGCTACGCTGCTCCGATCCTGCGAGGCATTCGCCTTCATGTCCGATGCGCCCGAACGATTGGTCCTGTCCCCCGGCGATGTCCTGTTCGTCCGCGGCGAGGAGGCGACCGCCGCCTACCTGATCGAGCGGGGTCGCGTCAGGCTGGTGGGCGAGGGCGGGCCGGACGCGCAGGCCGAACGCGGCGCGGGCGAGATCGTCGGCGAGAGCGCCATCGCGGGCCCGGGCCCTCATCCGGTTTCGGCCGTGGCGGTCGAGCCGACCGACCTCCTGGTGGTGCGGCGGGAGCAGGTTTCGCGGCGCTTGGCCGACGTCGACCCCCTGCTGCGCCTTTGCGTCGCCGCGATGCTGATCCGTGCCGGGCACGGGGAGCTGCACTCGAAACCGTCCGACTCGCCCTGGCAGGGGCACTACGAGGCCGCGGGAGAGAGGCTGTCGGCCGAATACCAGTTGCGGCGCGCCATCGCGCGGGACGAACTCCGTCTGTTCTTCGAACCCATCGTCGACCTGCCGGCCCGGCAGATCGCCGGCTTCGAGGCCCTGCTCCGCTGGCAGCACCCCGAGCGCGGCCTTCTGCCGCCCGCCGCCTTCATCCCCATGGCGGAAGCCAGCGGCCTCATCTCCGACATTACCGCCCTGTGCCTGCGGGCCGTCGGGGCGCAGTTCCCCGCCCTCGCGGCGGCGGTCGGGGGTCGGGGCCCCGGAGGGCCGCCGTTCATCAGCATCAACGTTTCGGGACACGACCTGGAGCGGGAGGATTTCGCCGCATCGGCGGCCGGCATCCTGTCGGACGCGGGGCTCGACCTCGCCGCTGTGCGGCTGGAGATCACTGAAAGCGTGCTGATCAAGAACACGGGACGCAGCGCCGCCACCCTGCAACAGTGCCGCGACCAGGGGCTGCAGATCGCCATCGACGATTTCGGGACGGGCTATTCGTCCCTGACCTACCTCGGCGAGCTGCCGGTCTCGATGCTCAAGTTGGACCGGTCCTTCGCGCATTCTCTGCTCGACCAGCCGAACGGCCGCAAGATCGTCGAGGCCATCATCCAGCTCGGCGGCGCCCTCGGCCTCGCGGTGGTGGCCGAAGGCGTGGAACGTGACTCCGAGGCGCGCCTGCTCGCCGCCATGGGGTGCTCCATGGCCCAGGGCTACCTGTTCGGCCGCGCCGCCATGCTGGCCGACACGCTGCAGCGGGTCGCGGCCTGGCCCGGCCGCGGTGTCGGACCCCTGCCCACCCAGGCCTCCAACGCCTGAACGGGCCGGCCGATCAGGGTCGCACGGCGTCCCGGACCCACGCCAGCCGCGCCCGCGGCACGAGCCCGTAGTTGTAGAAGGTGAGGCCGTCGCAACCCGGACGGCCGGCCGCGACGCGGGCCGCTAGGGCCGCGGCGCTCTCCATCTCGGGGTAGAAGAGACGGAACGCCAAACCGACCGACTTGCCGGGGCCCAGGGCGTCACGCCCTTCCGCCGCCAGGGCCGCTACGGCCGGCGGCGCTATGTCGTAGGCGCAAAGGATCACGCCGTCGAGGCTGCGCCCGGCGGCGCCGAGATCGAAGCCGTTCAGCCAGCTGTGCCGGCCCTCGATGAGGTGGAGCCCGACCGCCGGGTGGGTCCGCGCCCGAAGCTCCGCCAGCAGGCTCGTGACCGGGGTGGAGCGCCAGCCCACGTAGTCGCGGACCGCCGGGTGGAACGCGAAGGCGTCGGGTCCGGCGGCGGGGAAGTCGGGCCAGCGCGGTTCGGGCACGGCGCGCTCGCAGGCTTCCCCGATCCAGCCTCGGACGGTGGCGCGCGCCCGCTCGCCGTCGACCCCGGCCCGGGCCGCCCCGGCCAGGCAGGCCGGGCAGAAGCAGAGCGACAGCAGGAAGTCGTCCTCGGCGGTCAGGCCCAGCCCGTCCTTCTCGTGGTGGAAGCCGTGCGCGTAGCCCATGAAGGAGGGGCTTTCGAGCTCGATCGCGTCCGGCCGGTAGGTGGCGGCGAGGTCCTCCACCAGCGTCGCCACGTAGGCGCGCGCGTCCGGGTGCGACGGGCACAGGCTGAACGGGTTGGGGTTCCCGAAGGCGTTGCGGGTCACGGCCTCCGGATGCA
>CAXTEP010000098.1:5074-12083 GCA_964243125.1 uncultured Lichenihabitans sp. | reverse complement strand
AGCTTCTCCTTGTCGTAGTCCGAGGTGGTTTCCTCGATCTGCGCCTTGATCTGGGCGATGCGGCCGTCGATGTCGCTCTTCTGGCCGGCGCCGTCGATGATGGTCGTGTTCTCCTTGTCGATGCGAACCCGCTTGGCGCGGCCGAGCATCTGCAGGGTGACGGACTCGAGCTTGATGCCGAGTTCCTCGGAGATCAGCTGGCCCTGGGTCAGGATGGAGATGTCCTCCAGCATGGCCTTGCGGCGGTCGCCGAAGCCCGGTGCCTTGACGGCCGCGACCTTGAGGCCGCCGCGGAGCTTGTTGACCACCAGGGTCGCGAGCGCCTCGCCCTCGACGTCCTCGGCGATGATCACCAGGGGCTTGCCGGTCTGCACGACGGCTTCGAGCACCGGCAGCATGGCCTGCAGGCTCGACAGCTTCTTCTCGTGGATCAGGATGTAGGGCTCGTCGAGCTCCGCCACCATCTTCTCGGCATTGGTGATGAAGTAGGGGCTGAGGTAGCCGCGGTCGAACTGCATGCCCTCGACGACGTCGAGCTCGGTCTCGGAGGTCTTGGCCTCCTCGACCGTGATGACGCCCTCGTTGCCGACCTTCTGCATCGCCTGGGCGATCATGTCGCCGATCGACTTGTCGCCGTTGGACGAGATGGTGCCGACCTGGGCGACCTCGTCGGACGAGTTGATCTTCTTGGCGCGCGCCTTAATGTCCTTGACGGCCGCCTCGACCGCGAGGTCGACGCCGCGCTTCAGGTCCATCGGGTTGATGCCGGCCGCCACGTACTTGGCGCCCTCGCGGACGATGGCCTGGGCCAGGACAGTCGCGGTGGTGGTGCCGTCACCGGCCTTGTCGTTGGTCTTCGAGGCCACTTCGCGCACCATCTGGGCGCCCATGTTCTCGAACTTGTCCTCGAGCTCGATCTCCTTGGCGACGGTGACGCCGTCCTTGGTGATGCGGGGAGCGCCAAAACTCTTGTCGATCACGACGTTGCGGCCCTTGGGGCCGAGCGTCACCTTGACGGCGTTGGCGAGGATGTCGACGCCGCGGAGCATGCGGTCGCGCGCGTCGGAGGAGAAACGTACGTCTTTGGCTGCCATGTGTTGAAACTCCCGGACCGAGGTCCGCTTTGTCTAGGAAAGGGGAACGAAGTTCAGCCGACGATGCCCAGGATGTCGCTCTCCTTCATGATGAGGAGGTCCTGGCCGTCGATCTTGACTTCCGTGCCCGACCACTTGCCGAACAGGATCTTGTCGCCCGCCTTGACGTCGAGGGGGGTCAGCTTGCCGCTGTCGTCGCGGCCGCCGGGACCGACCGCCACGATCTCGCCCTCCTGGGGCTTCTCCTTGGCGGTGTCGGGGATGATGATGCCACCCTTGGTCTTCTCTTCGCCTTCGAGGCGCTTCACGACCACGCGGTCGTGGAGGGGACGGAATGCCATGCTGAAACGTCCTGTTGACTTGACCCGGGGCACCCCGCGAAAACGCGGCGCCGCATCGGGTCGAAAGAACCGACCCGCTGTTTGGCACTCGTCGAAGAGAGTGCCAGCGGGCATGGCTGACCTATTCGCTCGGGGCATTGCTGTCAAGGCCGGCGGGAATGGCTGCGGTCAGATCGCCGCCAGCGCGGCGCTCAGCACGGCGCAAAGGCCCGCGAGCGACACCGTCCAGACTAGGGTGCGCAGGTAGGGCACCCCTAAGGCGTAGAGCGGCACGTAGACGATCCGGCTCCAGAAGTACAGGTCGGCACCCCAGGCCGACACCGCCCCCTCGCGCCCGGCTGCGTGGCAGGCCAGCACGGCGGCCGCGAAGAACGGGAAGGTTTCCATGAAGTTGCTTTGCACGCGCCCCAGCCGGCCCGCCAGGCCCGTGTAAGTGGGCGGGGGATCGTCCCGCGCGCCCGACTGCCACCCGGGCGGTTCCTGCCGCCGCTTGGCGAGCGCCGCCGCCCCGAGTTGCACGATGCCGAGGACGGCGCTCCAGAGCAGGAGGGTGAGGTCGTGGGTCATGGGCCCTTGAACCGGGCCCGGCCGGGTGAAGTCAAGCCTGCCGGCGGGCCCTCCCGGCGAAGCCCGACTTGCCACGGGTTTCGTTTTATGGCCCCGTCGCCCGCGCGGTGGATGCGATGGGGTGCTGGGTCACGATGGTGCTTGAGCCGGATCGAGGGGAGGGGTCCGGGCGCCCATGCTGAAGCGGCACACCTTCGCCCCGGCGGGCTTGCGCGCCCTGCTTGGGCGCTTCACGGTCGACCAGATCAGCATGCTGATGGGCCTGCTCGGCCTGGTGTTCGTGGTGGTGACCGCGAGCTTCATCGTCTGGCACGAGCGCCGCACGCTGCTGTCGGAAGGCCGCGACCATGCGGCCCAGTCGGCCTTCTTCCTGGCCGACCATGCCAAGCGGCTGTTCGAGGTGTCCGACATCGCGCTGCACGCGTCGCTCACGGCCGCGGCCGACAAGGATTGGGACACGATCGAGGCCTCGCCCGAGCTGGTCGCGAGCATGCGGTCCATCAACGACGCGCTGCCTTACGTGAACACGCTGTGGCTGGCCGACGCCGCCGGCCTCGTGCGGGCCACGACCCTGGCCGGCACCCCCCCGCACTACAGCATCGCCGACCGCGCCGTGTTCACCGACGCCCAGGTGCCCGGCGACCGGCTGATCATCGGCGAGCCGATCGTGGGCCGGCTGTCCCACCAGGCGACCTTCCTGGTCGCGCGGCGGATGGAAACCGCGACCGGCGCGTTCCGCGGCATCGCCGGCTCGTCCATGGACCTGTCCTACTTCACCGACTATTGGCGGCAGCTCGACGCGCGCAACGACGAGCAGATCGCCATCGTGCACGCCGTGAGCGGCAGCGTCCTGGTCAGCTACCCCGCCATGCGGTCGCCCGGCGCCGCGGACCCGGTGCAGCCCGGCATCCCGGACGCCGCCGACGGGATGGGCAGCTTCGAGCCGGGCCCCCACACCTACGGGTACTTCCACCGGATCGGCAACCTGCCGGTCTTCGTCACGGTCATGTTCAAGGATTCGGCCATCAACGCGGCCTGGCGCGCGTGGCTGTGGCGCTTCCTCCCCTTCGTGGCCGCGGCCCTGCTGGCGCTCGCGGCCATGATGGGGCTCGGCCGCAAGCTGGCCGTGCGCGAAGGGCGGGCGCGGCGCGAGGTCGAGGCGGCGCGCGCCCTGCTCAGCGCATCCAACGTGCGGCTCGAGCAGCGCGTGGCCGAGCGCACTGCGGACCTGCAGGAGTCGAACCAGGAGATCCAGCGCTTCGCCTACATCGTCAGCCACGACCTGCGGGCGCCGCTGGTCAACATCATGGGCTTCACGAGCGAGCTCGAGAACCTGCGCGACGACCTGTTCGAGGCTCGCCAGGGCGCCGAGCCCGCGGTTCTCGCCCTGCGCCAGGATTTCGACGAGTCGATCGGCTTCATCAAGTCCTCGATCGACAAAATGGACCGGCTGATCAAGGCCATCCTCACCCTGTCGCGCCAGGGCCAGCAGCCCTTCAGGCCCGAGCGGCTCGACATGGACGCGACGATGCAGTCCATCGCCGACAGCCTGGCGCACCGGATGAACCAGACCGGCACCGAGGTTATGATCGACCCGCTGCCGCCGATCACGACGGACCGGATCGCGGTCGAGCAGGTGTTCTCCAACCTGCTCGACAATGCGGTGAAATACCTTCGCCCGGGCGTTCCCGGCCGCATCCGCGTGTCGGCCCAGCGCTCGGCCACCACGGCGACATTCGAGGTCCGCGACAACGGCCGCGGCATCGACGCACGCGATCGTGAACGGGTGTTCGAGTTGTTTCGCCGCGCCGGCACCCAAGATCAGCCCGGCGAGGGGATCGGGCTCGCCCACGTTCGGTCGCTGGTTCGCCGCCTGCAGGGCACGATCAGGCTGGATAGCGTGCCGGGCCAGGGCAGCGTCTTCACGGTGGTGCTGCCGATCGCCGCCGCGGCTTGGAACGAGGACAGCGCTTCATGACGGACGAGACCACCGCCATCATCATGGTCGAGGACGACGAGGGCCACGCGCGGCTGATCGAGAAGAACATCAGGCGGGCGGGCGTGGCCAACCAGATCGTGCATTTCACCGACGGTACGAGCGCGCTCAACCACCTGTTCGCCCTGCGCGACCAGCACGAGTCGGCTCATCCGTTCCTGATGCTGCTGGATCTCAATCTGCCCGACATGAGCGGCGTGGAGGTGCTCAGGCGGGTCAAGGAGGACGGCGTCCTCAAGCGGCTCCCCGTCATCATGCTGACAACCACCGACGACAAGTTGGAAATCCAGCGGTGCTATGATCTCGGCTGCAATGTTTACATCACCAAGCCGGTCATCTACCAGCATTTCGCCGAGGCCGTCCGGCAGCTCGGCGTCTTTCTGTCCGTAATCCAGGTGCCCCAACCCTCCTGATGGCCGCCCCGTCCGTCCGATTGATCTACATCGACGATGACCCGGCGCTCGGGCGTCTCGTGCAACGCCAGCTGGAGCGGCGGGGCCACTACGGCGTCACGGTGGCGACCACGGGCGAGGACGGCCTGGCCCGGATCGTCGCCGGCGGCGTCGACGCCGTGGCGCTCGACCACTACATGCCCGGCCAGGACGGGCTCGCGACGCTGGAGCGCATCTGCGCGCTGCCCGACCCGCCGCCCGTCATCTACGTCACCGGCACCAACGAGAGCAGCATCGCGGTGGCGGCCCTCAAGGCGGGTGCGGCCGACTACGTGGTCAAGGACGTGCAGGGCGACTTCCCCCACCTGCTCGACGCCGCCATCCGCTCCGCCATCGAGAGCGCGGCGCTGCGCCGCGAGCGCGCCGCGGCGCAGCGCGAGATCAAGGAAGCGCGGGACCGGTTCGAGGCGCTGGCGGCCGAGCGGCAGATGCTGCTGCGCGAGGTCAACCACCGGGTCGGCAACAGCCTGCAGCTCGTGGCGGCCTTTCTGCACATGCAGGCCACCTCGGCGGCCCCCGAAACCCGGACCGCCCTGGCCGAGGCCAACCGGCGCGTGCTCGCCATCGCCCAGGTGCACCGCCGCCTTTACTCGTCCGACGACGTCAAGGTCGTGGCCCTGCACCAGTACCTGGACGGGCTCGTGGAGGACATCTCGCAGTCCAATGAGGCCGACGGCGCGGCCGTGCAGCTGTCGCTCCAAGCCGACGAGGTAGACATCGACCCCGACAACGCGGTGACGATCGGCGTGATCGTCACCGAGCTGGTGATCAACGCCATGAAATACGCCTACCCGGACGGGCAGGGCCCCATCCGGGTCCGGCTCAACCGCCTGGACGGGACGCGCTGCCTGCTGAGCGTCGAGGACGACGGGGTGGGCAAGGGCGAAGCGCAGGAGCAAACACCCACCCGCAGCGGCATCGGCCGCACCATCATCAGGGCCATGGCGTCCAAGCTCGCCACCACCGTCGACTACCGGACCGAGGGGCGCGGCACGCAGGCCCGGATGCACTTCGAGATCGCGACGGTGGCGCCCGTCGGCTGATCCCCGGCGCCGCTCCCGCGGCGGGCGGTTCGAGCCGTCACTCGGCCGGCATCGGCGCCCGCGCTGGCCGGCGCGCCGCGAGCGCGAACACGCGGGCGCGCAGGCGGCTCAGCACCACGTAGATGGCGGGCGTCGTGTAGAGCGTGAGCACCTGGCTCAGCAGCAGGCCGCCCACGATGGTGACGCCGAGCGGCCGGCGCAGCTCGGCCCCGACCCCCGTGCCGAGCGCCAGCGGCAGGGCGCCCAGGAGCGCCGCCAGCGTGGTCATCAGGATGGGGCGGAACCGCTCCAGGCAGGCCTCGTAGATGGCGGCCTCGGGCGCGAGACCCTGCGAGCGCTCGGCCGCGATGGCGAAGTCCACCAACATGATGCCGTTCTTCTTGACGATGCCGATCAGCAGGATGATGCCCACGAAGGCGATCAGGCTGAGCTCCATCCCGACCGCGTTGAGGGCCAGCAGGGCCCCGAGCCCCGCAGACGGCAGGGTCGACAGGATGGTGAGGGGGTGGATCAGGCTCTCGTAGAGCACGCCCAGGATGATGTACATGGCGGCGAGCGCGGCCAGGATCAGCACGCCCTGCCCGCCCCCGCTCTGCTGGAACAGCTGCGCGTCGCCGGCGAACTCGGCGTGCAGCCCGTCGGGGACGTGAATGGCGTCGACGGCGCCCTGGACGGCCGCGGTCGCCTGCGCGAGCGTCGTGCCCGGGCTGAGGTTGAAGCTCAGCGTGATGGACGGGAAGGCGCCCTGGTGGTTGACCTCCAGGGGCGCCGACCCGCGCTCCAGGTGCGCGATGGCCGACAGCGGCACCTCCCCGCCCGCGCCGGGGACATAAATTTTTGAAATGTCGGACGGGTCCCGGCCCTCGCGCGGCGCCACCTCCAGCACGACGCGGTACTGGTTGCGCTCGCCGTAGATCACCGACACCTGCCGCTCGCCGAACGCGTTGTTGAGCGCGTCGTCGACGGCCTGGATGGGGACGCCGAGCCGCGACGCCTGCGTGCGGTCGATCACCACGTTGGCCTGCAGCCCGCCCTGCTCGCGGTCGGCCGACACGTCGACCAGGCCGGGGACGGTCTTGATCCGGGCCAGGATTTTGGGCTCCCAGTCGACCAGCTCGTCCAGGCTGCCGTCCCACAGGGTGAACTGGTACTGCCCCTTGGATTGCCGGGCGCCGGCCCGAAGGTCCTGGACGGGCGCCAGGAAGACCGAGATGCCGGGGATGTTGGCGGTCTTCTTGCGCAGGCGGGCCACCACCTCGTCGATGGGCGGCCGCTCGCCGTCCGGCACCAGGCCGATGAACAGGCGTCCCTGGTTGACCGCGTTGCTGCCGCCCACGAAGGACCCCACCCCCACGACGGCCGGGTCCTTCTCGATCCGGTCCGAAAGCTCGGTCTGCAGCGCCGCCATGGCCGGGAACGAGGTGTCGGGCGAACCCTCCGTCATGGCGTAGATCAGTCCCGCGTCGTCCTGGGGGAACAGGCCCTTGGGGGTCACGACGAACAGCAGCACGGTGAG
>CAXTEP010000098.1:0-4974 GCA_964243125.1 uncultured Lichenihabitans sp. | reverse complement strand
CGTCGTCCTGGGGGAACAGGCCCTTGGGGGTCACGACGAACAGCAGCACGGTGAGCCCGATCGTCAGCCCCGTCACGAGCAGCATGAACCAGGGGTGCCGGAGGGCAGGCCGCAGGGTGGCGGCGTAGAACCCGACCACGCGGCCCAACGTGCCCTCGACCAGCCGGTCGATCGGGCGGTCGCGGCCATGGTCCACGCGGGTCATGAAGTAGGCGCAGAGCATCGGGGTGAGGGTCAGCGACACGATCGTCGACATCACGACCGCGTAGGTCAGCGTCAGCGAGAACTCGCGGAAGAACACGCCGACCAGGCCCGGCATGAACAGGAGCGGCACGAAGACCGCGATCAGCGACGCGCTGATCGACACCACGGTGAAGCCGATCTGCCGCGCCCCCAGCACGGCCGCCGCCATCGACCCCATGCCGGCTTCGATGTTGCGGGTGACATTCTCGATCATGACAATGGCGTCGTCGACCACGAAGCCGACCGAGATCGTGATGGCCATCAGGGACAGGTTGTCGAGCGAGAAGCCCGAGAACCACATCATGAGCACCGTGCCGGCGAGCGACAGCGGCACGGCGACGCCCGCCGCGAGCGTCGGGGTCCGGCGCCGCAGGAACAGCAGCACCACGCCCATCACCAGGGCGACCGTGATCAGCAGCGTGATCTGGATGTCGCGCACGCTGGCCCGGATGGTCGTGGTCCGGTCGCTGAGCACCGACACGTCCACGCCGGCCGGGATCCACTGCCGGAGGGCCGGCAGCTGCGCCTTCACGCGATCCACCGTGTCGATCACGTTGGCGTCGGGCTGCTTGGTAACGATCAGCAGGACGGACGGCTGCTTGTTGTACCAACCCGCGGCGCGGCGGGTGCGCACGCCCCGCTTCACCTCGGCCACGTCGCCCAGGCGCACGATCGTGCCGCCGCTGCTCTTGACCACGATCCCGGCGTAGTCGTCGGGGGTGCGCAGGCGGTCGTTGGTGCCGAGCGTTTCACTCAGGTCCGGCCCGTCGAAGGAGCCCACCGCCTCGCCCACGTTGGCGTTGGCGACCGCGGCCCGGACCGCGTCGAGCGACAGCCCCATGGCGGCCAGCCGCTGCGGCTCGAGCCTGATCCGGATGGCGGGCTGGTCGGCGCCGTTGACCGACACGTCGGCCACGCCCTCGATCTGGGCGATGCGCTGGGCCAGCACGGTGTCGGCGGCGTCGTAGAGCGCGGTCGAAGGAAGCGTCTTCGAGGTCAGCGCCAGGATCAGTACCGGGGCCGCGTTAGAGTTGAGCTTGCGGTAGACCGGCAGGGTGGGCAGGTCGCTCGGCAGGTCGGTGGCGGCGGCGTTGAGCGCGGCCTGGACGTCGCGCGCCGCGTCGTCGGCGTTGCGGCCGAGATCGAACTGGATGGAGATACCGGTCGAGCCCAGCGTGCTGGTGGAGGTCAGTTCGGTGACGCCGGCGATCTCGCCCAGGCGGCGTTCGAGCGGCGCCGCCACGGTCGCGGCCATGGTGGCGGGGTCTGCGCCGGGCCGGGACGCCTGGACCCGGATCACCGGGACCGCGATGGTGGGCAGGCTCGCGACCGGCAGCTGGAAGTAGGCCACTGCACCGGCCAGGAACAGGCCGACGCAGAACAGCGTGGTGCCGATCGGCCGCCGGATGAACGGGTCCGACAGGCTCGTCATTCGGCGGCCCGCCGCGGCGGCATGGCGATCGGCCGGTCGGGCAGGTCCTGCGAGGCGTGCGGCACCAGATCCTCCTCGGGCAGGTGCAGGGGCGCGTCGCGCAGGCCGATGCGGGCCCCCAGGCGGCCGAGCTGGAGATAGATGACAGGCGTCGTGTAGAGCGTCAGCAGCTGGCTCACCAGCAGCCCGCCCACGATCGACACGCCGAGCGGTACCCGGAGCTCGGCGCCGCTGCCGTGGGCCAGCGCCAGCGGGATGGCGCCCAGCAGCGCCGCCAGCGTGGTCATCATGATGGGGCGGAAGCGCAGGCGGCAGGCCCGGACGATGGCGTCCCTCGGGGTCAGGCCCTCGCTGCGCTCCGCGTCGCGCGCGAAGTCGATCATCATGATGGCGTTCTTCTTGACGATGCCCATCAGCAGGATGATGCCGATCAGCGCCACCACGGTCAGGTCGAGGCCGCAGAGCATCAGGGCCAGCAGCGCCCCGACCCCCGCCGAGGGCAGCGTCGACAGGATGGTGAGGGGGTGGATGTAGCTTTCGTACAGGATGCCGAGCACGAGGTAGATGGTCACCACGGCGGCCAGCACCAGCAGCGGCTCGTTGGCGAGCGAGCGCTGGAACTCGGCCGCGTCGGCCCCAAAACTGCCCGCGATGGCGGCCGGCAGGCCGATGTCGCGCTCGGCCGCGGCGATGGCGGCCACGGCTTCCCCCAGGGAGGCACCCTCGCCCAGGTCGAAGCTGAGGGTGGCGGCCGGAAACTGCTCCTGGTGGGCGATCGACAGGGGTGCGGTGTCGCGCTTCAGGGTCGCGAGCGACACCAGCGGCACCTCGGCGCCTCCCACGATGCCGACGTAGAGCTTGCGCAGCACGTCGGGGTCGGTGAGGTAGCGCGGGGCCGCTTCCAGGATCACGCGGTACTGGTTGGACTGCGCGTAGATGGTGGAAATCTGCCGCTGCGCGAAGGCGTCGTTCAGCGTGTCGTCGATCAGCTGCGTGGTGACGCCGAGCCGGCCCGCCTTCTCGCGGTCGATGTCGATCAGCGCCCGCAACCCGCCGTTCTGCGTTTCGGCCGCCACGTGGGCGAGCGCGGGCTCCCGGCGCAGCCGCGCCAGCAGCCGGTCGGACCAGAGCTGCAGCTGCGGGCCGTCGGTCCCCACCAGCGTGTACTGGTACTGCGACCGGCTCTTCTGGGTGGCGATCTGGATGTCCTGCACGGCCCGGACGTAGGGGCTGACGCCCGGGATCGAGTCCAGCCGGGCCCGCAACCGGTCCGCCACGGTCGCGGCGTCGCCGCGCCGCGCTTCGGCGGGCCGCAGGCTGACCTGCAGGGCGGCCACGTTGGCGGTCGGGTTCACGGTGCCGACCCCCAGCACGGCCGTGACGCTCGCCACGTCCGGGTCGGTCTTCAGGATCGCGCTCGCCTGGTCCTGCAGCCGGCTCATGGCCGCGAACGAGGAGGCGGGCGACCCTTCCAGCACCACGGACAGCAGCCCCGTATCCTGGGCGGGCAGGAAGCCCTTGGGGATGATCGCGTAAAGGTAGACGGTCAGCCCCAGCGTTGCGAGGGTCAGCACCAGCATGAGCCCCTGCCGCCGCAGCGCCCAGGCGAGGCTGCGTTCGTAGCCGCGCCCGAGCCAGGCGACCGGCGCCTCGGCGGCGCGCATCAGCCAGTTCTCCCGCACCGGCCCCCGCCGCAGCAGGCGGCCGCACATCATGGGCGTCAACGTGAGCGACACCGCGGCCGACACGATCACCGCGAAGGTGAGGGTGAGCGCGAATTCGCGGAACATGCGGCCCACCAGGCCCGACATGAACAGGAGCGGGATGAACACGGCGATCAGCGAGGCGGTGAGCGAGATCACCGTGAAGCCGATCTGCCGCGCGCCCCGCAACGCCGCCGCCAGGGGATCCTCGCCGTCCTCAATGTTGCGGACCACGTTCTCGATCATGACGATGGCGTCGTCCACCACGAAGCCCGTGCCGACCGTGAGCGCCATGAGCGACAGGTTGTCGAGACTGAACCCGAAGGCCGCCATCACCGCGAAGGTCGCCACGAGCGACAGCGGCAGCGCCACGCCCGCGATGATCGTGGCCCGGACGGTGCGCAGGAACAGCAGCACGACCATCACCACGAGGGCGCAGCTCAGCACGAGCGTGAACTGCACGTCCGCGATGGAGGTGCGGATCGTGTCGGTGGCGTCGTGCACGACTTCGAGCCGCGCGCCCGCCGCCAGCGACCCGCGCAGCCGCGGCAGCTCGCGCAGCACCCGGTCCACGGTCTGCACCACGTTGGCGCCGGGCTGGCGCTGCACGTCGATGATCACGGCGGGATCGCCGCCGAACCAGCCGGCCGTGCGGGTGTTCTCCAGGCCCTCGACCACGTCGGCGATGTCGCGCAGCAGCACCGCCGCGCCGTTGCGGTAGGCCACCACCACGTCGTTGTAGGCGCTCGCGGCCGTGATCTGGTCGTTGGCCGCGATCGTGTAGGATTGCGTGCGGCCGTCGAGCGAGCCCTTGGACCCCGCCACGTTGGCGGCCACGACCGCGTTGCGCAGGTCCTCCATGCCGAGCCCGTAGCCGGCCATGCGGTTGAGGTCGGCCTGGATGCGGATGGCGGGCCGGAGATTACCCTCGACCGCCACGTGGCCCACGCCCGAGACTTCGCTGAGCCGCGGCGCCAGCAGCGTGTCGGCGACATCGCTCAGGTCGCGCAGCGGAACCGTCTTGGCCGTGAGCGCCAGCGTCAGAATGGGCGTGTCGGCCGGGTTCACCTTGGCGTAGGTCGGCGGGTACGGCAGGTTGCGGGGCAGCGTCGAGGCCGCGGCGTTGATGGCCGACTGCACGTCCTGGGCGGCCGCGTCGATGTCGCGGTCCAGGTTGAACTGGAGCGTGATCTGGCTCAGCCCGAAGGAGCTCTGCGACGTCATGTTGGCGAGCGAGGGGATCTGCCCGAACTGCCGTTCGAGCGAAGCCGTCACCAGGGACGAGATCGTGTCGGGGTTGGCGCCCGGCAGCTGGGTGGTGACCTGGATGGTCGGAAAATCGACCTGGGGAAGCGACGAAACGCTGAGCTGCCGGTAGCCCAGGAACCCGGCGAGCAGCACCGCCACGGCGAGCAGCGCGGTCGCGACCGGCCGAAGGATGAAGGGTGCGGAAACGTTCACCGGGCTTGCGTGCCGCCCGAGGCGGCCATGCCGCTCGAGGCGGCGGCGTCGGGAGATCCGTCCTGCCGGTGCCGCCGGCTGCGCCGCTGCCCGGGCTGGGCGTCGCCCGGCGGCGTTACGCCCGGCGCGCCCGCC
>CAXTEP010000097.1:6480-12084 GCA_964243125.1 uncultured Lichenihabitans sp. | reverse complement strand
CACGCCTGGCTGTTCGGCGAGGACCAGGGCCGCTACCTGCTGGCCGTGCCCGAGGCCCGCGTGGCCGGCATCGAAGCGGCCGCGGGCACCGCGGGCGTGCCGGTGGCGCGCATCGGCACCACGGGCGGCGACGCCCTGGTTCTGCCCGGCGAGCCGCCCGTCCCGCTCGCGGACCTGATCGAGGCTCACGAGCGCACGCTGCCCGCCTTGATGGGCACGGTCCCGGCGTGACAGGATGCCGGCCCGGCGCCGCCCTGCGGCCCGCCCCAATCGCGAGACCGCCCCATGGCCATGGAAGCAGCTGAGATCGAACGGCTCATCAGGGCCGCCCTGCCGGACGCCACGGTGGAGATCCGCGACCTCGCGGGCGACGGCGACCATTACGCCGCCACCGTCACGTCGCCCTCGTTCAAGGGCAAGACGCGGGTCCAGCAGCACAAGCTCGTTTACGACGCGCTTCAGGGCCAGATGGGCGGCGTGCTCCACGCGCTCGCCTTGCAGACCGCGGCCGAGTAGGCGCGAGGAGGCCTCGGCCGGGCGGCGCCGGCGCAGTGGCGCGCGTCGCCGGCTTCCCTTATATTCCCCTCACGAGGCGGACCGGGCCTCCACGGCCCCGAGGGTTCGCGCAACCGCAACGAGGTTCAACAATGCCCACCGCGCACGATCAGATCGACGCCGACGTCAAGAACAACGACATCGTCCTGTTCATGAAGGGAACGCCGCAGTTCCCGCAATGCGGGTTTTCGAGCCAGGTGGTCCAGATTCTCGACTACCTCGGCGTCCCCTACAAGGGCGTGAACGTGCTGGCCGACCCGGAACTCCGGCAGGGCATCAAGGACTATTCCAACTGGCCGACCGTGCCGCAGCTCTACGTCAAGGGCGAGTTCCTGGGCGGTTGCGACATCGTCCGCGAGATGTTTCAGGCGGGCGAGCTGCAGACGCACCTGCAGGAAGCCGGCGTGGCCGTGAAGCAGGCCGCCCAGGCCTGAACCGCGCGGGGCCCACGCGGACCCGCCCTCGGTCGAAGCTTGAAACCCGGTCCCGTCCGCGAGGCCGGGTTTTTCGCGTCGAGCCTCGGTCCACGATGAAAACCACAGCGCCGGTTTGTTCAGGTGCGACGGTTGCGTGACGGTTGTTCCCACCCGACGGGATTGCTATTCAGCAGCGGCATGGACGGGCCCGGTTCCGGCCTCGATCCCGTGCTGATGCGGAGTGGATGGCGGGCCCGCGTGCAAGGTTGCGCGGGTCTGTTTCGGCCGGGGAACGACATGGCAGGCACCATCAAGATCCTGGCCGGTAATTCCAACGGCCCGCTCACGGAATCCATCGCGGCCTACCTCGGGGTGCCGCTGACCCGCTGCAACGTCCGCCGCTTCGCCGACATGGAGATCTTCGTCGAGATCCTCGAGAACGTGCGCGGCGAGGACACGTTCATCATCCAGTCGACGTCGTTCCCGACCAACGACCACCTGATGGAACTGCTGATCATGTCGGACGCGCTGCGCCGCGCGTCGGCGCGCCGCATTACGGCCGTGCTGCCCTATTTCGGCTACGCCCGGCAGGATCGCAAGGCCGGCTCACGCACGCCCATCTCTGCCAAGCTGGTCGCCAACCTCATCACCCGCGCGGGCTGCGACCGCGTGCTGACCGTGGACCTCCACGCCGGGCAGATCCAGGGCTTCTTCGACATCCCGACCGACAACCTGTTCGCCGCGCCCGTGATGGTGCGCGACATCCAGGACCGGCTGGCCGTCGACGAGTGCATGGTGGTGTCGCCGGACGTCGGCGGCGTGGTCCGGGCCCGGGCGCTCGCCAAGCGCATCAATGCCCCCCTCGCCATCGTGGACAAGCGCCGCGAGCGGGCCGGCGAGTCCGAGGTGATGAACATCATCGGCGAGGTCGAGGGCAAGTGCTGCATCCTGCTCGACGACATCATCGATTCGGGCGGCACGCTGTGCAACGCCGCGGACGCCCTGC
Source organism: uncultured Lichenihabitans sp. (assembly GCA_964243125.1). Lineage (GTDB taxonomy): Bacteria > Pseudomonadota > Alphaproteobacteria > Rhizobiales > Beijerinckiaceae > Lichenihabitans. The sequence continues at coordinate 10,107 of CAXTEP010000097.1, read as the reverse complement.
TCGACCAGGGCGCCAGCGCGGTCTACGCCTACTGCACCCACGGGGTGCTGTCGGGCGGCGCGGTGGCCCGGGTCGCGGGCTCCCGGCTCAAGGAGCTCGTCATCACCGATACGATCCGCCCCACCGAGGCGGTGCGGGTCGCGGGCAACATCCGCGTCATGTCGATCGCGCCGCTGATCGGCGAGGCGGTCAAGCGCGTGTCCCAGGAAGCGAGCGTTTCCAGCCTGTTCTGAGCGCCGGCCTCACATCTTGATCTGCAGCTTGACGTCGTCGGGCCGCCCCTCGGCGGCGCGCTCGAAGGCCTGCACGCTCTCGGCGAACGGGAAGGTCGCCGAGATGAGAGGCTTCAGGTCCACCTTGCCGGACGCGATCATGGCGAGCGCGCGGTCGAACACGTTGGCGTAGCGGAACACGGTCTCGATCCGTAATTCTTTCGCGGCCGCCGCCGTCACGTCGATGGCCACGGGCTCGACCGGCATGCCGACCAGCACCAGGCAGCCGCCCGGGCGGGACAGGCCGAACAGGCCGTCATAGGCGCGCGAACTGCCGCTTGCCTCGAACACGACGTCGGCGCCCCAGCCGTCGGTCGCCTCCGCCACGGCCTCGGCCAGCGGCCGCTCGCGGATGTTGACCGGCGTGACCCCCGGGTAGCGGCCCGCAATCGCCAGCTTGGCGGCCTGCAGGTCGGATACCAGGACCCGGCTGCAGCCGCCCGCCAGCGCCGCCAGCGCCACCATGATGCCGATCGGGCCGGCCCCGATCACCACGGCGAGGTCGCCGGGCGCGATCCTGGCCTTGACGGCCGCCTGCAGCCCCACCGCGAAAGGTTCCACCATGGCGCCTTCGGCAAAGGACACGTTGTCGGGCATCCGGAACGTAAAGGCGGCGGGATGCACCACGGTGGGGGTCAGGCAACCGTGCACCGGCGGCGTGGCCCAGAATGCCACGCTCGGGTCGACGTTGTAGAGCCCGAGCTTGGACGCGCGCGACTCCAGGTCCGGAATGCCCGGCTCGACGCAGACGCGGTGTCCCGGCGCGAAACCCGTCACGGCCGAGCCGACCTCCACGACGGTGCCGGACGCCTCGTGGCCCAGCACCATGGGGTCGCGTACCACGAAGGGGCCGATCCGGCCGTGCGTGTAGTAGTGCACGTCGCTGCCGCAGATCCCGACCGTGTCAATCGCGATCCTGAGGTCCCGCGGGCCCAAGGCCTGCGGCAGGTCGATGTCGCGGATCGACAGTTCGCGGGTGCGTTCCAGAACCAGGGCCTTCATGCGTCGTCCTCCCGGGCAAGCGGTCCCGCTCGTGCCGGCCAGCCGCCGGTTGGGCGGACGGCGCGGATGGCAGGCCCGTCCGCCGAACCCTACACGGTCGGCGGGGCAGCGCGCGACAGGGAATGCGCCGGTGAACCCGACGGCGCCCGCCCGCGCGTCAGGCCACCGCCGCGACCGCCTCGGCGGCGGCCAGGCCCGCCATGGCATCGGCCTCGGCCGGGTTGAGCAGCGCCAGAACAGCGGCGCGCGCCTTCTCGGGATCGCGGTTCCTGATGGCCGTGCACACCAGGGCATGCTCGGCCACAAAGCGGCGCGTGTCGTAATCCTTGCGGCGCTGGATCTTGAACGTGATGGTCAGCGAGGCCTCGATGGCGGGCGCGAACGTGGCCAGGAAGTCGTTGCCGGAATGGATCAGGATCGCGCGGTGGAAGTCGAGGTCGGCCCGCACCGAGTCGCGCGACGCGAACCCCGCCCGGCTCATGACCTCAAGGGCGTATTCAACCGCCGCGACCCCCTCGGGCGTGGCCCGGCAGGCCGCCAGCGCCGCGGCCTCCGGCTCGATCATGCGGCGCAGTTCGAACAGGTTGCGGACGAATAGCGCGTTGGGAGCTTCCCCGAGTTCCCAGGTGATCACGTCGTCGTCGAGGCGGTTCCACTTGGCGCGCGGACGGACCACGGTGCCGCGGCGGGGCGCCATTTCGAGCAGTCCCTTGCCGGCCAGCAACTTGACGGCTTCCCGCAGCGCCGGCCGGGACACGCTGTATTCCCGCGCCAGCAGGTCGGCATTGGGCAGGACCGCTCCGGGCTTGAGACTGCCGCCGACGATGCGGCGACCCAGCGCTTCGGCCGTCGTGGCGTGGCGCGACTGCCGCTTGCCGCCTTCGCGCACGGGTGCTTCCGTTCCTCGCCTGTCCACCTGCCCTCCCGCTCGGTCGCCGCGGTCGACGGCTCAGCCGGGCGCGTCCCGCGAGTGTCCGGTGATCACCGGGCAATGTCAAACAAGGGCGCGGCGCGCGGTGCGCCGGAACCGAGGAACAAGTGCTGGTCCGCACGCGTTTTTGGTCAGGGTCAGGTGATGTCTTTCCTTGACTGTTGCACGAAAGAGACGTTCATGCCTTCAACATTCACGAGGATCGCGGCCGTGGCGCTGACGGGGGCCACCCTGGCGGCCTCATTCGAACCCGCCATGGCGGGGCGAAACCGATACACGCATACCCGTTCCGGCTATACTTACGGCGAAGGCTACCACCGGCGCGGTCCCGGGCCGGGTCTGGCCGTTGCGGGCGCGGCCCTCGGCATCCTCGGGGCCGCAACGGCCGGCATAGCGGCCGACCGATACTACCAGGGCTATCCAGCCTACAGCTACGGTCAGGGATACGGCGGCTATTACGGGTACGATTACCATCCGAATTACGGATACTACGGCCCGTACTGAGAGGCTCGGCCTCGACCGGAACGCGTCCTTCGGGGCGCGTTTTCGTTTTCAGCGTCGCGGCAAGCCGGATGCCGCGGTTCAGCGGACGGGCTGCTTGCCGACCGGGATCGTGAAGACTTGCAGGGGTGGTTGCAGCAGGGACTTGCCGCTGTTCATGTCGGGAACCCGGTCGCGCTGAGCCGCCGGCATCCACAGGATGCCGTGCCGGTCGATCCACATGGCATCCACCCAGGCGAGCTTCGGGTCCTGCACCAGGGTGGCGATCATGCCGTCGGGCGCGATCGTCATCACGGCCGAGCGGTCGGTGTCGCTGATGAAGATGGTTCCATCGGCCGCGATGGCCGACCCGCCGGTCGAATGGGTGTCGGCAAACACCTTCACGGCGCGCGACAGATCTTCGGGCGTGGTCGCGGGATCATCGAGCAGGCGGGTCGGCACGCTGTAGAGCGGGCCGGTGCAGGGCTGGAAGTAGAAGGTCTTGCCGTCGGGCGAGACTTCGAGCTGATCGGCGTTGATGACCACGGGCTTTCCGGCCGCGTCGATCAGATGGCGCCCTTCTCCGGTGAGCGGACGGTCGCCCTGCACCACGGACCTGTCGCCGTCGAGCACCCGGCGCGCCTTGCCGGTGTCGAGGTCGAGCACGATCAGGCCCGCCTTCGCGCCGGCGTCGGTCAGGTAGGCGCGCCGGCCGTTGAACCGCAGGTCATCGACGAAGCTCGTCGGGCCAACCACATCCCCGAGCGGGTAGGTCCGTGTCGCCGTGTTGGTCCCGAGATCGATCCGCACGAGCTTGGCGGCCGCCGCCACCTGCGGCTTGCCGACGCCCGTTGATCCGGCATCGACGACCCACAGGGCTCCGTCCGGTCCGATCCGCAGCGCGTTGACGCCCACGAAAGCCGCGGCCGGGTCATGGCCGGC
>CAXTEP010000097.1:1385-6380 GCA_964243125.1 uncultured Lichenihabitans sp. | reverse complement strand
CTGTCCGAACCGCGCCAAACCGTCACTGCGTGCAGTTGGTGATCACCTTCGTGGTCGTATTGGACGAACCCACGCTTTCGCTCGCCGCCGATTGGGTCGAGCAGGCCGGCTGGGTCTTGGCGACCGGCGGGGGAGACCCGTCGGTCGTGGGCGACACGGCGGGTTTGTCGGTGGTCGACCGGGACGTTGTGGATTCCGTCGTCACGGTCTGGGCAAGGGCCGCGGTGCCGAGGGCAGCCCAGCCGCTGACCACCATGGCGAGGGCCAATGACGTAGTGCGAAGCGACATGTTCGTCTCCAATCGGGTGTTCGCCGCAATGCACGGCCCAGCCATCGTCACCTGTGAAACCCGGGCGGCTTGCCGGAGTTCCAGGCCGGCTGAACCCGCTCGCAGATCCTGCCACAGAGGCTTGGGCGAACGGGTGAACGCTTGGTTCCGGCCGCATCGTGCGCTTGCCCGGAACAAGCCCGTCCGGATGCCACCCGCGCGCTTCGCCGGACTGGAGCGGGTGAAGGGAATCGAACCCTCGTATTCAGCTTGGAAGGCTGCTGCTCTACCATTGAGCTACACCCGCGCGCCATAACGGCATCGCGTCCAACGGGGACCGTTGGTGGAGGAGGTAGGACTCGAACCTACGAAGGCTTAGCCAGCGGATTTACAGTCCGCCCCCTTTGCCGCTCGGGACACTCCTCCGGGCCGGTAGGCCGCCGCAGCGGGCGCCCAGGCCGGAACCGGGTGATCGCGGCCGCGGCTCCCGCAGGATCCGCAACCGCCGCCACCCGTGCCGGCGCTTATGGTGAGGCGCGCCGATCCTGTCAATGGTCAGGGATGACGGGCCGGACCTTGGCCGAAGTATCGGGCGGGGGAGTAGCGAGCCCGGCCGGGCCCGGCTCTGTTCAGCCGGGCGGCATATGGACGGAAGCGGACGCCGAGGTCGACCGGAGTCCGTGCGGCCCGCGCTCGCGTCAGCCCGGCGCAACCCGCGATCGTCGACGCACTGGGCCCGGACTGCCCGACGCCGTTCCCGCGACCAGGATGTGCAAAGATGAAATGTCGCATCGTCGCTGACGACCGAAACGATAGGTACGTGACCGCGTTGTCGAGCCGCAGTCTTCGAGCGTCGCTTACTGCTTTTTGTTTGAACAGAATTGTGACGTTCGGCACGGTGATGGGAGGAACTGAAATGATGTCTTGGTCCGGATCTCAGGCGAAGTATGGGTCAGGGAAAGCCAAGGGGCCGCGCGTCGTCGACCTCGACGCCGGGCGCCGCGTGTTCCTGAAGACGAGCGGGCTGGCCGCGGCCAGCGCCGCGGTATTCGGCACGGCTGCGTCGGGAAGCGCGCAGGCTCAGACCGCAACGCCGCCGAGCGACGTGCAGATCCTGAATTTCGCGCTGAACCTCGAGTATCTGGAAGGCGAGTACTACACGCGAGCCACGACCGGCCAGGGTCTCGACAGCAGCCTGACCACGGGGCAGGGCACGCCCGGCGACGTAATCGGCGGATCCCAGGTCACGTTCAACAACCCCCTGCTGGCCTCCTACGCTCAGGAGATCGCGAGCGACGAGCAGTCGCACATCCGCTTCCTGAGAACCACGCTCGGCAGTGCGGCCGTGGCTCGCCCCAAGCTGAACCTGAGGGGAGCATTCACCAAGGCGGCGCTCGCGGCCGGGGTGATCGCGCAGGGCGAAACCTTCGATCCCTACGCGAGCGAGGCGAACTTCCTGCTCGGGGCCTACCTGCTGACCGACGTCGGTGTGACGGCCTACCACGGGTCGGCGGCGCTCATCACCAGCAAGACAATCCTGACCCAGGCGTCCGGGATCCTGGTGGTCGAGGCCTACCATGCCGGCCTGATCCACACGAGCCTGTTCAACATCCAGGCGCAGGACCCGTCCCAGATGATCTTTCGCAAGACCCATCTGATTTCGGCGCACCGGAGCGACCTGTCGCGCCTGACCACCGATGCGCTTCCCAACGACCAGGGTCTCAGCCCGAACGACAGCACGCTCGACGGAGGCCCGCGCACCCCGGCCAACATCGTCCCCACCGATGCCAATGCGATCGCGTTTCCGCGGACCCAACGGCAGGTCCTCAACATCGTGTACGGGGTTCCCGAGTCGACCGAAGGCCTCTTCTTTCCCAACGGCATCAACTTCGGGCCCGCATCCTGAGCTGACGCGGCACTATGATTCCGCGATGCATGACGGTCCGGCGCATTCGCGCCGGACCGCGGCGTTTCAGAACGGACTGGCGGGATAGGGATAGGCGCGCACGACCAGCAGGCCGTGGACCTGCACGCTGCAGCCCGTGATCCCGAAATAATCGTTGATGGTCCCGATCACCTTCAGGTTGATGGCATTGGAGAGCGGGTTGCCGCCGACGGTCGACTCCGAAAGGTTGACGCTGCTGGGCGCCGAGGAGCGGCTCGCGAGGTTGTCGGTCGTGTTGGTCGTGGTGAACTGGCCGTTCAGCGATCCCGACGGATCCTTGGAGGTGATGCGGAACAGAGAGTGGGGCGTGTAGATGCTCAGGGCATCCGGGGTGCCGGACGTGCCGTTGCTGTAGCGAAAGAACATCGTCGCAAACGACCCCGGCGCGACCGCGTTCGCGCAACCGTCGTTGACGCTCTCGATCGTCGAGGAGCCCTGGAAAAACAAGGGCTGTTGGGCGGACGCGGAGATCGTAGAAGCGCCAAGGGCCAGGCAGGCGGCTGTAAATAGTCGAAACACTCTACGCTCCTCGTGAACTCATCTTCGCTGCACGAAGTGTAGATTGGACCAAATCGACTAAAAGTCTATTTCGGACTCCTTTAAACCTTAACCGGTCAGCATGGAGGATGCCGTCGATCGGCTCAGCCGATACCGCATCCCGGCGCGTGTCGAGGGACGCGTGACAATGCCGCGTTCCTCGATGATCTTGAAACGGGTGAACCGGTTGGCGAGAGGTCGTACAGGCACGGCTCCGCGCCGTGCGGATCGTCACAGCAGCGCGGGCGTCCAGGGCAGGTCCACCTTGGCGTAGCGGCCGCCCGAACGTTCCACGGTGATGAAGCCGGGGATGTTGAAGTGCATGCCGCCCACCACCAGCCCGTCGGTCGCGACCTGGTCGAGCACCTTCATCCGCGTGGCCCTCGCCTGGTCCGGATCGACGTCGAACCCGACCGTGACCTCCGGCCGCGCTACCTGGATGTCCGCCATGTGGGTGATGTCGGTCCAGAGCAGCAGCTGGTCCCGGCCCGAGGTGATGTGGAATCCCGAATGGCCGGGCGTGTGGCCGGGCAAGGGCACGAGCGTGACCCCAGGGGCCACCTCCCCGCCCGACACTGGCCGCAGACGGTCCGCGTAGGCGTCGAAGGCCGTGCGGGCCGCAACGAAAAAAGGCGCCGCCTCGGCCCCGGCCGACGCCATGATCGCATCGTCGCGCCAGAAGGTGAGCTCGGCCTCGTTCACCACGACCTCGGCGTTCGGGAAGACCGGCCTGCCGTGCAGCGTCAGCCCGCCGACGTGGTCCACGTGCGCGTGGCTCATCAGGATCGTGTCGACGCCGTCGGGATCAATGCCGGCCGCGGCTAGCGCCACGGGAAAACGCCCGCCCCAGCCGTTGAAGCCGCCCGCTCCCGCGTCCACCAGGATGGTCCGGCCCCCGCCCTGGATCGCGTAGCTCGCGAGGGCGAAATGGGGCAGCGGCGGCCGGTGCGCGGCGGTCAGCATGGCGGCGGCCTCGTCGGCGCCGATGCCCTGGAGGTAGCCGAACGACCCGTCCAGGAAGCCGTCGCTCAGGTAGGTGATCACGTAGTCGCCCACCTTGCGGCGATTGAGCGAGGGGGCCTGCACGTCGGGCTGGAAGGTCAAGGCGATGATCCTGGTCGATCGAGGGTGCGCTCTGGACGCGCCACCCTCACATGGGCCTGCGCGGGCTGCCGGCAACCGGGCGACGCTACGCCGACGGCGCGATGCGTCGGCTCTCCGCCGCGACACGGTCCACGCAGGCGTCGAGCGAGTCCCGCCAGGGCGGAAGCCGGATCCCGTAGGCGTCGGCCAGCGTGGTACAATCGAGGCGCGAGTTGACCGGACGCGTGGTCGCGGTCGGATAATCGGCCGTGCCGATCCGCCTGACCCGCGCCCGAGGCCCGCCCCGGAGCGCCGACCGGGCCATCACGGCCTCGGCCAGGTCGGCCCAGCTCGCCTCGCCCTGTCCCGCCATGTGGAACGTGCCGCCGAGTTCCGCGTCCGGTCGCGCCGGGGTCCCGTCGCGCAACTGCCGCGCCACCGCGATCAGGCCGCCGGCGAGGTCGAGGGCCGCGGTCGGGCACCCGTGCTGGTCGTCCACCACCGCCACCTCGTCCCGCGCCGCCGCCAGGGCCAGCATGGCGGTCACGAAATTGCGGCCGAACGGGCCGTAGATCCAGGAGGTCCGCAGGATCACGGCGCGGGGGTGGGCGGCCGCGACCGCCCGTTCGCCCAAAAACTTGGTGCGGCCGTAGACGCCGAGGGGACCGGTGGGATCGTCGGGCCGGTAGGGCCGCGGGCTCGCGCCGTCGAACACGTAGTCGGTCGACAGCTGGATCACCGGCACGTCGAGGATCGCGGCCGCGCGGGCCACGGCGCCGGCCCCGCGGTGGTTGACCGCGTCGGCGAGGTCCGGCTCGCGTTCGGCCGCGTCGACAGCCGTGTAGGCGGCCGCGTTGACGACCGCGTCGGGCCGCGCGGCCCGCAGCACCGGCAGGATCGTGTCGGTTCTGGTCAGGTCGAGATCCGGCCGTCCCAGGCGCAGGATCGTCACGCCCTCGCCCGGGCCCCGTTCGGCTAGCGCGCGGGCCACCTGCCCGTCGCGGCCCGTCACGGCGATGCGCACGCGTCAGGGTCCCGCCGGCGCGACGCCCGGACCCGTGTCGGCAAGGCCGAGCCGCTCGCCCGCGTAGACGCCGATCCGCAGCGGCCGCCACCACCAGTCGTTGTCGAGGTACCATTGCAGGGTTTGCCGCAGGCCCGT